>NZ_JADEWG010000157.1 GCF_015207735.1 [Phormidium] sp. LEGE 05292
TTAATAATAGAATTAAGCTCATTATTCGACAAAGCTATGGCTTTAAAAGCTTTGAATCTTTGCGAGAAAAGCTGTTAGCTTGTTTATTTAAATAAGATTTACTTATCCCCACAGGTACGGGAGAGCCATAATGTGGTTTCATTTGCAGTTAATGTGGTTTATATACCCCTCTTATTTGCAGTTAATGTGGTTTGAAAATTGACTTGTTTGCGGTTTGAAGCGTTTATGTTTGCAGTTCGCTACAGATACCAGCCTTGGTTAACTCTGCTGAAATAGCAGCTGTCAAACCAACTGCTTCGAGTGAAGAATGAACAGTTAATGTAATCCATGCAGCCACAAAGGAATAAGGAATGGAAAGCCGATCGGCTTCCTGTTTGCTAATAATTAATGTTGTCCCTTCTGCTTCCCAAAACAGTTCTGTTTCTCCAGTCATTTCTCGCTATCGACAAATTATTGTTGGTAATTGCTCGCTCGTCCGCTGAAACAGGGTTGTATCGTCCAATGCTTGCGATAAAATCAGCGAACCTTGAATTGCTATTGCGGCATCTTCCCCCCGCTGTTTGGCAAGTTGGGCATCCATACCCGACTCGATTAATACATTTGCCATCGCATCAATCCAACCCCGAAACAGTGCCTTTACTTTAGCGTGAAACACATCCCTAGCCGAACCAGACAACAAAATCGCAAACACGCAAGGTTGTTCGCCACCCTGATAGAGTTCGTTCAAGCGTAAGCACATTTGCCCCAACTTTGTCACCACATCCCCTTCACTCTCCAACGCAGGCAAAATATTCTCTCCTAACCATTTTTCCAGATAATCCAAAACTGTCTCGACCATCTCATCCTTCCCACCGGGAAAGTGATGGTAGAGACTAGCTTTACCCAGTCCTGTCGCTTCGGAAATCTTGGACAGCGTTGCACCATCGTAACCGTACTGGCGAAACAACCCCAACAAGCAAGGAATATAGGTTTCTTTTGGCATGGCTCAAAAATTAGAGATCGACTATTGACATTATATAGAACGTTCGGTACAGTATGACTGTACCGAATGAACGGTACAAAAAAAGAAGACATTCAAACAGCTACCAACTTGATACAAGTTATCAAGCTGGCTCAAAGTAAACCCTTAACTTTTGAACTTTTGCTCAGGAGAAATCGCAATGATTAAACTTTATGGTCATGAAATGTCGGGGAACAGTTACAAAGTTAGACTGTTTTTGGAATTGCTAAATCTGGAATACGAATGGGTAAAAGTTGACTTGATGAAAGGAGAACATAAGTCACCGGAATATCTAGCACTTAACCCTTTTGGACAAGTTCCTTTGTTAGTTGATAGTAATACTAAATTAGCAGATGCTCAAGCAATTTTGGTGTATTTAGCAAGACAGTATGGCGGCGAACAATGGTTGCCTTTGGATGCTTTATCGTTAGCACAAGTTGTTCGCTGGTTATCTACAACTGCTGGCGAAGTTCGTCAGGGACCGGAAAATGCTCGACTATATCATTTGTTTGGTGCGACTAGTATCAACATCGATCGCGCTCACCAAAAAACCGAACTTATTTTAACCCAACTTGACAAACATTTGAGTACCAGAACTTGGCTAGAATTCGAGCGCCCGACTATTGCTGATATTGCGGTTTTCCCATACATTGCGTTAGCACCCGATGGCAAGATTGATCTCGCACCTTATCCAAATGTTTTGGCTTGGATCGAGCGCATCAAACAACTCCCAGGCTACATCCCAATGGCAGGAATATAGAACCATTATAACGGTTGCAGCTAACAGTAATTAATTCAGAAAAAGTTGTCAAATATTGAGGGAATTTATCATGTCAAAGCTCGGAATTTTAGGCACTGGTAGAATGGGCATTCGTTTAGCAAAGATGTTGGCTGAAGTAGGACAACAAGTAATTTTGGGTTCGCGCAATATTGACCGAGCGACTAAGATTGTGCAAGGATTGGGAATACCGAATTTAACAGCAGGCAATTATGAAGATGCTGCTAATGCTGATGTGATTGTTTTTGGGTGAAACTTGGGCATTCGGACAACACGATAAGTTAGCACCATTAATTGCTGGTAATACTGCTGGTTAATCAAATTAGCGATCGCTTCAACAGCACAATACAAAACTGATAATTGAGGAGGACATTATGCCACGCAAATTTGGAGAAATTGCTTTCACTTCTGAAGTGTTAGCAGCGCAGTCAGAACGAGGTTCAAGACAAACTTATGAGAAGTATATCGCCAATGGGCCTGCTAATGATGTAATTACCCCAAAGATTGCCGAATTTATTAGTCAAATTGATGGCTTTTATTTGGGAACTGTTAGTTCTAACGGCTATCCTTATATTCAGTTTCGTGGTGGCGCACCTGGTTTCTTGAAAGTTTTGGATGAAAAAACTTTGGGCTTTGCTGACTTTTCGGGAAACGTGCAATATATTACAATTGGCAATTTATCTGGTAATGATAAAGCCTTTATGTTTTTGATGAATTACCGTCATCGTCAACGAATAAAAATTTGGGGGAGAGCCGAATATATTGAAAGTGATTCGGTTTTAATTGAACAGTTAAGAGTTCCTGATTATCCAGCCGAAATTGAACGGGCAATTATTTTTCATGTTGAAGCAATTAGCGAAAATTGTCCCCAACATATTCCGATTCGTTATTCTGAGACTGAAGTAGCAGCAATGATGGCTCCTTTACAAGCAAGAATTACCCAATTGGAACAACAATTAGCTAATTTTAATTAACAATTTTTCTCTGTACTTATTGACTGGAGATATTAACTGTGGAAACTAAACCTCCTTTACCACCATTTACTTTAGAAACTGCTAAAGCTAAGGTACAAGCTGCGGAAGATGCTTGGAATAGTCGTGACCCAGAGCGTGTTTCTTTAGCTTATACTGAAGATTCAGTTTGGCGAAATCGCTCGGAGTTTTTTAGCGGACGAGATAAGATTCGAGAATTTTTAACTCGCAAGTGGAATACGGAATTAGATTATCGACTGAAGAAGGAACTTTGGAGTTTTACCGATAATCGGATTTCTGTGAAATTTGAGTATGAGTATCATAACGATTCTGGTCAATGGTTTCGTGCTTATGGTAACGAACAGTGGGAGTTTGCTTCTAATGGTTTGATGCAACGACGAGAAGCCAGTATTAACGATGTGCCAATTTTAGAGTCAGAACGTAAGTTTCGTTAGAAAACGGTTAAAATCCCAAGGCTAGAAAACCACCATCGACTGCAATGCACTCTAGCTATCGCTCTCATTTTCAATCTGAGGACAAGTATTGTTAACCTTTAGCTCAGATATTTGAAGGGACAAAATTTGCAGACTTCCTTGAACACAGATTAATCGCAAACCATCAATTTTCTCAGGTGGGATGCGATGCCGATATTTACACAAAAAGATGCCATTCAAATCAACAACAAGTTCGGTTTCTTGAACCGTGATTGTTAATGTAAAATCATGACCTAATCCCATCTCTTGTGGTAAGGAAAGTCTCTCTTCCACACCCCAATGTCCAATATGGGTGTTTTGTACAATTTGTCCTTCAGATAAGCGAGGATTAAAGTGATAGGCGAAGTCTTGTCCTGCCATCAAGTTCAAGGAGAAGGAAGGACTTTGGGAGATAGCAACAATCTTCACCGTGACACCAAAACCTAGTTGTATAGCCTGCCACCACACCTCTTGGTTAGCTTGAAGGGTAGTTGGCATGACTGGAGTTGTCTGGTGAGCTATTCCCTCACGGGAGACTCTTAAAATTGGTTGGGAACGTTCTTCTGTGATTGATGCCGAGAGAGATGAGCTAGACGGACGCACTCTCACATAACCTTTTTTTAGCTTCTCATTGATTTTCTTGTGAGCTTCTGCCTGAGCTTTTTGGAGATTGCTGTAGGTGCTGCGATTGGTTTGTCCTATAGTACCAATGCGTCCATAGCGAATTATGACATCAAAGGCGTTAACCGTGACTTCATAGAATTTGTGGGAATGGTCGTCGGAAAGTTCTAAGTAAACTGTATTAGGCTCTATGGAAGGATTAGCACAGAGGGACGCTTCCGAGCGTGTCCCAATTTTAACAAATGCGCCCCCACTCATGAACAAACTGCCATCCTCCTGTACAAGCAGCGTTTCCGTGAAGGAATCGGTTATCCAAGCCAGTAAAACCGATCGACCATCGGGTAAGATAGTGTACTGACCTCGACGCTCGGTGCTTAACAATCGATAAGAACCATTTGATTCAAATAAATAACAGTATTTATCCTTGTGCAGCCAGATTGAACGGATCAGTTTCTCCTTTAGATTATTTTCTGGCTCTGTTGTGAATGGAGGTGAGGAATTGTTAGACATAGAGTACTTACAGCTTTTATTGATGATAATTATCGTCGGCTTTTTGGCATCGAAAGATCCATACACCAACCACTTCATCTAAAGTCTGTTGAGAAATCGAGCCACATTTCGTTGCCAGTGTTCTTTATCAACTGTAACCAGCAAGCTATGACCTGTGTTGGGGAAAATAGTTAGTTGCTTGGAACCGCGCAAATTTTGAAAGATTCGATCGATCTCCGCTAAAGTAGTCCACTTATCAAGTCTGCCATGCAATAACAAAGCAGGACATTGAACTTGCTTGGCATAAGTTACTGGATTATGCGTAAAACCATTGAATCTATGCTGAATACTGCCCCAGAAGACAATCATCTCTGCCATTGGAAATCTAGGAACTCCGAGCGCTTTCAATCGATTTCTCACTGCATCTAATAGTTGTGCAAAGGGAAGTTCCAGAATTACCGCATCAGGATTAACTTTTTCCTGAGCTACTGCTGTTAGGATCGCCGCACTTCCCATTGATATACCATAGAGAACCAATGGACGCTGAAAATTTGCGCCTTGGGCATAACTTAGTGCTAAAACCACATCTTTTGCTTCCCGTATCCCTAGCGTTGAGGTATTGCCGCTAGAGCCTCCTACACCTCGAAAATCAATCAGCAAGGTGTCATAACCCAAACGATGAAATACCTCGGTCGGGGCTAAAAGTTGTTTAGCTTTACTACTTGCATGACCGGGGAATAGCAGAACAGTGCCACGGGATAGGGAACTTTGAGCCGGAATTAACCAGATTTCTAGCCACTCATTCTGATTAATGGGGATACGTCGCGTGACATATTCGAGTCCTACATCACTAGGGAATTTAGAATTAGTAGGTTTAGGAAGTCCTAATCTCCAATGACCAGGAGTACTAAAGTGTGTTAGAGCATAAGCACTAAGGTAAGACAAAACATTAACAGATAAGAAAACAACCAGTACAATTTGGAAAACAAGCTTTCTTGTTTTTCTTCCCAATCTAAAAAACCTCAATGACTGCATTCATGCCTCCCGTTACCAACCCTACTCAATTGCCTAAATGATTTTTCTGGTAAATTATTCAAACTTCGGGTCGCAAATTTCGTAGCAGATAATGCAGCTGCTCATGTGGCATCAGCCACCGGATTGGGAGTATCCGAAGCTCAATGCTTTGCTTACCTCCAGTAGAGAATTTGTGCTTGTGGGAAGCGGCGAGCGATCACTTGCTCAAAAAAGCGACGTAGAGTATTCATGGTGTTTTTATCATAGACATACTTGATGCCACCAAACTTGTTCCGTTTGATGACTCGTCCTGCTTAATCCTCCTAAACGGGCGGCAACTGAGGCGGTTCCTCCCTCCATCCGAGTAGAAATGGGAGCAGCGTTTACACTAACTCGACAGCGGGTATGTCCGTTGTGGGCTAACTCTAATAATGGCTCAACTGCATCAAATTTAGACACCCAGCGCAGATAACCATCTTCACGAGTGCCAAAGTAGCGAATGCACTCGGATGGTAAACTAATTACTATGTTTAATCCTTAGATTTTTTGACATTGCCGTTTCATCAAAATGCGATCGTTTCTATAAGCCTCCAAGGTACCTCGATTGGGAGAATCTAAAGTTCCATCCCATACCCAATACTGGTAAGTGCCATTACGGAACTTATACACCGTAACAACTTCAGTTGCCTGTTTTGTGCCCCGCTCAATTTTCATGTTCCCACTTGAACTTTGAGAGCGATACATTAGCCCTCCAGTGCTCCCATTTTTCCACACTTGGACATTGTATCCACCTTGGCAATGCAAATTCAAGATTAAATCTGCTGTTGAGTCGGCCAACACTAGTCGGCAAGGAATGCCCGACAGACAAATAGATACTGCGATTGGTAATCTCAACAGTTTTAATAAAGACTTCATATTTTGTTGATACTCTGTTAATTTCTCTATTTTAAAGTGTTATCAACCGAGCGCAGAGATTGGAGAAGTGCGATCGCCTTCAGTAGATTTGCAAAACACTTAATCTTCCCAGCAACAACAGCACCCAAACTGGACATACCGAGTAATTTCCTCTGTTAATTAATCCTACTTGGAGAGACACTGAAGAATTAAAATTCTGTTGCCTGACTCCCCTGTTTCAGTTCAGGAAATATCAGTTTTCTAGTTGTTGAGTGCTATTGTTAGTTAACCGAATCGACTTTAGATGAAACAGCTTTTTTCCTCCTTAATTCCATAGTGGACTTTAGCTGTAATCTCTATCTGATGAAGCCTTTTAGCTTCACTTATTAACTTACCATTTCCTTTTACCTCTGCTGCAAGATGATAAATAACTTTACGTTTGAAAGCAGGGAAATTCATCATTTTAAATAGCTATTCCGATAGTTTTGCTTTGCCATCAACTGTACTTATGTTTGGGTTAATCGGTTAATTGGTGGGAATTCTGGGACAGCGATCGCACAGACAATAAGGGATTGATGGCAGCTAAGTTCATTTGTTCTGTTTTGGCTGTTGTTCCTGATATTCCTTAGCTGTCTTGCTGACAATGTAGGCAACCAAATTAGCTAGAGGTCGTTCTTCCTTGAGCGCCCAATCAACAAGAATTTCGTAAACCTCCTGGGATACCGTAATCGTAATCCTTGGTTTAGCCATCAAATCGTCTAATCTCTCTTTTTGTACTTCCAGCATCAATCATACTCTCCAACTGACTTGCGGCGATTTATCTCTGCTAATCACTGCATTTAGCATCTATTCGCTGCGAATAGTGATATACTACCACTCAGGTCATGAGAAACCTGTCAGCAGGCGATCTATGAGGCGAAGGTGGCTTAATGACGCTGGGTTTTGAAACCGCAGGTATCCGCAGCTTGTGGAACATCGACTCCAACCAAGCAGCCCTAAACTCAGTGGTGCGATCGGTGCGTTGGCGTAGCCTGTGCGTAGCGCGTATCGCCCACTTCTATGAACACAACTTTATGCCCCTAAAATCCAGCGAGGAATTAACTTATCAGTAAACCAAAAACTTTTTCCCAAAGAGCGATCGCTAATCAAGCTTACGTACTTTAAAGTACTATATATTACTAAATATATAATTAATGCTTATAGTGCTGTGAAAGGTTTCAAAAAATGAAATGATGAGAGTGGTCTGTAGCATATTGGCTTAAAAATTTGACGACTCCATCAGAAGAAATGGCAATAACCGATTCAGAAACCCTTGAAGAGGTTATTAAGTGCTTAATAGAAAATTTTTCTATTGAAACTCAAGGAGTATGTGACCAACAGACTTTGTTTGAGATTCTGACCTATGCTGCCAGCAATAGAGATAGTATTGAGAACATTGCTAAATTATTAAACAATGTTCCTACAGCCAATGATATTAGATATCATCTCAATAAAATCAATAATTTTGAAGAATTAGAGGCACAAGTTAATCTGGCATTGAAAAGCCGAATTCCTTTAGGATTAAAAAAAGTTGTTTAAAAATAGCGATTGATTTAAATTTAATTTGTTATTATGGTAAGCCAACATCAGAGGAATTAGAGTACATATATCGAAGTCAAGCAACATCCGGTACTCATTCATTTTACGCCTATGCAACTTTATATGTAATTACCAAAAATAAGCGTGTAACTCTTGCTATTAGAGGAGTTCGCCAACTAGATACCAGTGTCGCTATCATTACTTATTTATTAGCAGAACTTGATTCTCTTCAAATAAATGTAAAGAAACTCTACTTAGATAGAGGTTTTTTTAATACTCCCGTAATTAGATGGTTGCAGGCATTAGATATTCCCTTTCTTATGCTAGCATTGAAATAATAAATAATAGGATTTTGTCTAAAGAATGGTTTAATTCAATTGGTAATAAATGTATTAACTCAAGTTGCTAGTTACCCAAAGTGCGATCGCATTTCGAGAAAAAGACAAAAAGAAGCGCAGCAACTAAGCCTACCTAAGTTGCTTATCAGGGAAAGCTCCCACCAGCTTATTAGGTAGAATAGAAAAGGGTAGGATTTGTAAGTGTGCCAGGGTTTATATAAAGGCTTTTTTAAAAGTTATAGCCAAGATAAAACAGGTTATTTTTATTAAAAACCCTGAAAAAGTAACGGCATGGATAGATTTAGGAAAAAGACGAGTAATCTCACTAAAAACAGTCTCAATTCGATGCCGAGTAGCTTGTTTGTAAAAGTTTATCCAAGGGGGGTCTGCCCGATGCGAATTCTTCTTTCTTAATGCTTTTAAATCAATTTAATCAATCAATAGGAGAGCATCTTCTGCTTGATAATCAGTGTAGGCTGAATCAGCATAAACTTCACTTAATGGTGGGAGATTCAGGAGCAGAGCATTTAACCCACGCACATCATTAGCCGCTCCGGGTAAAAAGACAAATTCTACGGGAATTCCATCAGATGTACTAAGCAATTGCACCCTAATTCTATAAAAATATCGCTTTTTAGAAGCAATATAACCGCGATAATCTTCGGAACGGAGTAAGCGAGATTTAGAAATACGAATATTATCACAAACTGCTACAGGAAAGGAGTCTAGGAGATATTCTACATCAGAATTCGTTGCTTTGAGAAGCATACCAATTTGATGGAATAGGTCGTACATTAATTCCGATAAAGCGTGTAATTTCCGGCAAAACCTCGACTTATCTAACATTTGAGGAATTAAACCACTTTTCCACAGATAAAGTCTGGCATGAGCTTGATTACCATGAAAAAATAAAGCGGCCACCAATGCAGTAGTTAAAACTTCCGCATCACTCATTAGTCGCCTTCTATCATCTTGGTGATTAATCGCTTCCTTGTAGGTCATCAGTGATAGCATAAATAGCAATAATTTCGTTAATCATTTCCCCTCACAATTTCTCATTTAAGGGGATTTTATTCTATAGCCGACCCTGATACGAAAAATGCTCAAAAAATTCAAATATGAGAGTTAGTGCTGCCTCATCTCAGGGAAGCGATCGCACGACGCGGGAAAGTAACCTTATGTCTAGGCTGATGCAAATCAGCGTTATAGCCTCAATTAGTTTGACGCAAGTTTTATGTCGTTAATTGAGGGGAGATGAAGTTAAATTAATTAAACTTTTTTCGGGCTACCAACTGTCGCCCTTACAGTTGGCGGCATCTTGAACTTTCGGGATGAAGTGCAAAAAAGCCAACGCTAAAATTTAATGGGAATATGTTCGCGATAACATTACGCGAACAAAATGCTCTTATTTTGATGTACTGGGCGGCGTGGATTCTGGTTGAGACTCTTCATATAAACTCAACCAACTTTCATAAAGAGAAGACATGTTCAGGGGGCGACAAGCGCCCCCAAACCAAGACAGGTAAAGGGTTTCCTGGCGTAAACCCGGTGAAAAAATTCCTGGCTTATTGACAACAGACTCTTCGTAGAGAAAAAAGTCCCAAATTGTGATAAATCAGGAAAGGTCTAGTTAATTTCACAAGACCCATTCAAAATGATGGCATCATTTTATCAGAAATACCTGGAAAGATATCTGAAGCCAGCACAGTTAATCACGTTGAAGATGTTGGTATGGTTGTTGCAATCTCAAAAGCAAGTAAGAATCGAAAGACTGGCAGCAACCTTGCCATTACCGATTCTAGAAAATAGCCGTCGTCGTCATATTCAACGGTTTTTAGCACTAAGCAAATTAAGCGTATTGGCGCTGTGGTTTCCGATTATTAAAGAAGTGATATCCCGGCAAATTAAGCCAGGAAGTCAACTAATTATCGCCTTGGATAGAACCCAATGGAAGGAAAATAATGTTTTGATGGTGAGTGCGATTCATCAAAAAAGAGCTTTTCCCCTATTTTGGATGTTGTTAGATAAAAAAGGAGCCTGTAACTTCACTGAACAAAAACAAGTATTACGTCCAGTTATCCGATTATTAAGCAAGTATAAATTAGTGATTATTGGGGATAGAGAGTTTCCGAGTATAGAACTAGCGCAATGGTTACATCGTCAGGATTTGGGCTTCGTACTTCGGCAAAAATGCACCACAACTTTTCGCTCCTATAGACAGAAGTTTCAACCTTTAAGTACTATCCCAATTCAACCAGGTATTCATTTATTCTACGAGCATATTAGTTTGACGCAAAAGAAGGGTTTCAATCGGTTTAATTTAGCTGTTTCTTGGAAAAGAAGATATAAAAGTAAACAAGAATCAGAACCTTGGTATTTATTGACTAATCTCCCGGATTTAAAAAGCGCGATTCGTGTTTATAGTCAACGTTATGGCATCGAAGCCATGTTTAAAGATTGTAAAACAGGTGGTTATAACCTTGAAGACTCTCAAGCATCACCTGAGAGATTAATTAACTTAATTTTATTAATTGCTTTAGCAATGACTTCCGCCTGGTTGCCGGGTAAAAAAACTAAGCTACAAGGACAAGAAAAATATGTTTGTCGTCTGACAGAAACAGGTAGGACTAGAAGAAGACATAGCAATTTTTGGATTGGTCTTTATGGGCAAAATTGGCTAATCGCTTTGGGTCTTCCGGCATCATGGGGTAAAATGTAGTGTTAACTACATTTTACCCCATGATGCCGGAAGACCCATTTTCACTTCCCACCGAATACCTCTACCAATTCTTTCAGCTTTTCTCGCGGTAGCATTACAGCCCCATAAAACTAATAAGTCTGCCCACTCTGAAGCTAATTTCTTGGTGGCGGTGCCGATGTATGCTGCTAAAACTTCGCCATCATATTTTTTGATGTAGCAGACAGTATCGTTTAGATATTCAGTTTGCGCGTAGTCGTTGTCAGTAGTTTTGGGTGCAGGTTCAACTGTTGGTTGTTCAACTACTGGGGTAACGGGTTCCACATCAGGCCATTGGTCATCTTCGATCGCTTCTTCTTCTACTGGTACGGATTCACCTTTCACAATCACGAATGTTTTTGGTTGACGCACTGGTTTAAGTGCTGCCTTAAGTTCTTCCCAATTTACGCCAGACAAATCGATCACATTAAAGAAATCTTTTGCAGAAACTAGGGCTAATTCTTCTTCTGCCTCGCCTTCCTGCTGCATCTTCCACTCAGTCCATGCTGCTTCAAAGGATGCCAAATCAGGATAGTCGTCTGGTTCCGGTGGTTCTGTTGTGGTGGGTTGTAACAGATTTAGTTGCCCGTCTTCTTCTGCCTGATATTCCATTGGCTCAAAGTCGGCAGGGTTCCAGGGTTGTGCTTCTTCTGTTTGGTGAATTTCGGTCACAAAGTTGGAAAAAATTTCGGTGGGTTGACTAACTGCGGTGTAGGTTTGCGCCTCTAAAACCTTTGCTGGTGTGGATTCTAGGGCAGTGATCTGTGTTTCTGGTTTGCACTCAGTAGGGAATAAAGAAAGGATCTCTTTTTTAAGTTCTGCGATCGCTAATTCGGGCAGTTCAGTTAACAAGGTTTTGCAGTGGTCGATAAACTTGGAAACCTTAGCCTGATTAGCTTTTAAGGTTTTAGCATGACCCCGCAGTGCTTCGACTTTTGCAAGTAAGGCTTCTAGTTCGGACTGGGTTGAGTTTAGTTCGGTAGCGAATACTGTTAGCATCGTGATTACTCCTAAATAATTTTTCGGGGGTGTAGGGCGATCGGTGTTTTCCAGGCAGTCGATCGCCCTAGCTTTTTATCGGTCTGTTTCAACCTTAAATACATTCTACCCATTGTTAACAACCGAATCTAGCATTCAATGATTAGAATTTCTTATATTAAACCATTGTTAACAACCGACTAAGCTGCTATAAGATAGGTAGGAGAGGTTATAGATAAGGATATGGACAGAATGCCTAGAGACAGTAAAGGTCGCTTTGTTGAAATACCAAATAAATCTGTAAAACTATCACGTAGGGTCACTGGTGTTAGGTTGCCTGAAGAGATAGAGGAAATTTTACGCACGTTTCCAGATAGGCAAGAATTTTTGAAAGAGGTAATTACAAAAGCTGTTAAAGAACGAGTTGCTAGTTAAGAGAGCGATTGCTCGCTCACAAATGCTTTCCGAGAGAAAGTGAAAGCAGCAGGATAATCAAAATTTACCCACTGTAAAAGTTTTTGGTAATGGGTAATTGACAAACCTAATCATGTTAAATAGTGTCAAACTTATGAGCGTTATAGATTTAAAAACTCTCTACGAAGCCGACGGGGGGAAGTGGTTAGAATCTACTATAGAATTACTAAAAAAACGGCAGTTTGATTCACTTGATTTAGAAAATTTAATTGAGGAATTAGAAGAGTTGGGTAGAAGAGAAAAACGGGAAGTTTTTAGCCTTTTAAGAAACATTGTCGCCCATTTATTGTTGCTTCAATGTTGGTCAAGCGAAAGAGAATATAATACTAATCACTGGCGGTCAGAAATTTATAATTGGCGCGATGATTTAAACAGAGAACTTACTACTACTTTACGAAACTATTTAGAAGAAAATCTAGATTTGGTTTACCAACGTGCATTAGGCTCTATGAAGGACAAAACAGGTAATACTGTAAAATTTCCAGAAGAGCGACCAGGCGATTACACCCTAAAAAATCTACTTGATTTTGATTGGTTTCCTACACAAAACTAATAGCTGTTAGGGAAAGAGTTGCCAGTTAATTAGCACTCCTGATTGCTCGCCAATGCTTTACGAGAGAAAGTTAAACAAAATTACCCAGTGTAAAAAACTTTCAACAGATGAGCGTTATCGATTTAAAAACCCTCTACGAAACTGATGATTATGAATGGTTATCAGCCACTATAGAATTACTAAAAAATCGTCAGTTTAATGCTTTAGATTTAGAAAACTTAATTGAGGAGTTAGAAGACTTGGGGAGTGAAAAAAAAAATTCTGTAGTCAGTCTCTTAAATCTAATTATCAGACATTTATTATTGCTTGAGTACTGGACAAGTGAAAGAGAGCGCAACATAAATCATTGTCCAAGTGAGATTTATAGCTTTCGCAATTGACTAGACCAAACTCTGACAACAACTCTGCGAAACTATTTAGAAGAAAACTTAGACTCTATTTACAAGCGTGCGCTTGGCTATGTGAAATTACAGCGATTTGCGCTGTTATGAGGTACACCTAATATGGTGGTAATGGCTGTAAGGAATAACTTTGGTAATTGCTGAATGTACCTCATAACAGAGGGAACTGCTGTAAAAACCGGAAATACTGTTAATTTTCCTCTAGAATGTCCTTACACACTTGAGCAATTACTCGATCTAAGTTGGTTTCCCTTTCGATCTCCTCACACTGACTAACCTTCGAGGAAGTAAAAAGCCGTGCAGTCAGGGAACGAGTAGCTAACGCCGCATTAACAGTTCTTACCAACAAAAACTTGCGTTATAGGTGCGGGGGTTTGGGGGATACCCCCAACAAGCGGTGGTGGCGACTGATTATTCTACAAATGTAGAGATGTACATTCCGCCACTGCTTGCTCCACAGAGAACCAAGAATTTGTAGGGGAAAAAGTGGGGAAAACTAGCACAGTAGAAAATAGATATTTATGCTTATTCTCCCCTGATTTTCCCCCAAAATTCCCTTGGGGAAAAGAGGGGGAAAAAACAACTATGGCGAGGTAATGTAACGCATCATGCTAAAGAAAATCTGGGTCTTCCGGCATCATGGGGTAAAATGTAGTTAGCACTACATTTTACCCGAAAAGGACGATGGATTTTCATCTAGATACCTTATTAAACTTACCAAACGTTACAGTTTTCACTGCTTATGAAAAAGAAGGATTCTTCATTTTAAAATTAGAGTTGTTAA
>NZ_JADEWG010000158.1 GCF_015207735.1 [Phormidium] sp. LEGE 05292
TTAATAATAGAATTAAGCTCATTATTCGACAAAGCTATGGCTTTAAAAGCTTTGAATCTTTGCGAGAAAAGCTGTTAGCTTGTTTATTTAAATAAGATTTACTTATCCCCACAGGTACGGGAGAGCCAAAGTGATTTTACTCAAATTGAAAGTTTAAAAAACTTCGATAGTATAGGAGATTTTGAACAAAATATTAATGAGGAAAATTACTATTTATTTGAATACTATCTACTCAGATGCGGTTGTTTAGTTCATAAATGGGATGAAACATTATCTTTTGCTGTACCCTACAAATTAATTAACCAGAACAAAAATATCGATTCTGACGAACAGGAAATAAAAAATATTTTGGGCAAAGAGGAGTTTAAGGTCACTAAAGCTGCAAAATCCCTTACGATCAGCTACTTTGCGAAAGATCTGAATATAATAAATAAACGATATAATTTAAACAAAAAAATTCGCACAGCTATTCTAGGATATTATGGAATTGAAACAATTCTTGGCTATTGGATACCAAAGCAATATGTTGATGATCTAAAGGAGCAACAGAAACCGGATGATTTGGAAAAATTTCAAAATGATTTGCTTATGTTGAAGGAAAAATTAGATGATGAATCCAAAAAAGTTGAAATACATTGGGTAAATCTCAAAAAGGCTGGTAAAATCAATCAAGACGAACCTAACCCTAAAGAGTCTTTCAAGATAAATTTCATAAACACTATTAATGATTCAATACTATTAAAAAGAATATATTATAGATACGCCATAACTGAGTTACCTTATCTGATTGAACAAGATAAAGAAATTAAACTTATGTATCAATCTTTAATCCAAACTTGTGATTGTGAAAACAAAAGAGAGATATGTCAAAAAAATGACACCATTAAAGCTGTTATGAAAGCTGTTTGCGAAGCTCACTCAACTAAAAATTTGAATCCAATTCTCAATTTGAAGTGAAATAGATATTAGGTAAAGCTTTATCAGATCTAGAAATATATCTTTATTAAAGATAGTGCGATCGCACTTTTCCCAAATGATAAACTAATATCAAAATCCCTGCTATTAGAGGATTATGTTTTATGTCATCTCCAGCAATTACCACCGTCATCGCTATGATGGAATCTTTACCAGAAACATTGCAAGAACAAGTAGCCGAACATTTACGAGAATATATTGCTGATTTAGAAGATGAGAGGAAATGGGATAAATCCTTTAAGAAAACACAACAGCAACTAATTGATGCAGCGCGACGTGCTAAAAAAGAAATTGCCGAAGGAAAAGCAAAACCATTGGACTACGATCGGTTATGAAGTCCGCAACTCTTCCTGCTTTTTGGACTGCTTACGCTTCTCTGGATAAAGAGACTAAACAAAGAGCTAAAAAAGCTTATCGCTTGTGGTCTGAAAATCCATTTCATCCCTCATTGCACTTCAAATGTATTAATAGTGAAGAAAGTATCTGGTCTGTAAGAATAACGCGAAACTATCGTACTGTAGGAATTTTGGATAATGATACAGTTACTTGGTTTTGGATTGGAAGTCACGATGATTACGAGCAGTTTTTTTCGTAAAAGGT
The DNA here is from genome assembly GCF_015207735.1 of [Phormidium] sp. LEGE 05292. GTDB lineage: Bacteria > Cyanobacteriota > Cyanobacteriia > Cyanobacteriales > Aerosakkonemataceae > Floridanema. The sequence continues at coordinate 1,576 of NZ_JADEWG010000158.1, forward strand.
TTAGGTTGTGCGATCGCACCCCACAGAAAACCCCCCGCTACATCTGCGTTCATCCGCGTTCATCTGCATTAATCTGCGTTAAAAAAAGTGATCGCACCCCACAAAAAACCCCTGACTACATCTGCGTTCATCCGCGTTCATCTGTGGATATCTGCGTTAAAAAAAAGCGATCGCACCCCACACAAAAAATCCCCGCTACATCTGTGTTCATCCGTGTTCATCTGTGGATATCTGTGGTTAAAAAAAGCGATCGCACCCCAGAAAAAACCCCCCGCTACATCTGCGTTCATCCGCGTTCATCTGCATTCATCTGCGTTAAAAAAAAGCGATCGCACCCCACACAAAAACCCCCGCTACATCTGTGTTCATCCGTGTTCATCTGTGGATATCTGTGGTAAAAAAAAGCGATCGCACCCCACAAAAAACCCCTGACTACATCTGCGTTCATCCGCGTTCATCTGTGGATATCTGCGTTAAAAAAAAGCGATCGCACCCCATAGCAAAACTCCCGCTTTATCTATGTTCATCTGTGGTAAAAAAAAGCGATACGCGCTACCCGCAGGCTACACCAACGCACTTCCCCCAACTTCCCACTCAACCTTTTTTCTTTTCCTCAGAATCTTCCACCAACTCAGCTTTAACTTCAATTATTTCAGGCGCTTCCGGTAAAGCAGGATTTTCTGATGTAACTTGACTTTCTGAAAGTTGTTCTTTAGCTTGATCTGCTAACTCCTTCGCCTTATCTTTAGCTTGATCTGCAATACTCTGTGCCCCTTTCGCCAAAGAATCTAAATGGCGCTTTGTCTCCTCCAAATCTGTCTTTAACAAGTCTTTAAACTGCCCTACTTTTTGATTCAAACCCTCAGAATAAAATTGTGGTTCCTGAAAAGTTGCTTCCTCCACAATTAACCGCTTACTACCAATACTTTGAATTTTAGGAATTGGTAAAATGTAAAGACCATTTAAAATTCCCTTCCATCCACTAGAAGTAAACAAATAATTAATTACAGCGCCAGTTTCAGGTACAATTAAATAATCAACTAACTTCCCAACCTTACTACCAGTATCCGTCCACACTTCATGACCGATTAAAGAATATGCTTCATCAGGTTTTTCTGGATTAGCAAATTCTTCAGTATTAACATTTACCAAAATGCTATGTTCGCCAAATGATTCAATTTGTTGCCAAAGCACCCGTTGTTTACTGCTACCTAGAAAGCCTGACTTACAAGTTAAACCTATAACTTTATGAGTTTGCAGATTTAACCATAAATGGTCTATTCGTCCTAACTCTTCTGCGGTGCGGCGATCCAACACTAACAGATTAATTAGTTGACTTTGCTTAATCACAGATTCTTGTGTATCCATAAATTACCTCCTAACCTCTGAAATAACGTTGCTGTAAAATTATAAGTAAAATATAGTGGAATTTTACTCTATCCAGAATCAGATTCAATTCCCTAGACTAAATTAACCTTAATTAACCACGCCTATATTTAAGAAAAATTTTATGCTTAAATGGCTAACTGTAAATAAAAAACAGCGTCTCAAAAAATTTTTCTATTATTCTTTCTTAGCCAAACTATCTTTGCTTACCTTATTAGCTATTGGTTATTTTACACCAGTAATCAACTGCAATATTAAACAAGAAAAATGCGATTTTTCCGTTTGTGTTATTAACGATGGAATGCACACAAATATTGTCCTTCCGGTTAGTAATAACTTAGTTGATTGGCGGGAATTTATTAACATTTCCACTATGGGTAAAGATACTACAGCTAATTACAAATATCTTACTTTTGGTTGGGGAGATCGAGATTTTTATATTCAAACTCCCACCTTTGCGGAATTAAATCTTGTGACTGCTTTCAAAGCATTATTTTTACCTACTCCTTCCACAATTCTTGTGCAAGGATTTTCTCATATTCCCCAAAATCGAGAAACAAAATGTGTAAAAGTTACAAAAACAAATTATTTACAATTAACTCAATTTATCCAAAATACTTTTGAATTAAATTTGCAAAATCAGCCTATTAGAATTGCCGATGGTCACTTATCTAGTAGTGGGTTTTATGCAGCGAAGGGAAGTTATTCAATAGTGAGAACTTGTAATAATTGGACAGCAGAAGCATTAAGAAAAGCTAATGTAGATACACCTTTATGGGCGGGTCTTTCTTCGGCAGTAATGCTACATTTTCGTAGAAGTTGTGAATGCAGCATTAAGTTATGAAAAATTAGTACTCCGTAATTAGTCAGGAGGAATAGTTAGGAAAGTACTTTTATCTTTTAATGGGTCTGAATTATTTCCAGACGATCGCTTAGACTCAGATTTCTTATTAACTTTATCAGGATCTCCCACTTCCAATTGAATTTGAATTTTTGGGCCCGAATTTCCCAAACGGACAATCATGCCATCATTGACCTTAATCTTTTTCACTGGGCGATCGTACACATAAGTTCCATTAGAACCTAAACTAACAATTTCCCATTCCGAACCATTATGTACCAGCTCGATATGTTTACGAGACACAACAGAGCTCAGAACCACCACATCATTCTCTTTGGAACGACCAATCTTAATTACAGGTTCAGCATCAAAAGTCCAACTTTGAACCGGGGTAGACTGGGTAGGATGTAACAGATTTAAAGTAATCACCGCTATAAAATTGGGAAGATATTTGTGTGTATAATTGTTACGACATTCCGCCGCTTACGTCCAGCATATCAACTAAATAATGCTTCGGCAATTCCTTCAATCATACACTTACCAAATAGGATATCACTAACTATAAACTAGAGTTCCTCAAAGCTATTGATTTTGCCTTATAGGAATTTCAATCACTACTTCTGTACCCTGTCCTGGTGCGGAAATACACTTTAATTCACCACCGTGTTTATCTACTACAATCTGATAACTAATCGATAATCCTAACCCAGTCCCTTGACCCACTGGTTTAGTCGTAAAGAAAGGGTCAAAAAGTTTACGTCTAACATTTTCAGTCATACCGGGGCCATTATCAAGAATCCGAATTGCCAACCAAGGAAACTTACCGATCGAAAGCGGGGATTTTTGTGGAGATTGATTAGCGATCGCATTTCCCCCCAAACCCTCAATTAACTCGGTGCGAATGCGAATACAAGGTACAGAACAATGAGTAGGATAACCTCTTTCCAAGGCATCGATCGCATTATTCAACACATTCATAAACACCTGATTTAACTGACCAGCATAACACTCCACCAGAGGTAGATCCCCATACTCCTTAATCACTAAAATACCCGGATGTTCTGGAGTTGCCTTCAAGCGATTTTGTAAAAGAGATAAAGTACTATCTATTCCCTCATGCAAATCCACAGGTTTCATTTCCGCTTGATCCAACAAAGCGAAATTCCGCAAAGATAACACAATCTGGCGAATCCTTTCTGCCCCAATTTGCATCGAACTCAGTAACTTTAGCAAATCTTCCAACACAAAATTTAAATCAATTTCCTCAGCCCGAACTTGAATATCTGGCACCGGAAGCGGATAATACTTTTGATAAAGTTGTACCACATCTAATAAATCTCGTGCATACTGACTAGCGTAAGGCAAATTACAATGAATAAAACTAACCGGATTATTAATTTCGTGAGCAATTCCCGCCACTAACTGTCCCAAACTAGACATTTTTTCCGCTTGAATCAGCGAAGCTTGAGTATATCGCAACTGATGTAAAGTAGCTTCTAACTGAGCCGCTTGTTCTTGTAATTCTACCTCTCTACGGCGCAAAGCTTCTTCCACTTTTTGTCGTTTCGCTATATCTTCTTTAAGCAACTTATTAGCCGCTTTTAACTCAGCAGTTCGTTCCTCAACCTGCCTTTTCAAATCATCATGAGCCTTTTGCAATTCTACTTCCGCTAACGCCCGAGAAAAAATTTCCCGTTGCAATCTTTCATTAGCTTGTCTTAATTCCGTCGTCCGTTCATCCACAGCTTGCTGTAACTCTTCAATCACCCCATACATTTCGGTAGCACCGAGAACTTTCAACAAGCTAGTTTGGGAAACAATACCCAACAATTCCCCTTGAATACCTGTTACTACCAAACGCCGGACATGACTTTGCTGCATTTGTTGATGAGCAATCCATAATGAATCGGAAGGAGTTAAACAAAATAGCGGCGTACTCATTACCTCTTGGGCTTGCATTTGGGATAAATTCAGTTCTAGAGCCTGAAATTGCACGATATCGCCCTCAGTGACAATTCCCACAGGTACTATGTAATTTTGTAATCGATCGCCAATTTCTAAAGAATAGTTCTCTTCAATCCTGGTAATTACCACACAACTTACTCGATACTCCGCCATCAACTGAGCTAAATTCAACACCGATGTAGTCATTGGTGCATGAATTACCTGAGTATTCATCACATCCCCCACAGACCACAACCTGGTTAACAAATTAGCTGGTTGCATGGAAGCACGAATACTCTTAGGTGTCAGCAATCCCATCAGTTGACCTTGGGAGTCTAAAACTGGTAGATGGCGAATTCGATGTTGACGAAAAACTGACAAAGCCGTAAAAATATCTTGAGAATCCGACTCAATCAGCTTAATTACCGGACTGGACATCACATCAGCGACTTTCACACCCTGGAAATCCATTCCGATCGCTGTTAGCCTCACAATATCTCTTTGAGTAAATATACCGACTAACTGAGAGTCTTTCATTACCAAAGCACAACTAGCTCTTTTGAAAGCCTGTAGAGAAGTCACATCTGTTTCTAACAATTGTGGCGAAGTATCTACTGGACAACTACTTCGCATCTGCGCCATGAGGTGCAGTACATCAATCACAGGAGTATCCAGAGTGACTGTCAGGGTCTGAGAGTCAATAGCACTTTTTAGAGATAGAGAGTATGGCGCTGCGCCGTTAAGCTGCATGGAGATAAAAATAATGTGATGATTACCACATCACCACATTAATTCAGCTTATTACATTTTGCATAGTTTACTAAAGAAGGAAAAAAGTTAAAGGGCAAAGGCTTAAGGAATAATTTCCTGTCTAATTTCTTTGCGTCCCCGCATCAGCCTGAAAACTTCTACTTTGAAAGACACCCCTAATCATCTATTTGGGTACTGTCTTCTTTTTGTTGTTCACCTTTAGGATAAATTAAAGTATCTCTGGATTTTTCTGGCTTTGGTTCTCCTAGTGCTGGTTTTTGCGAGGTCATCTTTTGTCCATCTTTCGTACCATTCGTTCCCAGATGGATTTGAATTTGGGGTCCTGAGCGAGCTAACCGAATCATCACTCCGTCTTTAATCGGTGCTTCAGTGATGCGTTTACCTTCTAAGTATGTGCCATTAGCACCCAAATTTATTACTTCCCAATTAGAACCTTGACGACGTAGTTCCACATGGTAGCGGGAGACTACGGCGCTATAAAGAATCACATTGTTATCGGTGGCACGTCCGATCCGAATCAACGATTCTTCTTCAAAAGTCCAGCTTTGGATGGGGATCGACTGAAGCGGATGTAGTAGGTTTAGTGTAATCACATTGGTGGTGTCTACTCTGGGTCAAATCGACTAAGAAAGCTGAAATAAGAATGTTACAAGGTCTCCCTTTCCCAGGGAAATGCGATCGCCAGAACGCAATCGATGTCGATTACCCTTTGGCAAAGGCGTATGGTTAATGTAAGTTCCGTTAGAGCTTCCTACATCTTCAATATAGTAGGCATCTCCCTCAACTCGAATATCTGCGTGGATTCTGGAAACTACCTCAGAATTAGGAAATCCAGAAACGTCGATATCTGGGGGAATTTGCTCATTAGGTTTTCCCAAATGAATAATTGATAAATTTTGTGGTAATTCAATATTGGTTTTAGTTTGGACATGATTGAGCAAAGCTCTTTGTTGCTGAATCCGAGTCGGAGCAATGGTTCCTTGATTTGGTGTGGCGCTGTTACCAGATGACATCTCCGGGGTAGCGGGTGGTGGAGATGGGGGTAAATTTGATTGAGCGCTCAAATTTTCTGGATCGGGTACAGAAGAACTGACGACCAAGGGTTCTGGTTCTACCAAGGGTTCTGGTGCAGGTAAATCGGGCATTGCAGGTGGCGCTGAGGGAGTCATTGCCACTGTAGCGGGAGCAGATGTTTGTGGTTCTGCTCCCGCTTCTGCTTCTGCTTTATTCTCGAGACTAAAGCCGCACTGACCGCAGAAACTAGCATCTGTTTGTACTGGCGCACCACAGTTGGGGCAACTAGTAGTCGCAGGTAAGGGGGTGTAGCAGGCTTCGCATTGTACTGCGCCATCTGGATTTTGGTGATTGCAGTTTGGACAAACAATCATGAAGTTTTTACCTAAAGGTCATTGTCAAGGGTATTTGCTGGGATTTAGGTGCTGCCAGTTACTCTCCTAAATAAATTTTATTATGGTTCTGAGGTAACTAAATTTAGATTTCTGGCTGCTGATTCATCTAATAGCCACCAAAATTGTCCTTGCGGTTGAATTAGTCGGGCTGGATAAGTCATAGCGTCGGCTTCTTGGGCAAAAATCTCGGCTAGGGCAGCCTGTTTATTAGCACCCGCAACAATAAATACCACATAACGAGCGTTGTTGATTAAAGGTACTGTAAAGGTTAAGCGAGGTTGACCGTCTTTGTTGCCCACGGTAACTAGGCGATCGCTTACTTGCAGCGCCTCTGTATGGGGAAACAAGGAAGCAGTATGCCCATCATCTCCCATTCCTAATAAAACGATATCAAAAATTGGTATCTCGCCACCTGATACGGAAAAGAATTGTTGTAATTCGGTTTGGTGTTGTAGCGCGTCTGCGGCGGGATTACCTGCGGCGGTGGGCATGGGGTGAATATTGCTGCTGGGTATATTTACTCGATCTAGCCAAGCTTGTCGAGCCATTTTTTGATTGCTGTCGGGATGGTCTGGTGGGACGTAGCGTTCGTCGCCCCAAAATACATGAATTTTGTCCCAAGGCAGGTTTTGTTTGGCGATCGCTTCATACAGTGCTTTGGGTGTACTGCCGCCGGAAAGAGCAATGGTACAAATCCCCCGTTGGTCGATCGCTTCTGCGATCTTTTCTTGGACTAAGGTGAGCGATCGGGAAATTAAATCAGTCTGAGAAGGAAGTACTTCCACAATTTTACCCATGAGTTGCTGCCCCTTTAGCTTTCTTTGTTTTGCGAGTAAACCATAATCTATCAGGAATAGAGACTAATTTTTGTGTTAACCTTGCCATTTGGCAGGGTCAATAGTAACCTTAAACTAAAAAAAACTCAGTTAAGTGTATTTGCGTCTATCTGTACAACTGTTACTCTAAACTAAAGATTTGACAAAACTGTTAGGAGCATCTTGCGAACAATTGCTTATCCCAAAATGTTAGATCCCAGAGAGAACGTTGCTAAGCAAGCACGAAGCGGCAGCGTAGCAGCCATCATTCAATTACTTAATGAAAAACTGTCTGCTACCGGAGTCAGAACTAGAGCCGTGCGAGAAAATGACTTATTACAATTGCTATGTGAAGCGGAAAAGGCGGATAACCTGGAAAAATCAATTTTAGTGCCGCAAATTCAGGAAATATTGGCCAGTATTAGCCCACGAAATATTCGTCGTGCTAAGATTAATAGTCGCATTATTCAAGAACAGCAATTACTGTGGGTAGAAGAAATTAACCGCGATCCAGAAAGTCAATTACTTTGGGTAGAAGAAATTAAATTACCCCAGCGTCATTTCTGGGATCAGTTAGTCGAAAATTTATCCGAACATAAAATTAGTGTAGGCAAGCAACCGACATTGAAGAGTTCTTTAACTCCTGTGGAACGTTCTCGACAACAATTGAGGCGAGGCATAATCGTGGGAGCTTTATTCAGCCTATCACTGTCATTAGTTGGCTGGGGCTTATATTACAGTTTAAGTCGCCCAGCAAATCAAACAACGGTGAAAAAATCAGATTCTTCAGTAGCCACTTTGCCCAGCCTATCATCAGTCAATCAGAAAGCAAACACTACTAAAGCCGTTGTCCAGCAAACCAGTGTATCCCTATCTACAGATTCCTTTAGCACGGCGGTGAAACTAGCAGAACAAGCTGTCGCCGCAGGTCAAGTTGCCGAAACTCCGGCTCAGTGGTTAGAAATAGCTGCTAACTGGCAAAAGGCTTCAGATTATATGAGTAATGTCCCAGCTAATGACGATCGCTACCAATTAGCGCAAAACCGCAAAGAGCTATATCGCCAAAGTAGCGAAATAGCGTTGAAAGAAGCCCAAAAAAAACGCTCAGCTCAGCCTTAAGTAGGAAAGTTTCGGTTTTTAGTACTTCAATTTAGTTGATTTCTAGAGAAAACACGGATGCTAGTTTTGTCCGGTAAGGATAATCTAGTGCCAGTTGTGTCAGTAATAGAAGTTCTGTTATAGCACTTTCTATAAGTCTGTCTTATCGGAAAAATAGCATACTACCAAAAATACAAATATATCAAATCAGACTTAAATGAAACAACTCTCTCAAAAATTCTTGTTATTGGAGGATAAATCTTTCCAGTGGTCAAATTCTTCAGAGTGTTTATCATTTATACCCCAAAGCAACCAGCTCATAAGTAACTTTATTTACCATAAAGGAAGTGTAAAATTTAACAGGGTAATGTTCCTTTTGGGATATAGTTCCTAATGTCGTGCTGTATCAAAAACAGCCGTAAATTTCAGCTTTGTCAGACTAAATAACAATGGCAATATCACAGGTTCATTTGTATAAACAATTCGATACCTCATCAAGGCATCAAGCTTTGCTAAATCAGTTAACGATCGCCATCCGTAGCTGTACTGAACTAGAGCAAATTCTCAAGCTAGCTGTTGATGGTTTAGTGCGGACTCTACAAATTGAGCGGAGTCTAATCTTATTCTTGAAATACGTAGATCCACTCATAAAAAACCGTTCCCAAAAGCCTATTCCGAGAGCTAAAGCCACAGTAATTTATGAATGGTCTATTTTAAATTCCGAAGGCAATCAACCCTCGCCAAGTTCAATTAATCAATCTTTTTCGTTATCAGATTGTGGTTTGTGTCAGATGGCTTATCAACATAGTCCCAAGCCGTTAATTTTTAATGAGAAAAACTCCACTTCTTATGGTGATTCCACTGAGGGTGTAACAGCAATTTTTGACCTTGACAGTATGCCAAATTTACTGTTGATTTCTTTGGAAAGTCAGGGAACGGTGTTGGGTTTTTTGGCTTTACAACAACGTCAACCAAGGGTTTGGTTAACTGAAGAATTGGAATTGGTGGAGTTAGTAAGCGCCCAGTTAAGTATCGCTATTCTCCAGTTTCAGACATTACGCCAAACTTCTGCTTTGGTGCAAGAAAGAACGGATCAGTTAGAATGGAGTTTGTCTGTTCAGAAAAAGTTGTATGAAAAGACTCGCCAACAAATTGACCAATTACGTCGTTTAAATGCGCTTAAAGATGAGTTTCTCAGCACGATGAATGACCAAATGCGAAACCCTTTGGCAAGCATGAGAATGGCTATTTGTATGTTACGTCAACCAGGGTTGCCTGTGGAGCGTCAGGTAAGGTATCTGGATATTTTGGAGCAACAATGTAATTTAGAGATTAATTTGATCAATGATTTGCTGACGTTGCAAGAATTGAAATCTCACAAAACTAAACTGCAACCACAAAAAGTTGATATTAGGGAGATAATTGAAAGGTTAGAGCAGTCTTTTACTGAGAAGTGGTCGGTGAAGGGATTAAGTATGGAGGTGCATTTACCAAAGCGATCGCTAATATTATATACTGATGCTGATAGCGTAAACCGCATTCTTAACGAACTACTCACAAATGCAGGTAAGTACTCAGAACCAGATACAAAAGTTGTTTTGCGTGCTATTTACCAAGCTAATCAAAAAGTCCCACAAATCGTTTTGTCACTCTCGAATATTGGTTCGAGCATCTCACCAGCAGAACAGGATTATATCTTCGAGGAGTTCCGTCGGGGTGAGGGAGTGATGCAAAAAGGAATTCAAGGTACTGGTTTAGGATTAGCTTTGGTCAAATCTTTAGTAGAACATTTGAATGGAGTAATTACTGTTTCTAGCTCTTTGATCGAAAATAGTCCGTCATCGTTAACTTGCTTTACCCTGACTTTACCGCAAATGCAGGGGTGATGAACAAATTTTGCTTTTCTGATCCTGCTTTTGTACTATTTGAAGTATACACAGTGCATCATTGAATATGAGAATTGATGATTGGTAATCTGAATGATTCAAATCGGAGTTAACTCAATCTCAAGCTCGTTCGTCTTGAGTGTGTTTTTATACTCCTTTAATCTTTAGTTTCCCATCAGGAATTACTCATCCTAAATTATATGGCTATAACTGCTACGCCAAATTCACCAAAACTCTGCCGCTGGCAAAGACCTCAATATTCTCAGCTGACTCGTCAGATCGATATTTTTAGTGCAGCTATAACTTTTATCTTTTATTTGTGGTGGGATGCTACTTTTCCGAATAGTTCGCTTTTACACAAAAAACGTCGGGCAGAGTGGTTAAAGGAAACTTTGGTAGATTTAGGCCCAACTTTTATTAAAATTGGACAGGCGCTATCTACTCGTGCGGATTTGTTACCTTTAGAGTATGTGAAAGCTTTATCAGAATTGCAAGATAAGGTTCCTCAAATTACTGCGGAAGAGGCTATTTCGGTAGTTGAATCAGAATTAGGTAAGTCTATTTATGTTTTATTTCGTGATTTTGAACGCTGTCCGATCGCAGCTGCTAGTTTAGGTCAAGTACATCGTGCTTGGTTACACACAGGAGAAGAGGTAGTTGTTAAAGTTCAACGTCCGGGATTAGAAAATTTATTTAAATTAGATTTTAAAATTCTCCGCCAATTAGTACATTTTTGTCAGAGCTATTTACCTTGGACAATTAAGTATGATTTAGTAGCTATTTACAATGAATTTTTCAATCTTTTATATCAAGAAATTGATTACATCCAAGAAGGCAAAAACGCCGATCGATTTCGGCAAAATTTTCAAGATAATCCTGATATTTGTGTACCAAAAGTTTATTGGGAATACACAACAACTAAGGTATTAACTCTCGAATATGCTCCAGGTATCAAAATCGATGATAAGCAAACTCTAGAAAATTGTGGTTTAAATTTAAAAAAAATTAATCAAATCGGCATTTGTTGTTATTTAAAACAATTATTAATTGATGGTTTTTTTCAAGCAGATCCCCATCCGGGAAATATGGCTGTTAGTTTGGAAGGCAGAATTATATTTTATGATTTTGGCATGATGGCAGAGGTCAAGTCTTTGGCAAAAGACCAAATGTTGAAGACTTTTTTTGCTGTTTTAAGAAAGGACACAATAACAGTCTTAGACAGCTTAATTAATATGGGTTTAATTGAGCCTGTTGCTGACATGACTCCAGTAAAACGATTGATTGCTTTTTTATTAGATAAGTTTACGGAAAAGCCGATCGATTTGCAGGCTTTTGGGGAAATTCGCCAAGAATTGTATGTAATGTTTGAGCAACAACCCTTCCGATTACCTGCACAAATGACTTATATTATAAAGTCATTAACTACTTTGGATGGAGTAGCGCGAACTCTCGATCCTCAGTATAGTTTAGTTGCTGCGGCTCAACCTTTTGTCAGAAGTATTACTTTATCTAGAGGACGCATTAATAGTGTTGGAGAATTAGCTAGACAAACGCGAGATTATATTAAATATAGGTTACAGCAACCTAGTAAAACGGAACTGGCGCTGCAACGTTGGGAGGAAAGAATTGCTAGTGGTGCGTTACAATTTCGGAGTAAGTCTGAGACTAGCGATCGCATTCTTAAACGCATTCATCTAGCGATTAAAAGTCTAATTTATGCCTGTTTAACCGGGTTTACTTTGCTCAGTGCTGCTGTGCTACTCTTGGGACACTATCGTGCTTTTGCTCCGATCGCTTTTGCTTTATCCGGGTTATGTTTGTTGTTTTTGCTACGCTCTTTATTCAACTTAACAGTCAGAGAAAAGCTGGATAAATTGGCGGAAAAATAAGCGGGGAAAAGCTTAAATTATTACTTTATCCTTTAACTTTTAACCTTTTCCCTTCTAAAATTGTCCCTTAAAAGACTACCAACCCAAGCTGGGATAAGGAGACAAGGAGAATTTTTATCTTCAACCTTCTACCTGTTCCATTTTTTTACCAAAATCTTCTCCTTTAGACCGATACCCCTTAAAATAAACAAAAGGCGAAAAGAAATTTTTTTCTTTCGCCTTCTGCATTTTCCTATTTCTTTGGGATACCCCCAGGGGAATTCGAATCCCCGTCGCATCCGTGAAAGGGATGTGTCCTAGGCCTCTAGACGATGGGGGCGTGTCGTTCACACTTTTATAATAATATCCACTATTCCCTAAGCTGTCAACCCCTTTTTTTGTTTTTTTCTGATCTTTTTTTCCGAGGTAGGGGTGGGGGTAGGGGAGA
>NZ_JADEWG010000159.1 GCF_015207735.1 [Phormidium] sp. LEGE 05292
CCCCCCCACCTCTTCTTGCCTGTTCCCTTAATTCACATTGAAACTTTAAGATTGAAGCCTATTTTTTTGGGTAGGCTATGCTTGGTGGTTATATTGGGAGTTAAAAGCAAAATAGACATGGGTTTATCACAACGTCAATGGCACAAGTTTTTGGGTATAGGAATTGTTAGTGTTCTTCTTGCCTTACCTTTAAAAGCACTTTCTCAGTCGGCAGTGGCGACAACAACTACTAGTCAGGTAAATGTATTTCAAGCAATTGTTTTAGGTTTTGTGCAAGGGGTAACGGAATTTTTACCAATCAGTAGTTCGGCGCATTTAAAAGTAGTGCCAGTTGTCTTGGGGTGGGGCGATCCAGGTGTTGCTTTTACGGCGGTAATTCAATTGGGTAGTATTGCAGCGGTTTTGTGGTATTTTTGGCGGGATCTGAAAAATATAGCGATGGGTGCGATCGCTGCGATCGCAACCAAAGATTATGAAGCTCAAGAGTTTAAATTAGCATTGGGAATTGTTTTAGGTACAATCCCGATCGTTTTCTTTGGGTTATTGATTAAAATCTTCATTCCTGACTTTGATAATTCTCCTTTGCGGAGTCTAGGGGCGATCGCTGTTGCCTCAATAGTCATGTCATTATTGTTGGGATTAGCGGAAAAAATCGGGACTCGTAAACGAAATTTTGATAAATTGGACGTGAAAGACGGAATTTTAATGGGTTTAGGGCAAACTTTAGCATTAATACCTGGTGTTTCTCGTTCTGGTTCTACTTTAACTGCTGGGTTATTCATCGGATTGGAAAGGGCGACAGCAGCAAGGTTTTCCTTTCTATTAGGAATTCCTGCGATTACTTTAGCTGGTTTGGTGGAATTAAAGGATGTTTTCAAAGAAGGTGTAGCAGGTTCAGAACTGATTTCTATAATAGTTGGGGTGATATCGGCGGGGATTTTTTCTTATTTAGCGATCGCTTGGTTGCTGAAGTTCCTCCAAACTCAAAGTACTTGGGTATTTATCTGGTATCGGTTAATCTTTGGCGTAGCGATTTTATCAGCAATTTCTGCTGGATTGTTGCAAAATAGCTAATAGTTATTAGTCATTGGGTAGTCGGTAGTTGGTAGTTGGTAGTTGTTATTAAACAAACATGACTACTGACTACTTAAGCTAATGACAAATAACAAATAACAAATGACAGATGACTAATGACAAATGAGTGAAATTTCGCTTCGTCCGGCTTTAATTACGAAAGTTTTGCCTGATTCGATCGCATCTGAGATTGGGTTTGAGGTTGGCGATCGTTTAGTGTCCATTAACGGTACTAAACCCCGCGATCTCATCGACTACAAATTCTTGTGTGCCGATGAATTCCTAGAATTAGAAGTTTTAGACGTTAAAGGCAAAATCCATCAAGTAGAAATAGAAAAAGATTACGACGAAGACTTAGGCTTAGAATTTGAAACGGCTTTGTTTGATGGTTTAATTCAATGTAATAACCGTTGTCCCTTCTGTTTCATCGATCAACAACCCCCAGGAAAAAGAGAATCTTTATATTTAAAAGATGACGATTACCGCTTAAGTTTCCTCTATGGTTCTTATTTAACATTAACTAATGTCACTCAAAAAGAATGGAACAGAATCGAACAAATGCGGCTTTCCCCGCTTTACGTTTCCGTTCACGCAACTGAACCAGAAATCAGAACTCGCTTATTAAAAAATCAACGTGCTGGACAAATTTTAGAACAAATTAAATGGTTTCAAAAACGCCGTTTACAAATTCATGCCCAAGTAGTAGTTTGTCCGGGAATTAATGACGGAATTCACTTAGAAACCACATTAAGAGATTTAGCCAAATTCCACAAAGGCGAAACTCCCGCAGTTGCATCAGTTGCAGTTGTTCCAGTTGGTTTAACTCGCTTTCGTCCTGAAGAAGATGAATTAATCCCAGTTACTCCAGAAAAAGCTAAAGAAGTAATTTCCCAAGTGCAAAAACTTCAAAGCGAGTTACAGAAAAAGACTCGTAAAAATTGTATTTGGTTAGCCGATGAATGGTTTTTGATTGCGGGTGAAGATTTACCCTCAGAATCACATTACGAAGATTACCCACAAATTGATAATGGTGTCGGTTCAATTAGGTTATTTTTGAGAAAGTTTGAGGAAGCAGCGAAAAGTTTACCCTCAAAAGTTGCGCCAGAAAGAAGATTTACTTGGGTAGTGGGAAATGCAGTAGAAAAAGCATTTCAACCGATTTTAGAAAGATTGAACAAAGTCAAAGGTTTGACAGTGGAAATGGCAGCTTTTCCTAGTGAATATTGGGGACAAAAAATTACTGTTACTGGTTTGTTAACTGGGGAAGATTTGCTGTTCAATTTACAAGGTAAAGATTTGGGAGATGGGATTTTATTGCCATCTTTAATGTTGAAACATGGGGATACTAAATTTTTGGACGATCGGACTGTTGAGGAAGTTGCTGATAAGTTGGGAGTGAGGATTTTTCCGGTTAATGGAATTGAGGGATTGATTGAAGGGTGTGTGAATAATCTGGAGTAAAAGTTATGACAGAAACTAAAAGCGATCGCATAGTCAAACGAGGAAGATTATTTCCTGAAATTGAATGGTCTGAAGAAGAAAAAATTAAATGGAAAACTGAATTAATGGCAATTCATCACCGTTGTCAATTAATTTTTAACCGAGTCCAACCGGAGTTAATTAAAACTCACTATAACTGGTTTATGGCAATAGATCCAGAAAGTGAAGATTATGTCATTGCTGAAAATGAAGAGGTAGCAACAGAAATGGCGCGTCAAAAGTATCCAAATGCTATTCCATACATATTTGTAATTAATGAAACAGGGGTAGCTGGGAGAATATGATTGAAGGCAATTTCGGTAGTGATGGGGAGTTGTTTTTTGAAATAGAATTAATTACTGCTGATGGTTTAGAACTGCCAGTTGAGGCAATGTTGGATACTGGTTTTACAGAATTTTTAGCAATTAATAAGCAGGATTTGCCGGGACTTGGTTGGCGTTTTTTACGCAGGAGAACTTTGCGAACTGCACAGGGAGAAGCAGATTTTGAAATTCATTTAGGTAAAGTAAGGATAGATGGAAGAGAATTTGAAATTCCGGTTTATGCTGGCGATGAAATTACAGAAGTTTTACTCGGTAGTCAGTGGCTAAAAAGTATGAGATTGATTGTAGATATGCCTTCTGGGATATTGAGTTTGGAAGTGATATCAGGGGAAAGTGGGTGAAGCGATCGCACTCCTCTACCTCACCCACCTTAAATCATTTCGTTCTTGATACTCTAAAATATACGCTACATTCTTTTGCTCTAAAGGAGTTAACAAATTATCAGGAAAACTTTCTGGTGAATAAATCGGACGATACCAAGATTGACTACTAAAATATTGTTGTAATTCCTGACTTTTAAACCTTCTGCCATAACGGGCATAAATTGAATTTCGCAAAATATCTAACTCTAAAGCATTCTTATCAAACAAATCTGCATCAGTAACTTGTCTTTTGGAAATCCAAGTAAAATCGTAATTTTTGGGAAAATTTATTTTCGGAGTAACAACTATACTTTGTTTTAATTCTGTTCGGGGGAACCAGTGAAGAACGGATCTATATATTATCTGTATACTAACTAAAGTGCTAATAATTATGCCACATACAATTATCAAAAATTTTCGGTTTATTTGCTGTAAAGGTGTAGTATTTTGAGCCAAGGTTTCGCCCGGTTCTTTGGGGTAATTATGGGCTAATAAACTTATAGTAGAAGGGATAAGATTAGAATTTAATTTTAATGCTTCTAACATCTCATTGGCAGTTTGGTAGCGATCGCACCAATGAGACTGAACTGCCTTATTCAAAACTCGTACCAAACTAGGACTAATATTTAAAGTATACTGCTGCCATAAAATCTCTCCCGTTTGATGATCTATATCCAAAGTCTTAGGACTCCGATGAGTTAACAAATAAATTGCTGTCATCCCCAAACTATATAAATCACTAGCATAAACAGGTCTACCTGCTGCTTGCTCAGCAGGCATAAAACCACTAGTACCAATGACAATAGAACTGGTCGTACTACCATGAGAATTGATTATAGTTCCCATCGTTTCTTTAACAGCACCAAAATCAATTAAAACAGGTTTACCGTCACTTTGTCTGATAATAATATTGTCTGGTTTAATATCCCGATGCACCATCTTTTTGCTATGGACATAATCTAATACTGGCAAAATTTCCTGCAAAAAATCGCGCACAAAACTTTCACTTTGCACGCCTTCTAATTGGAGTTTTTTTCCTAAAGTTTGTCCGGCAATCCACTCTTGAACTAAATAAAATTGCTCATTAATAGTAAAATAAGCATATAATTTAGGTATTTGATGATTGCCTTCGCCCAACTCTTCTAAAACTACAGCTTCTCGTGCGAATCTTTCTTTGACTAACTGATAAACTTCCGGTTTATTTTCAATAGGTTTCAGCTGCTTAATTACACAACGACGTTTCGACGGCATATTCGTATCTTCTGCCAAAAAAGTATCACCAAAACCACCACCACCCAATTGTTGGAGCAAAAGATAGCGGTTATTCAGAAGTTCCGGTATCATTGGCATTCACAGGTTCGGTTTTGCTCACTAGCTTACAAATCTATGCTACAACTATAAATTTGGCGCGATCGCTATTTACAAACAAAAAATAACTCTTATTATACAAACGTACCTAACTATTAAGAACAATGGGCGAAATACAGATTATCCGCGACTTTTACTCATTTTCCGAACAAACAAATCGCACCCTCCGCATCTTTACCCCTGACGCTTACCACCAAGAACCTTACAAGCGTTTCCCGGTACTTTATATGTTGGATGGGCAAAATATCTTTTCTCACCCGGAATCAGCGGTTTATGATACTTGGTGTGCCAATATTGCCCTAGAAGAGTTAATATCTGAAGGTACTATCCACCCTTGGATTATTGTTGGGATCGACCACTTACCAAACCGGATGGAAGAATATTCTCCTTGGCAAGATGGACGGGGACATTTAACATCGGAATTTTTAGTAAATAGTTTAAAACCTTATATCGATCGCCAATATCGCACCCTCACAGACCCTCAAAATACAGCAATTTTAGGCTCAAGTATGGGCGGATTATTTGCTTTGTATATCGGCAAAACTTACCCACAACTTTTTGGACGCATTGGTGGTATTTCTCCCGCTTTAATGTTTGGTGGAGATTTCATGTTTCGCTACTGGGATAGACACACTCGGTTTTGGTCAAAAATTCTTTTATACGTTGGTAGTGCTGAACAATACAACTATTATGGAACTGAAATAGATTTCGTTCCTATTAACAAGTATTTTTATCAACATTTGAAAAATTTAGGATACAGCGAACAGGAATTATATTTTGTGCTTGGTAAAGATGAAATTCACCACGAAACAGCTTGGCAAAAACGTTTACCGGAAATGTTAACTTGGTTATTAGAATCAACTGTGGGAACTGGGTGGTTTTAAAACTTTTAGGAGTTGAGATATTATGAAAAGCGAAGTTGCGGAAAAACTGTTTACGTTTGAGGAATATCTAGCTTATGACGATGGCACAGATAACCGCTATGAATTGGTTGAAGGAAGGTTAGAACTGATGAATCTTCCAACTTTTAGGCATTTACTTATCGCTAAGTTTGCTGAGCAAATATTTGATGCGGAAATCAAACGTTTAGGTTTACCTTGGGTATGTTTTAGAGAAGCGGGAATTAGAACGGGATGGCGAAAGTCGAGATTATCAGATCTTTATATTGTACCTGTTGAACAGGTGCGGGAGTTTTTGGATCGATCGGCTGTTACTGAGATACCTCCATTATTAGCATTTGAAGTTGTTAGTCCTGAATCTGTGAGTCGAGATTATCGTTTTAAGCGTTCTGAATATGCAGCGTTAGAGATTCCTGAATATTGGATTGTTGACCCGATGAAATCAAAAGTTACAGTTTTGTTGTGGGAAGAAGGTTTATATGAGGAAACAGTTTTTATAGGTAATCAAAATATAGTTTCTCGGACTTTTGCAGAGTTAGCGTTAACAGTTGAACAAATATTGGCGGCTGGTAATATTAGTTAGAAAAGAGTTTGTAGAAAATATCAAAAATGGTAAAGGATATGTCTGCTCTAAATATTTCACTACCTGAATCAATTCAAGCTTTTATTGAGCAACAAGTGGCTAAAGGAAACTATGGTACAGTTAATGACTATATCATACATTTAATCTGTCAAGAACAAGCAAAGATTGCGCGAGTTGAGTCCCTATTATTGGAAGGATTGGATAGTGGTGAATCGATCGAACTAACAGATGAGTGGTGGGAGACAAAACGCTCTCAATTAGTTCAAGGAGTACAGGATACGCAAGAATGACGAAGAGGATTTTCATTACACCAAAGGCAAGTCAGGATATAGATAAAATCTTTGCTTACATTGCCCAAAATAATTCTGATGCAGCATTGCGGTTTTTCGACGCAGTACGTCAGACATTAGCTAGATTAGCTCAAATGTCTGGTATGGGTCGCCTTTATCCAGTAAATAATCCCCGTTTGGAAGGTTTGCGGAAATGGTCAGTTAAGGCATTTGAAAATTATTTAATTTTTTATCTAATCTTTGAGGAGTATATTGAAATTGTGCGAATTCTTCACGCTGTACGGGATATTGAGACAATTTTGGAAAAAGAAGAAGGCGAATAAATATGACATTTACGCGAGGCGATCGCATTTCATCTAGAAAGTTTACAAGAAGATGGCTTTCCAGTTCCCGATCCTGTTTCTATTTGTGAATATGTTGAAGCATAATTAAATATGGATTGACAAGTTCGAGAAAGTTTAAAATTATGAGTATTGCAACTAAACTAGCTGTCTATAAATCTAACTGCTAAATCTTTACCTTTTCGTTGCCCTTTGAGCTTACCTTCAGTAATTCTATGGTGGAATTCACAAAGCCAAATTCCATTTTCAGGGCGATCTGAACCACCTTCGGCATGAGGTTTAATATGTGCGCCTTGTATTTGACCTCTACATAATGGACTTAATGTTGATTCAGATGTAAACTGAATTAGGGAAAATTCGCATTCTTTAGGAATTCCAGCAACCTTCATATTTCTGGCTAAACAAGCTGAACGTTTTTCTATTGGTTCAATTGGATATAAACATAAAAATAAAGGCCAAGTTAGCTCAATTAATCTCTTAATATTTTCTGTTGAATACATCAATTCAAACTTGTCTACTAATCCCAGATAAAATGTATGTCCAGCACCAAAAGCAAAGCCCCCACCCTTACCAGTGTTGAGGCGTTTGGGGAACAAGTCTTTAACGAATCCATATTTTTCATCAAAGTCTTCAAGTTGTCTAATAAAATCTCTGATTGATTCTGAATCTATACGTTCACCATCATTGAAGCCTAATTTTACCGCTTGCTTGGAACTGCGATAAAGCCAATGGATATCACGGAAATCAGCAGTTTTTTTAAGAACTTCAATTAGTGTTGAAAAAGCAAGATTGTTTTGAAAAAGTTTAGCCATAACTACTGAATGAAGTAGCACAAACCAAACTTCATGGTTATTTAGATCAACATAGTAACCAACACGATAACCTAGCCCCCCGTTCTTCGTCCCACGCTGTATAAAGGAAAAAACAGGATCGTTAATGTACCACTCATCGCGATTTAAAACTTTTCGGCAATACGCGGGACGACCAAGCTTTTCGCTGACTGCATCAGTTAATTGAACTACAACTTTTGGTAATAAAGTATCCATTAGTGAATTCTCGTAAGTCTAGATAACTTCTAGGCTTTTAAATTAGAATTTCCTGTTTTACGCTAAAATCAAACACAAAGATGGATAAAATACTGCAAATTTATCTTTGAGGTCAATCGAAACTCTAGTGTAGACGATCGCCCCACTCACCCAATAAACAATGTACAACATGATGGGCGACCAGGGGCTCGAACCCTGAACCACCAGATTAAGAGTCTGCTGCTCTACCATTGAGCTAGTCGCCCGCTCAGATCTATTATCTTAGCAAATTTAGCTGAATTTTGGAAGTAGTCGTTAAAGTTTTTTCACAAAAGTTTGAGCTTTTGGCTAATTAAACAATCCTCAACTTCGTTGATTGCAACTTAATTTGTTGCGGAGGAAAGCATTTTAGTTTGCCCTTTGCCCTCCGGTAAAAAATCATTTTGTCTTAAAATTTCATAAAGATTCACATCAGTTTCTAACAAGCAAGCATGACCGCTATCTGGTAAAATTGTCATCTTCGCATTGGGAAAATGTTCCAATAAATACTCTACTTCTGCGACTGATGGTAACAAACGATCGGCCCCACTACCAATTAAAAACACTGGTTGAGTAATTCGGCGCAATTGATTAGGATTAATTTGGAAATCTCGGAGTAACGAAAGTCGCCAAATCGAGGTTTTCTGGGGAACAATTTGTACTGCTTGAACTAACGCTTGGCGATCGCTCGGTGCTATCCTACCCATAGCCGCTAAAACAGGCAAACCAATCAACGAACCTAAATTATAAAAATAACCTGGTACCCATTGAGTTAAAGGAATTGCAGCGTACATCCAAGGACGACGACTCATTGAAGAAGCAGGATTAACTAAAATTATTTTTTCAAACAACCAAGGTGCTTTCACAGCAACCTTCATCGCCAAACAACCGCCAAAAGATTCCCCACATAAATAAACAGATTGACGGGGATTTTTTTTCAATTCAGCTTCAATTAAATTGATTACTTGTTTGACAAGTCCATCCCAATCAGTCAAATCATCGGGAGGAATAGCTAAACAACGAATATCAAAACCTTGTTCTAAACCAGCAGTTTGACAACGTAACAGCTGACCTGTACCATCCATTCCTGGCAAAAATATAAATAGAGGTAACTCTGGCTTAATTCGTGTGGGTGTTAAGAAACAGGGATGACTTTTAATTTGCGGCATTTTTAAATCGATATTCAACAGCTATTTTCAATTAAGTTTACCCAAAGCCCAGAGCAAAACTGACAACTTAATTACAACCTTGACGCAATAATTCGCTAATTTCAGTTTGGCAGTAATCTGTCAGTTCAGCAACGACGGTTTTCATCTGTTTTCCTTTGAATCCTTCTCTCACAGAAGAGGTAATCCAATAAGGACGACCAATTAACACATTGACTCGTTGATAAACTACCAAAGGATGCCAACCAGAATTATTAAAAAATGGTTCCGAAGGATCAAACCAACTTAACAGTTTTAATGGTACGGCTGAACTGACAGTCTCTTCCACAGAAGAGATCGCCACAGGTAAAATAGACAACCGTTCCACTGGAGCCCGTAACGCCAAATGAGCAAAACCCTTATGAAATTCGCCCATCGTTTCCGGTTGGGTAAACTCTACCATTGGTTGTGCTCCTTCCGGGAACAACCCCACCACTTGCTGTGTCTTAAACAAATGAATTGCTTGTTGGAAAAATTTCTTTTGCGGTTTTCCCGTCTCCTCCAAAGGGAAACAGCCTAACTTAGTTACCAAATCCCGCATCACTGGCACTTGTCCCATATAATGATGGCAAGCAAACCGGATCGGACGACCTAGTGCTGACATCAGCAATGGCGCATCCATAAAACTCCGATGATTACTTACCACTAACATAGGCCCTGATGGGGGAATACGCTCCTGATGATGGAGAAACAGCTTAGTTTTACTAACTGATAGCAAGAATTGAGAAACTAACAATGGCTCTGAATACATAAATTTTCCACATTTACTACAACTAGATAGTAGGGAGTTGTCCAATAAATAATTTTTCGATATTTTGGCTAATATTTTTGACTAAGTGTAACCCTACTCTTTAATAATTGTTAACTTTATCTCAGCTAATTTGACAATAATCCTCAGATAGAGACGCAATAGGTACAGTTGAGGTATCGCATTTAGGTTAATCAAGTAAATTTTTATACTATTGTTACAAGATCAGATTAGATTATAATAAATGTAAAAAATAACCATAAAACCTCTATTCAAAACCCTCATGTATGATTAAAAACAGTTTATGAGGGTTTATTGCCATTTTTTTTCCATGAATTATACCGATAATAAAAAAACCTTTGCTCTCACAACCCCCCTGTATTACGTAAACGATATCCCTCACATAGGTAGTGCTTATACTACGATCGCAGCCGACGTACTAGCTAGATACCAAAGAATGCGGGGAAAATCGGTGCTACTAATCACCGGAAACGACGAACACGGACAAAAAATTCAACGCGCCGCTGAAGCTAGAGGACTATCACCCCAGGTACACTGTGATGAAATAGTGGCTGGGTTCGAGAAACTTTGGCAAAAGCTCAATATCCAGTACGATCGCTTTAGTCGGACAACAGCCGATCGTCATCATGCGATCGTCAAAGAATTTTTTCACCGAGTTTGGGACGCAGGCGACATCTACCTGAGTCAACAAAAAGGTTGGTATTGCGTACCTTGTGAAGAATTCAAAGAAGAACGCGAACTCCTCGAAGGAAGGCGTTGTTCCCTCCACCCCAACAAAGAAGTTGAGTGGCGCGACGAAGAAAACTACTTCTTCCGACTTTCTAAGTACCAAACTCAACTGGAAAAACTCTATCAAGAACGACCAGACTTTATTCAACCAGAAACTCGCCGCAACGAAGTCCTCAACTTTGTCAGTCAAGGTTTGCAAGACTTTTCGATTTCGCGGGTTAACTTAGATTGGGGCTTTCCCATACCCACAGACCCCAAACATACCATTTACGTCTGGTTTGATGCCCTTCTAGGCTATGTTACCGCCCTTGTCGAACCGGATGACGAACCGACCTTAGAGAATGCTTTAGCTAAGTGGTGGCCGATCAACTTACATTTGATTGGTAAAGACATTCTGAGATTTCATGCAGTTTACTGGCCTGCAATGTTAATGTCAGCCAAGATTTCTTTACCAGAAAAAGTGTTTGGACATGGCTTTTTAACCAAAGATGGGCAGAAAATTAGTAAAACTCTGGGGAATACTGTCGATCCGATCGATTTAGTCGATCGCTACGGAGCCGACGCAGTTCGTTACTATTTTATGAAAGAAATAGAATTCGGCAAAGATGGCGACTTTAACGAAGTAAATCGGTTTATTCCCATCCTCAACGCTGACCTAGCCAACGACTTGGGCAACTTGCTCAATCGTACTTTAAAAATGGCATACAAATACTGCGGTGGCGAAGTTCCTAACGTAAATGGTGCAGAAATTTCTTCAGAAAACCCCTTAAAAACCATTGGTTTGACATTAGGTACACAAGTTGCCCAAGCTTATGAAAATTTAGCTTTCAGCAATGCTTGTGAAGCTGTTCTCACCTTGATTCGCACTGGCAACAAGTATATCGATGAACAAGCTCCTTGGACATTGTATAAACAAGGAAATCAACCAGCAGTTGAGCAAGTGTTGTATTCTGTTTTAGAATCTGTGCGATTGGCAGCTTATTTATTGTCGCCAATTATTCCTGGGATCAGTAATGACATTTATAAACAATTAGGCTTTGGGACAAATTTTAATGACAAAACTCAATTATCTAATACAACAAACTTTACTACCGAAGCTAGTTGGGGAACCTTACCTGCAAAACAAAAGTTAGGTGAACCTCGTCCGATTTTTCAAAAATTGGAATTTGCGGCAACTAATTCTTAATAAAATCCCCAAGCCATTCCAGGCAATATAAATGAGGAGAAATTAGGAGTACCTTGATTGATTTGATTCATAAAAAATGAGGCATAATAATCATGTTAAATAATCTGGAAAAAGACTCGCTATTCACGCCAGAACAAGTTCTGGAAAATCGCGGTCGAGTCGCCATTTTTATTGACGGCTCAAATCTGTTTTATGCAGCCTTACAATTGGGAATTGAAATAGACTATACCAAGCTATTGTGTAGGCTGACGGCTGGTTCTCGGTTGTTGCGATCGTTCTTTTATACAGGAGTCGATCGCACCAATGAAAAACAGCAAGGTTTTTTGTTGTGGATGCGGCGCAATGGTTATCGAGTCATTGCTAAAGACTTAGTACAATTACCTGATGGTTCTAAAAAAGCCAATTTAGATGTAGAAATTGCTGTGGATATGATGGCGTTAGTAGGCTCTTATGATACAGCAGTTTTAGTTAGTGGTGATGGGGATCTAGCTTATGCAGTAGATGCAGTTAGTTATCGCGGTGTGCGCGTTGAAGTTGTCAGTCTGCGTTCCATGACTAGCGATAGTTTAATCAACGTTGCTGATCGCTATATCGACCTAGAAAACATCAAAGAAGATATCCAAAAAACCCAGCGTCAAGGAGGATATATCTATCGTCCACTGTCTGGAATTGGGTTATTAGATGACGAAAAAGACGACGATTAAAATCCAAATAAAAACAACAATTTAAAATTAACAAAGGAGTTGAACAATTTTAGATTTTGAATTTTAGATTTTAGATTTCTCTTCCTAGCTCAGATCTTGCACCACGAGGCGGAGCCTGTATTTCTCGTTCCCAGGTTCAACCTGGGAACGAAGTCTTGGGAGGTTCTACCTCCATTGCTGCAAGATCTGAGGTAATCGATATAAGACAATTGTTATAATTTCCTTGTGAATTTGAGGAAAATTACTTTGAATAAAGTAATGGTTTTAAAATTGCTATTTATCTGTCTATTGTTCGGTATTGTAGCCTGTGGTAATGAAGGAAAAACAGCCAAAAAGCTAGCAGAAGATAGTAGACTAGCTAAGGAAAAAGCATTAGCTAAAGAATCAGATAGTAACCTGACATTGAACGATGTCACCCTCGATAAAGTTGATGATTCAGGTCGGACTTTGTGGAAAATGAAAGCCAAACAAGCTGTTTATAGTAATGATAAAAAAGATGCACAAGTTCAAACTCCCATAGGGGATTTATTTCAAGATGGTAAATTAGTATATCAAGTTAGCGGTCAAACCGGAGAAATTAAACAAGATGGCGAACAAGTTTTTCTTAAAGGTCAAATTGTCGCTACAGATATGCAAAATGGTGTAGTCTTGCGGGGTAATGAATTAGAATGGCGACCGAAAGAAGATATTTTGATTGTGCGGAATCAATTAACTGGAACTCATAAACAAGCACAAGCATCAGCACAAGAAGCGAGGGCTTATAGTCGGGCTAAAAGAATTGAATTTATTGGTCAAGTTGCGGCAAAAGCGATCGATCCTCCGTTATTGATGAAAACCGAAAAGTTATTTTGGCAAGTCCCCGAAGAGAAAATGTTTAGCGATCGATTTATTCAAATTGACCGCTATGAGAAAGAAAAAATTACCGAACGCGCCACAGGCGATCGAGGAGAAGTAGACTTAAAAAACAAAATTGCCCAACTGGGTAAAAATGGACAAATTACCTTTTTTGAATCCCCAATGCAAATTGCTAGTAACGCTATTGTGTGGAATTTAAATACCAAAATAGTCTCCTCAAATCAGCCAGTAACTATTTATCAAAAAGAACAACAAGTAACTTTAATCGCTAGTCAAGGCAGAGTTGAATTAACCCCAAAAATTGCTTATTTAATAGGTGGTGTTCAAGGGGTAGGTCAAAAACCACCGTCTAACCTGCGAACCGATCAAATGACTTGGTATTTAGAAACTCAACAATTTTCAGCTAATGGCAATGTTTTCTATCAACAAACTGACCCACCATTAACTCTCAATGGCCCCAAAGCTTTTGGACAATTGAAAGAGCAAAAAATCATCATTACTGGAAATGGCAATAACTCTCCTGTTGTCACTGAAATTGTCCCACCTGTGAGAAAGCAGGGGAGCAGGGGGGCTCCAGGGG
>NZ_JADEWG010000015.1 GCF_015207735.1 [Phormidium] sp. LEGE 05292
GGTAGGGGGATGGGGGGAGTTACAGAATTACTCTCTTCATCTCCCCATCTCCCCATCTCCCCATCTCTTCTACCCCTGACTCGTTCCAGGTAAATCTCTACTTGCCCACCATTGGGAGTGAATTTGATGGCGTTGGAGAGTAAATTCCAGATAATTTGTTGCAGGCGGGTGGGATCGCCCGATACTTGCCCAATGTTTGGTAAGACGGCAACAAGCGCGATCGATTTTGCTACAGCAGTAGTTCTAACAGTATCGATCGCAGCTTCAATTACAAAGGATAGATTCACCGAAGAAACATTTAAAGTGAGTTTGCCCCGTAGGATTTTGGCAACATCAAGCAAATCGTCAATTAATTGAGTTTGTAATCTAGCATTTCGCTCAATGGTGGCGAGGGCTTGCTTGAGGCGAAGCTCGTCAAACTTCCTGGTTTGCAACAACTTTGCCCAACCTAAGATTGGGTTTAATGGCGATCGCAATTCGTGAGACAACACTGCCAAAAATTCATCCTTAATTCTGTTGGCGCGTTCGGCTGCTTCTCGTGCTACTTGTTCTTGTTGCAAAAGCCGATCGCGTTCAATTTCCAATTGTTTTTGGTCTTCAATATCAGTTGCCGTGCCAAACCAACTGCTAATTTGACCTTGCACATTCTTTTGCGGAATTGCTTGGTGTAGATGCCAGCGGTACTCTCCATTTGCTCGCCGCATCCGACCTTCGGCTTGATAGGGAATTCCTTTTTCTACTGCCTCAGCCCAGTTTTGACTCATAATAGGCACGTCTTCAGGATGAACAACCGCTGCCCACCCCTCGATTTGGACTTGTTCCAGCGTTAACCCGGTATACTCCGTCCAGCGTTGATTGACATCTATTAACACACCTTCGGCGTTAGCTGTCCAAACCAATTGGGGAATCAATTCTGCCAAACGGCGATAGCGTTCCTTGCTTAAGCGTAAGGCTTCCTCTACTTGTTGGATATCGGTAATATCTGTATTAGTGCCAAACCAGCGCAAGACTCTGCCCTGTTCATCCCGAACTGGAACAGCGCGAGAGAGAAACCAGCGATACTTTCCATCTTTACCACGTAATGGGAAGGTATCCTCCCAAAGTTCACCTGTTTCTATACAGCGACAAAACTTTTTGAGCACCCGTTCCAGATGAGCTGGGTGATGGACTTTCTGCCAGCCCCAACCTTGCATTTCTTCCAGGGTTGTGCCTGTATAGTCAAACCAGCGTTGATTGTACCAAAAGATCCACCCGCTCTCATCTGCCATCCAAGCCAATTGGGAAATGTTGTCTGCCAGGGTACGGAAGCGTTCTTCGCTTTCCGTGAGTTCCTGTTGTGCCAGAGCGAGGTCGGTAACATCCATCACCGCTACTCCGACTCCGATCACTTCACCATTGGGCAAACAAACGGGATAGTGATTAGCGATCGTACTACGAAACACACCGGGTCTGATTTCCCCACTGAATTTCACATTGAAGACAGGTTCTTGAGTTTCCATAATCCGCAGCAACATCGGGGCAAACTGTGGTGCTATTTGCGGCACGACTTCCCACAAGGTTCTGCCCCAATGCTCGCTTAACGGGAGTCCATTGGTTTTAGCTAGGGCTTCGTTGGCATAAAGGAAGCGGAGTTCTCGATCGAACAAAGCTAGAGTAATTGGGGAAGCAGCGATAAATGCTTGCAAGATGGCTTCGCTGCGTTGACGTTCTAGCTCGATTTGTCTGCGATCGCTAATATCTTTAAACAAAATCGCAACTTTGCGGCTTTCTGGTTTTCCAATGCGAAAAGCGGAAACCTCAAACCAGCGCTTCATCACTTCCGAACCATTTTCAAAGCGGACTGGTTCGCCTGTCAGTGCGACTTTACCGTAAGTCTCAAACCAATGATCTTCTAGATTTGGCACTAGCTGACGCGCTGTTTTACCCTGTGCTTGTTTGAGTCCGGTTTGGGATTCAAATAGCGGATTCATTTCCAAAAAGCGGTAATCAACAGGCTTGTTCTGTTTGTCAAACAGCATTTCAACAACACAAAAGCCTTCATTCATCGACTCAAATAAAGCGCGATAACGTTCCTCAGTTTGTTTGCGATCGTGAATATCAATTACTGAACCGATGTATCCTTGAAACTCTCCGTCCTCCCCAAACCAAGGACTTGCAGCATCAATGCAAGAGCGATATTCACCATCCTGACGACGCAAACGATATTCTAGTTGAAAGGCTTCTCGACGCTGATTTGCATTTAAGAATATCTCGCTGGAAAGTTGGCGATCGTCTGGATGCACCGCCTCTAACCACCCAAACCCCAGTCCCATTACTTCAGTTTGCCCCGTGAACTCGTACCAGCTTTTGCTCAGATAAGTGCATTTACCCTTGGTATCTGTCACCCAAATCATCACAGGGGCATGATCTGCCATGTGGCGGAAGCGTTCTTCACTCTGGCGCAAAGCTGCTTCTACTTGAATTCGCTCAGTAATTTCTTCACAAACTGTACTGATGCCAATTACGCGATTGCCTTCCTTCAAGGGCAAAAATTGTTCCAACCAAGTGCGTTTAACTCCGGGTTGTGCCGGAGTTTCACCCTGAATTTTTACATTTAACAGCGGTTCCCCTGTTTCCAGAATCGGGCGCAAAATCTGTTCTAAAGTATCTGCCAGAGTGGGGAACAGTTCTCGCAAGGTTCGCCCAATATGGGCTTCTACAGGCAATCCATTGATTTCTGCTAATCGCTGATTGATCCGCACAAAGCGGAATTCAGTATCTAGTACATTCAAGCCAATGGGGGCGGACTGATAGATAGCTTCAATTTCTGCTAGTTGTTGCCGAATCTGTTGCTCGCTTCGCTGAACCAGTGCTTCACTGCGCTTTATATCATCAATATTAGTAATGGTGCCGATCCAACCTGTGATTTGGTTGTGAGAGTCTCGTGTCGGTATAGCTCTACAGATGAACCAGTGGTACTCGCCATCCCAACGGCGAATTCGGTATTCTGCCTCAAATGTTTGCCCAGATGCGGTTGCTTGACTCCATTGGGCAAGGGTGCGGTCGCGATCGTCAGGATGAACAACACTCAGCCCCGCTGAACCCATCGATTCGGCTTCACTCAAGCCCGTATACTCATACCAGCGTTGATTCCAATAATTCAGTACCCCTGTTGCGTCTGCTGTCCACACCATTTGAGGCATCGCTTCGGCTAATTCTCGATAGCGTTTTTGACTAGCTTTGATCGTGGCGGCGGCTTGGTTACGTTCTGTAATATCTAAAAAGGCTCCGATCGCACCGCGAATCTCGTTCTGGTCGTCTCGTAAGGGAGTCGCATAAGATAATAACTGGCGCACTGTACCATCAGGCGACAAAATCTCAAATTCTGCATCTCGCACCTCTACACCTAGTCTGGCAGCAACTTGCATCGGCAAGTTTTCGCTAAGTATTTCTTGTCCCTTTTGGAAGACTTGATAGGGAGGTTGTTCATCAGCAGGCGCACTTTTCGAGATGTTTTCGCCGTTGCTCATGCCTAACAATTGTCGCAGGTAGGCATTATTCTGCATTTGAGTGCAGGTTGGATCGGTGGCGATCGCAATTCCCACAGGAATAATATCCAACAAGGTTTGCAGTTCCACAACCCGATTTGTCAAATCCCGGTTTAATTTTTGAATTGCTGCTTCAGCTTGTTTTTGCTGGGTTAAATCCACCGCAAACACCATATACTCATCAGTGCTATCCATCCACTCCCAGGCACTGAGTAAAATGGGAACCCGCGATCCATTTGGATGCAACAGTTCCATCTCCGTTAGTGGCATAAAGCCTTGTTGCCGCAATTGTTCTAAGTTCTGTTCTGCCTGCAAAGTCAACTCTGGTGGAATAAAATCATGCCAGTTTATTCCCTGTTGCTCAAATTGTTCCCGCGTGTAGCCGTGCAGGTGCAACATGGTATCGTTCATTACTATCATTTTACCGTTGCGCGAGCCAATACCAATGCCAATGGGAGCGGTGTCAATTAGTCGTTGGGTTCGTTGCTGTTGTTGTTGGACAGAAGTTTGGTACTGTTGCTGAGTGTGTTGAATTTGTTGTTGCAATTCGGAATTTGTGTTGGCGTTAGCCTGTCGTAGGCCGATCGCACTGTCGATCGCTAAATGCAGACTGTCAGGGGTGATTCGGTCTTCGATCAGATAATCCGCTGCCCCATTTCTGAATGCCTGCACCGCTACTTCTGCATCATCACTGCCGATCGCTACGATTGGCGGACAGCGATCGCCCATCTCTGCCTTTAGTTGTCGTAGCGCATCCAAGTTACCAAAGTGCAAAGAATGGAGTTCTAGAAGAATAGCGTCAATCTTCTCTACTTGCGCTGTTACCAGATTTGAGTTATCGTATTTTTCTTTAATAATTGTGTATGTAAAATTTCCCTGTTGCTGTAATTGATACCAGTAATCGTTATTGCTCTCATCAGATTCAGCAATGATAAGAACAGTTCGGTGAGTTGACATACTAGAGATCCTATCGGCAAGGTTTTTCAGAAATTAGGCGATCGGTTAAGACATCGGGACATTTTGCTGAGGCAAGGGAACTCCTGAACAGGGAAAAAATCTTTCGCGTAACCTTGTCTTGGCTGGAGTTAGTCGAGAATACTGGTTTAATTTATTCTAGATTTTATTAGATTTTGTACAGCAAGGGAAAAAATTGCAACATCAAGGAAGTCTGTCCTGCTAAAGTTCCTTTTAATCTATCAAAAAATCACGATTCCTACTTAAATCTAAAGTCCTAAATTGAATCACCAATAACCAATGACACTCCAAGTTCTACTATACTTATCTAGTTATCGGTTGCTGCTATAACCTTGAGCGCATGACAGTTGATTCTTCTATTACTTCGGCATTGGAAAAGCTTCCTGAAACTCCAGAGGAAACAGTTCTGCCCACTGCAATGGAGACGATTACTCAGACTCAAACTAGTGCTGAGTCTGTTACTCCGTTGCAAGTTCACCTGAAAGCTGAATCAGGAAATCTGTTATTAATTTTGCCACCGCAAACTGAACTAAAGGAAGGGCCTGCGGTGTGGTCAGACCTTTGGTTACAACTAAAACAGCGTTTAAGTGCGGGGGAAAAGTTTTGGGAACCAAATACTCTGGTGCATTTAATTGCGGAAAATTGGTTATTAGATGGGCGGCAGTTACAAGAAATTGCTGAGGCGCTGGCGGAAAGTAAACTGGTGTTGAAATTAGTTCAAACTAATCGCCGTCAAACTGCTGTAGCGGCTGCTGCTGCTGGTTATTCGGTAGAACAGGAATCTGCGATCGCTTATATTAATCAATATCAGCTCACATCAACTAAACCAGGACAGCCTTTTTTAGAACCGCTTTATTTGGAAACCACTTTACGTTCAGGGGTAGAAATTCGTCACCCCGGAACTGTCATTGTGTTGGGAGATGTTAATCCTGGTAGTTCCATAATTGCTGATGGTGACATTATAGTTTGGGGTCGGTTGCGCGGTTTTGTTCACGCTGGCGCAAGGGGTAAGCGCGAGTGTTTAATTATGGCATTGCAAATGGAACCAACTCAACTCCGTATTGCTGATTTTGTAGCAAGAGCACCGGAAAATCCCCCGGCACAATTTTCCCCAGAGGTTGCTTATGTAACTGATGAAGGTATTCGCATTGCAAAAGGACTTGGTTTTCAAAGGCCCGATCTTTCTTAAAAATCTCCAAGGGCAGAAGAATTTCCCAATTATCAATTACCAACTACCGACTACCTATTACCTAAATTATGGCGCGAATTATTGTTGTTACTTCTGGCAAAGGAGGGGTGGGAAAAACTACCTCTACTGCTAATATTGGCATGGCTTTGGCATCTCGCGGAAATAAAATAGTGGTTTTGGATGCTGATTTTGGTCTGCGAAATTTGGATTTATTGTTAGGGTTGGAAAATCGCATTGTTTACACGGCTTTAGATGTAATGTCGGGTGAATGTACGCTGGAAGATGCTTTGGTAAAAGATAAGCGTCAACCAAATTTAGCGTTACTTCCGGCAGCACAAAATCGCACTAAAGATGCTGTAAATACTGACCAAATGAAGCAGTTAGTTACAGATTTGGCGCAGCAGTATGATTATGTGCTGATTGACTGTCCGGCGGGAATTGAAATGGGGTTTAAAAATGCAATTATTGCAGCAAAAGAAGCGGTGATTGTAACTACGCCGGAAATTTCTGCTGTGCGAGATGCTGACAGAGTAATTGGTCTTTTAGAAGCCCATAGTATCAAGAAAATTCATTTAATTGTGAACCGCATTCGTCCGGCAATGGTACAGGCAAATAATATGATGTCTGTGCAAGATGTACAGGAAATTTTAGCGATTCCCATATTAGGAATTGTCCCGGATGATGAGAGGGTAATTGTTTCGACAAACAAAGGGGAACCATTGGTTTTAGCTGGGAGTAATTCGCTGGCGGCGATCGCTTATAACAATATTGCCCGTCGATTAGAAGGAGAAAAAGTGCCTTTCCTAACTTTGGAAACTCCACCAGAGGGTTTATGGGAACGGATGAGTCGCTTTTTTCGCAAAAAATAGAGCTAATCTAAATTATTAGCTTCTGTTTTTCTTGTCTCTCTAAGGGATTCAGCATTCAGATAATAGCTTTTTTATGCTTTTGAATAATTCTTACTTTAAAAATCTAAGAATATCTGATTTTATTCTCTTTTGGGTAAAGTATTATGTTCAATGAGTTTCTGGAAAAATTATTTTCATGGAAAAGTGATAATAATAGTCGCGATCAGGTGAAGCGGCGATTAAAATTAGTCTTGGGACACGATCGCACAGGACTTTCTCCCCAAGATTTAGAAGAAATGCGAAAAGAGATTGTAGAAGTAATTTCTCGTTATGTTGAACTTGATACCGAAGAGTTGGTGTTTTCTATTGAAAATAACGAAAGATCTTCAGCTTTAATTGCTAATTTACCAATTCGCCGCGTTAAAAATGAAGAGAAATCAGAGCAAGTGGAAAATGAAGAGAACCTAGAAAATGAAGTTAAAGAAATTCAACTAGAAAATGAAGAGAAAATAGAAAATGAAGTTAAAGAAATTCAAACAGAAAATGAAGAGAAAATAGAAAATGAAGTTAAAGAAATTCAAACAGAAAATGACAATTAATCAATAACTAATCACAAATTAATTATGAAACCCAGATACGCTGTTATTCCTTTAGCAGGACTTGCTTCTCGTTTATATCCAGCAACTAAAGTTGTGCCTAAAGCATTGTTACCAATTCCGGGAAAAGATGGTACATTGCGTCCAGCTGTAGATTGGATTGTGCGGGAAGCTTTAGATAGTGGTGTGGAAGAAATAATATTAATATTATCTCCTCGTGATGGGGAATTAGTTACTCGGTATTTTACAGAACCACCAATAGAAAATATAGAAACTGTTGGGGGAGAACGGATTTTAAATGCTTGGAATGAGTTAAAGGATTTAGGCGATCGTTTGCGGTACGTTTATCAACAAGAACCTGCTGGTTTTGGTGATGCAGTATTGCAAGCAAAAGAAATAGTTGGTTCTCAAAGTTTTGTCTTACTTTTGGGAGATCACCTTTATCGATCGAATTCTCCGATTTCCTGCGTGCAACAAGTGTTGAGTGTCGGAGTAGAATTTGGCAAAGGTGTATTAGGAGTCTGTCGGCGCAATGAATCAGAAATTCATCAATATGGTGTTGTGGGAGTGCGGGCAATTCCTAACCAAACTAATATTTACGAATTAACTGATATGCGAGAAAAACCTTCTTTAAATACAGAAACAGCTACGCTTCGCATTCCAGGAAATCCACCACAATACTTTTGTATCTTTGGAATTTATTTACTTCCAGGTCAGTTCATGGAGTATTTAGAAAATGCTAAACAACAGCAATCTTCCAAAGAATTGGATCTTTCGGCAGCATTGCAAACTTGGATTAATAAAGATGGTGGTTTTGCTTGTGAAGTTGCAGGTAACTTTTTTGATGTGGGTACGCCAGCAAATTTCCGAAGTACAGTTATTAATTTTTCTGAATTATTCTGAAACTGCATAGGCGCAAATAGGTCAGATATATCTAAGATTAGTAGTGCTAGTTGTCAATAATTTACAAATGAGGTGACACAATTGTAATTATCAGTCAATGTGGACTAAATGAAGCAATTATGGTAGTTGCATCAAAATACTGGAGATTGGTGAGACTTGATGCCACAGGTAGGCGCAAAGTCGAAGAGATTGAGTCTGCTAAGGTGTTTTTTCAAACCGAATTTTCAGCATGGTTAAGTCAAGCAGAAATGGACGATCGCACAATTCAAAATCGTCTGTTACACTTGCTGCATGAAAGCGATCGATCTGCGTTAGCGGAAAGTTGTTTGCGCTGTTTTATTTCTAACAAAATCGATCAAATTTGCCTGCAACTAGAAGAATTGTTTGGCAAAAATCATGGTTTTACGCGCTGCGATTTATTTTCTTTCGTTTTAGATGACGTTTACCCTAAGCAACTCAAAACTAAAGCTGAGGCGCAAAATTTTCAGTACAAATCTTTGGCGACGGAAATCTTAGAAACTTTTGATTGTCACAAGGGGAGTTTTAATAGTTGGATCGCTAGATTAGTCAAACATCATCGAGAATTGAATGCTTTTTTATTACAACATGGTGTTTATTTAGTAAGTGATTGGGCGATTTTAAATGACACTAACATCAAACAATTACAGCGAATTTTTTTGGAGTTTCATCATTTAACACCTGGGGAAATTAAACAGTTTAGTTTACTTTTGGAAACTTATCATGCTGTTTATCGTCGAGATAGATTAAAGTTACGGCAAACAGGAGGAAATGGTGGACAATGTTTACCACCCACAAGTCCCCAAATTGAGGAGATGATCTCATATTTTCAGGCTAAATCTGGTATACAGTTACCATCTGAACAAGTGGTGAATCAACTCCGCAAGATGGCAGATAAATTACGAGAATATCGGATCTACATCCGAGGAGGTATGGCTAAAACTGAACCTTTATCTGATAGAGAAAATGTTGATTTAGGAAATAGTAGTCAAGATGAGGAAGAAATAGAGTTTTTAACTGCATACAGAACGGCTTTTCGGAATTGTTTAGACAAGTCTATAGAGTCAGCAATTAGCGATCGCTTAAATCGCACTTCCCGACAAAAAAACTACAGTAGTGAACAGTTTATTTTTGGGATTCATTTGTTTCATTGTCAGCAATTATCTATGAGTGAAATCGCTGCTTTAATCGGACTAGAATATCAATATCAAGTTAGCCGTTTACTCAAATTAAAGGAGTTTCGTGCCGATGTGCGTCAGCGAATGTTAAAGTGCTTACATGATTGTGTTTTACAAAAAGCAACTGCTTACACAGACCCCGATCTTCTGCCTCAATTAGAACAAAAAATCGAAGTTGCCCTCAATGAACAAATTACGCAATTAATTAATGAAGCAGAAGCAGAATCTACTACTCCAAATCGGCGGGAACAAAGCTTATTTGCTGCTAGACTTTGCCATTATTTAAAAAAAGTTTTGCAGAATTAAATTTTCCAGTTTTTCATTGAATCACAAGTATACTTCAGGGGAAAATATGAGCTATTCACCAAATAATTATACCGAGTTTAGTTTAGATTTTACAACTGTACCTACAGAAGCGATCGGACTTTTACCAGAACACATTGAGTCAGCAATAAAAATTAGCAACTCAGTTCAAAATTCAGACCAAAGATGGCTGATTTATTTGCATAGTTTAGCTTTATTTGGATTTGTAGAGTGGGTAAGAGAATGTGCTCCTGAATTATCGATTCATAAAGCAAAATGTTCTGTATTAAATCCTACACTTGCTAATTTAATTCCGGGAGTTTGTAACTTAGAGATCGGCGATTTTAAAATTTGTTTAGTAGTTCAATGTACTTTGGACGATCGAGAAATATATCTTCCCAGAGTTGCGATTGATTTGCCAGAATTTATTCCCCATTTTTATGTAATTGTAAGTGTTAGAGAAGAGTACGATCAGGTAATAGTTAAAGGTTTTATCCGTTACGATAAGTTAACTGAACTAATTTCTGAATTAAATTTACAACCTAACTTAGACTGGACTTATAGTATACCAAGTGAGTGGATAGAAAATGAGACAGAAAAACTATTATTATATTTGCGTTGTTTAGCAGCTACAGCAATTAATTTACCGGAAATTTCAGGCGGGCGCTTAGAAAAATTAGCAAGTATTCAAGCCGAAATTTCCAGTTTATTAAACAGCTTAATATCTCCAGATGTTCCATTGTGGGAAGTTTTAAACTGGGAACAATTAGCTACTATTATTAGCTTGGAATTTGCCGCCATTGCTGAAACAGAAACCGAAGACGAGTCAGCTTTAACTAACTTAGATAGTTTACTGCAAATTCTCACTAGACCAGCGTTAAATGTAGGGCTTTGGTTACAAGATAAAATGGATGAATTAGCCCAGGATTTAGCTTGGATTTTAATGCCAGCTTTCGTTACTAGTCCGGCAGCTTTACGCAGCACTACAGAGGAATTTCAATTAATTGTTGCTGATTTATTAAACCTTGGCGTAGACATTCCTACTCATGCTAGAGGTGCTTATCAAAAAATAAAATTAAGTGAGCAACAATTCAATTTATACGCGGTTACTTGGCCGTTTTTAGCGGAAAATAATGTCCCTGAATGGATGTTATTACTCATATTAGGTGCTAATTATGGCAGTACTTTACCTACTGGTTTAAAACTCCGAGTAAGTGACTCTACAGGGATTTTAGTCCAACGCAAAGTAGGGCCAAATAGTCCTGATAGTTATCTTTATATTCAAATTGCTGGTGCTTGGGATGAAAGATTTTTGGTGACAGTTAGTTTGCCCGATCGCGAAACGGGTCAAATTTTATCTGTAACTTTACCACCATTCACTTTTAGAATGCCACAATAAAAAGGGTGAAATCAAATAATCCTCAAATTTAACATTTAAAATCCAAAATCTAATGATTTCAAAGGCAGTTTACAAACTGAAAATTGAACGGATCGATCGCACCTGTAGATTTGAGTTATCTTGGGGTAACGGACAGCAACTTTTTGCTACTTTAGAATATCCTGAATCATTAACAAAACTTTATCAAGAATGGCAAAGAATTTACCTCAGTTTCTATAACTCAGCATTGCGGGGACGAGTACAAAGTAGCGGTAGCGGTGTCATGCCAAAAGTTGATTGGCACAATAAATTAATCGAAGCAGAAACGGAATTTTTGCAAGCATTTAATCATTGGTTACGTAGTGCTGAATTATTCGAGATTCGCCAGAAAATTATGATGAGTAATTCAGCGAATATTGCTACTGTAACCACTACTATTTTACTTACTTGCTATCAACTAGAATTAGAACGTTTACCTTGGGAAGCGTGGGAAATTTGCACTAATTTGGCACAAAAAAGCCAAGTTAATATTATTCGTACTCCACCCCAAATTCGCGAGGAAAACTTCTCAGAAATTCGCCAAAAACTGCGACAAAAAAGTAGAATTTTGGTAATTGTTGGTGATGATACTGGATTGCATTTTCAAACAGAATTAGCCGCTTTAAAATCTCTCTCTCGCTTCACAGAAATTAAGTTTGTTGGTTGGCAACCAGAACAGGAAGAATATATAATTCGCCAAAATGTTTGTCAGGCGATCGCAGATCCCCAAGGTTGGGATTTATTATGTTTTTTGGGGCATAGTAACGAAGCGGAAATTACAGGAGGAAAAATTGCGATCGCGCCCAATGTTCATTTAACAATTAGCGAAATTTCCCCTTACTTAACCCAAGCTAAACAACGGGGTTTGCAATTTGCGATCTTTAATTCTTGTTGCGGTTTAAATATTGCAGCTTCCTTAATTAACTTGGGATTAAGTCAAGTAATAATTATGCGGGAACAAATTCATAACCAAGTAGCAGAAGAATTTTTTCTGCGGTTTTTACTAAGTTTAAACAACTTTAAAAACGTTTATGAAGCTATGTTCTTTGCTAACGAATATCTCCAGCAAGAAAAACTGAAATATCCCTCTGCTTACCTAATTCCTTCTATATTTGGACATCCCAATGCTGAGTTATTTCAGTTACAACCAAACAGCATTAGCCAAAAATTAAAGCAACTTTTACCAACTCGAAATGAAGCGATCGTACTTTCCATATTAACAGCCGCCAGTTTATACATACCACTGCAAGACTACTTATTAGATCTCCGCATACTTACCCAAGCTGTTTATCGCGAAATCACTAATCAAATTCCCGTTCAAACAACCCCACCTCCCACCTTATTAGTCCAAATTGATGAAAAATCTATAAGGCTAGAAAAAGATATTTCTAACCCTAAACCTATGCCACGACACTATCTGGCAAAGTTAGTAGATAAACTCTCAGAATTAGACGCAAAAGTTATCGGTATTGATTATTTATTACATCGTCCTAGTGAAATAGAAAGTAGAGATAAAAGATTAGCTCAATCTCTGATTAACGCCGTTCAAAAACCTAAACCAAGTTGGATTATTTCTGTAACAAATGAAGGAATAAATGGCGAAAGATTGAAACCTTTACCAGAAATAGTTAGCCCGAATTGGAGTTTACAAGGGGAAATGAATTTAATCGGCGGATTTATGCAACTCGCCACTCCAGAAATTAATGACCCTCATGCTTTGCCTTTTTCATATTTATTAGCGATCGCTTATCAGTTAAACTTTAAAAATAAGAATAATGTTCCTCAACCACAATTACAAAGTCAGCAAGAATTTTTAATTCAGATTCAAGAATCTCTCAAATTAAAAAATAATAGCTTATTTTCCGCTAGATCCTATCTGCAACCACTTACCGAATTCTCTTATATTTTCGGTCAAATGTGGTTGCATCCTGTCATAGATTATTCAATTCCTCCAGAACAGGTGTACGATCGCATTCCTGCATGGCAATTACTCAATAATCAAATTAGCACTTCCCAAAAAAGTCACCTGCAAAAACAAGTAGTAATCATTGCACCAGGAGGTTACAAAGAAGCGGGAGTTGCAGTATCTGGATTAGACTTTTTTTCTAAACCAGCCGCAATTTGTTATTGGCGCATAGATAACGATTGCTTAAATCAACGGCGAGAATTTACAGGTGCAGAAATCCATGCTTACATGGTGCATCATCACCTCAACAATAGTATGATTATTCCTATTCCTGATTTGTGGATGATCGGAATTGCGGGATTGTTGGGTAAATTTACCCTGATAACTTTAAATAACCGTCATCGTCAGCAGGAAAAGCATAAAAAATCACTTGGTAAAAACACTTTGACATCAGAGAAAAAGCAGTGGATAATTTTAGTTATTAGTGCATTGTCTGGATATGGAATAATTAGTTTACAAACTTATGTAACCAGCGGAATTTTGTTACCTTGGTTACTACCATCGGTGACATTTTTTACTTATGCTATACCAATATTTGTGAGGAAGAATTAGCATGATTAACCAGAAAAAATTGTTAATTATATTGCTAACTTTAGGAACATTAATCACCAGTTTATTTACTATAATTGGGCAAGTTTATAGTGCTGATTCTGTTCTATTTAGGCAAGAGAAAAAACCTTTACAAAATCTACTTTTAGCACAAAGAAGACGACCTCCGCGCCCACCTATTCCGGGTGGTAGTGATTTGTATCAGGACTTAGTAAACCAAGCGAAAAAAGAGGAAACGCTTTCAGTTCGTGGAGTGAGAGTATGTCCACTTTCTCCGGGAATAGTAGGGATAAATGATACTTTTAGCGATCGACCTTTGTTCCTTTGGCAAGGAGGAAACATTCAACGAGTAGAATTACGTCGTCCCGGTTCAGAGCAAACTGTATGGGAACAAAAAGTGCCCCCCGGAGAATCAAAAATTATCTATGAAGCAACACCATTAGAAATTGGTCAAACTTACCAATGGTCTTTATATAATTCTGCTAATGATTACGTCAGTTTTATATTTCGTATTATGGGTGAAACCGAGCGTCAAGAAATTGCAGCTGAGTTAGCAGAAATAGAAAAATCGCTCAAACAACAAAACGCTACTCCCGAACAAATTGCTGTCGCCAAAGCTGAATATTTTGGCGCAAAACGCCTTTGGTCAGATGCTTTACGAGAGATTTATTTAGTAGAAAATCCCTCTGCTGCATTAACTAAAACTGCCCAAGAAATTACTAATCGACTATGTGGAAGAAGCATTTGATTCCCAATCCAGATTAACAACCTTTTTTTGATAATTGTAGAGACGTTTCATGAAACGTCTCTACAGCAAGTATTTTCAGGAATAACTATCTAAAACTTCCTCAATTCCCTGAATCCAAGCTAATAACTCTTCGCGAATATCCATTACCATTTCATATTCATCAAATTGTCCTTGTTGATCGTAGATTTGTGCAGCTTGTGTAAAGTCTTCAATTGCTGCTTGATAAGCTAAGGGATGATCGAAAGCGCAGCTAGCAAGACCGCGATGATAATAAGCATTAGCATCAGCCGGATTGAGTTTAATTGCTTGATTGTAATCAGCGATCGCAGCTTCACAATCAGTCATTTCTGCCCGGACAATGCCGCGATTTTTGTAAGCTTTTCCATACTTAGGATTTAGTTTCAAACAGTGAGTAAAATCTGCAATTGCTAATAATTGTTTGCCCAATTGATATTGACTAATACCCCGATTTAGAAAAGCCGAACCATCTTCTGGATTAATTTCTATAGCTTTGTTGTAATCTGCGATCGCACTCTCAAAATTACCTTGTTTAGCATTGGCATTCCCTCGATTGTTATAAGCCGAAGAATAAAGAGGATTGCGCCGCAAAGATTCATCAAAAGAAGCGATCGCTTCAGCTAAATCTCCCAAATAAGAAAGCACAGCACCCCGACTGTTGTAAAATACTGCATCATTTTGCTCAAGCTCAATTGCCCGGTTATAATCAGCCAATGCTGCCTCATAATCACTCAATGCAGTATGAGCATTACCTCGGTTATGATAAGCACCAGCATTATTCGGTTCTAATGCAATTACTCGATCGTAATTTGCGATCGCAGCTGTATAGTTTTCTAATGCTAAATGAGCAGTACCAAGTTGATAAAGAGCCGCAACATTATCCGGATCGTTCTCTAATATCTGATGATAATATTTTAGTTCAGCATTGTAATCTCGCACTTCCAAGCGGACAAACCACTGACTTTTATCAGCAGCAATCGCGTTATCTTGACGATGATTTTCTTGATTATCAGGTGTGCCGAATGAATTTGTTTGGTGATACATAACCTGAATAAAACCTGTGATTTACTTAACTCCTAACTTTCCGCAAACTTTATATACTAGAGCTTCTAAGCTTCTGGATTTTACTCCAAAACCAATGTTGTCCGTCATTACAGACAATATTGGAGTCAAGCGACAAGGTAAAGATATCAATCATTATGTTGGTATAGTGACCTTAAAATTACCTCAGTTTAGCGATCGACCATAACTGATCGACATGATTATCCCACAGGCTGGTGTGATAAAACTCCATTAAGGAGACATATTTCTGGTTTTTTATGTTATTTCACGATTTACTCTATGAATACTGCAAAATTTAACGCTCTTGCTATCAGTCCCAGGAAATTCAGCCAGATTTTTGCCCCATTTTTTCCTACGAG
This sequence comes from [Phormidium] sp. LEGE 05292, assembly GCF_015207735.1. Classification (GTDB taxonomy): domain Bacteria; phylum Cyanobacteriota; class Cyanobacteriia; order Cyanobacteriales; family Aerosakkonemataceae; genus Floridanema. Next base: position 15,657 of record NZ_JADEWG010000015.1, read on the forward strand.
AAGACAGAAGGCAGAAGGAATACAAGTGCCAATCATCTCTAGTGTCGCCGTCGCTGGATTGGGATTTTGGCTACTTTCCGCAATTTTGACCACAATTCCCGCAAGAAGCGCAGAACGAATCGCTGTCGTTTATGGCCCAATACAATTTTCCCTTTCCGTTGAATCATTGGAAGCCTTAGTTAAGGAAGGTAAAGTCACAGAAGAATTGTCTTCATACATTGGTCAAATCGATCCCAAAAACTTAACTGACTTGCGGGAAATTATGCAAAGGCGTTTTGAAGCTAATCCCACTGTAATTTCCCAATTTACTAAAGCTCAATTAGGACAAACGGTATTAGAAAGATTAGGAAGAGTTTTACAAACAGAACAAGGACAAAATGGGGCGAATTCCTTGCGAACTGCTTTTATTGCTGCGGCTGGCGATCCTGAAGGTTTAAACTTACTAAATATGTTACGCAGGTTTCCCGATCGCATTGTCCGTGTAGACTTAACTCAAGGTTTACAAATCATTGGCGAATTTGAAAAAATTCTCCGCAATACAGAAGCCAGCATTAAGCTAATTCAACAAACATCAATAGCCGAAGCATCTGCCAATTCCAGCTTTAGTTTTAGCCAACTTCCAGACTTACGCCGACCAGGATCTTTCACTTGGCAACAAGAAACTCTCACCATCAACGACACCGAAAGAAATCGTCCTTTAATGGTCGATCTTTACCTACCCAAAACTAACACCCCAGCTAATGTAATTGTGATTAGTCATGGTGCAGCGGGAAATCGCAATACTTTATCACTTTTAGCTACACATTTGGCATCTTACGGATTTGCGATCGTTGTCATGGAACACCAAGGCGACAGCTTAAAAAGATTCCAAGATTTCTTCACTGGTTTAGCTGATTCTCCCCAACCCCAAGAATTAATCTACCGACCACTAGAAATTAAATATGTATTAGATGAACTGCAACGCCGCGAACAAACAGAACCAGCACTCAAAGGGCGATTAAACTTACAACAAGTCGGGGTAATTGGTCAATCGATTGGTGGTTATACCAGTTTAGCTTTAGCCGGAGCAAAAATTAACTTTGACTTATTAAGGAAAGATTGCTTAAATAATCAAATTTTCAACTTGTCGTTGTTAGTTCAATGTGAAATTTCTCGGCTAACTCCTGCCAATTACGAATTACGAGACGATCGAATCAAAGCGGTAATTGCTATTAACCCTTTAACGAGTAGTATTTTCGGTGAAACAGGACTAGGCCAAATTCAAATTCCAGTGATGTTTGTTGCTGGTTCTGCTGACATTTTCACTCCCGCTTTCCCCGAACAAATAGCCCCCTTCACCTGGCTAACAACACCCAATAAATATTTAGTTGTAATCGAAAATGCTAGCCACTTTTCTCTATTAGGAGGTCGTGAAGAAGATAACAGTGCTTTACCGCCATTCCCGCGCGAATTAGTCGGGCCAGATCCCGCTTTAGCCCGTCCTTATCTGAATGCGTTAAGTGTAGCTTTTTTCAAAACTTATCTCACTAATCAGCCTGAATTTCAACCATTTTTGAGTGCTAATTACGCTAGAACAATTAGTCAATTACCATTCAATTTAAGCCTTGTAGAAAAGCTTACAGCAGAGCAATTAACCGAAGCATTAAACAATAATTCAAGTAATACTGTGAAGCCAAAAAATAATCCCAATAGGTAAACCTTCGAGACTTCCGACTTCTTGAATAAGTCGGGAGTCTGGATTCTGCTATATCATTGAATTGTTATGTTTCTTCTGACTTTCACCTTGAAAGGTTGTTTTTATTTCTACACTCGCCACCCATGAATCTTCTCCCCATCATAACGGGGGTAGCTAACCCATATTTGGTATAATCTCCCATTCAAGCGACAATCAATTTACGAATTTCATCAGCCATTTTCTGACTCGAATTATCGGCTGTAATTATTTCAATTTGCTCGGAATTTCCCGCACCTAAACCTAATTCTACTGCTCTTTTAATTTGTTCTAATTGCCAAACGGAACCGCGAGAAACTGCCTCGGTTGTTCCTAATGAACGCAAAATTCCCACTGCAACTACATCAACAGCTACACGATCGATCCCTGCCAAAATCACCCCAGATTTAACTAATTTTCCAGTATCAGGCCCCCCATTGACAAGGGCTTCTACACCATCGAGTAAAACAAGTTTTGCTTGGTAAGCTTTGTTAATTTCCGCTATCATTAATCTTTGGTGCGGTGAGTTGTGCAATTCACTCATGTAATTGTAAGAATTTCCAGGAACATATTTCGCCACCATCCCCACAGTGTTTTTTAATGATAATGTGAAATGACCGCCAAAACGATGGGTTTTTAAACAACAAGTATTAATAATTGCCCCAGAATTTAAAATTGGACGGGCAAAAGCAAACCCCTGTTTCCAATGCGTACCTGCTGCGGGAAAACTCTGCCAATCTGCGGCAGATAATTCATCAAAAACAATGGTTTTTAATCCATAACGTTCTGCTAATTGAAACACGCCTTTTTTCTGCATTGCTTGGCGCGTTTCTGCCATGCCAGATCGATCGCCTATTGTAATCTGTTTCCCCCCTGCACTTTGTAACTCTTTCACCAAAGCTTCCAACATTTTGGTATCAGTAGCAGCCGGGGCAGGATCGGCGGTATTATAATTAGGTTTGAGGAAAATTGTTTGCCCAGAAATTCCTTGAGGCTGAAGTAAATCTAAAGCTTTTAAAGTACCAGCAACTCGATCGTCACTGCGAACTAACACAACTTTACTAACATTTTGTCGAGTAGATTGAGCAACAGTACTATACTCAGTTGTGGGAGTAGCAAGTTGTTTAGGTGCAATATTTTCTGCATTCGGTGAAGTAGCTGCGCGACAAGCAACTGGTAATATTGACGCGCCTGCTGCTAATCCAGCAAAACGTAAAATTTGCCGTCTTTTGTACTTAGAAAAGCGTTTGGAATGTGTCATAACTTTGTTAGTGCGATCGAACAAACTTGCCCTAAATCAGATTATAACTACCCATTTCAAAGACAACAATTACATCTGTGTTTATCTGTGGATATTTGTGGTGAAATTTTTCTTAATTCTCCGGTAATAAAGTAGTATTAATTGTGACTCCCGATGCCTGACTTAAAGCTTTTTGCATCGCCCTTTCATCAGTGAATTTTTGCTGAAGCAACCTTCCCTCTAAAACCAAGTTTACCTGACTTTCGCGAAACGGCCAAGGAGACACAGATATTTCTAAAGGATGATTTTCTTTATTCTTTAAAGTTAACGTAATTTCCCCATTAGCAGTAGGTACATTTTCAACTATTTTCTCACCAGTAAAACCATGACAAATAATTAAAGAAAGTGCATCCCAAACAGCTACTAATTTTTGATTACGTTTAACTACTTCTGGTGTAATATATGGCGAATGATAGATGTCTTCTTGCAATTTACTAATCAATTCTTCCTGAAAAGCATACTCATCTTTCAGGAAATTTTCGACTAATTCTTTTGTTTCTGGGAAATTTTCCCAACCGCGAAAGCGTTCATATAAACGAGTACCGTGTAGCGAAATAAGTAACGCCACATATCTACCCCAAGGTAGAGCTAAATTGCTGGCAGTTGACCAAATTTTAATATGATTTTTCGTTGCCAATTCAGAGAAAGAATGAGGATAACCTGTTTGGGGATTTAATGTTGGTGCTTGTTCCCAACTTAACCAACCAATATCATGTTGTTCCGCAGCTAAACAAACTGGTTGATTAGGAAAAACTTGACCAAATTGTTCGTTACCCCACATCCTTGCTAATTGTCCTGAAATCCAAGCATGGTGGGGTTGGGTAATACAAATAACTTCCTCTGGCGATGATAAACGCAGTAGCATAAATTACTCGATTTTGTGCATATTAATATCCTATCGATTTTATGGATTTTTGGTCTGTTGTAAGCGCTTTAGCGCGATTTCTTACTGAAGTAGGAACAACGGACAATTGGGTTTGTTGTAAGCGCTTTAGCGCGATTCCCACTGAAGTGGGAACAACGGACAATTGGGTTTGTTGTCGGCGCTTTAGCGCGATTTCCTACTGAAGTAGGAACAACGGACAATTGGGTTTGTTGTAAGCGCTTTAGCGCGATTCCCACTGAAGTGGGAACAACGGACAATTGGGTTTGTTGTCGGCGCTTTAGCGCGATTCCCACTGAAGTGGGAACAACGGACAATTTAAACTTTTGTTTGTGCTTGAATAGCAGTAATCGCTACTGTGTTAACAATATCGGTGACAGTACAACCGCGACTTAAGTCATTTACAGGTTTTTTCAAACCTTGTAAAACAGGGCCGATCGCTACTGCATTTGCCGATCGTTGTACAGCTTTATAAGTATTGTTTCCGGTGTTTAAATCAGGGAAAATAAATACCGTTGCGTGTCCCGCAACTTCACTACTTGGCAATTTTGTTTTTGCTACTGAACTATCAATTGCGGCATCATATTGAATCGGCCCTTCTATTTTTAAATCGGGGCGTTTTTCTCTGGCAATACAAGTAGCTTGTTTAACTTTATCTACATCTGCTCCGTGACCAGAATCACCTGTAGAATAAGATAACATTGCCACAAAAGGTTCAATACCAAAAGTTTGGGCGGTAGTTGCCGAACTAATAGCAATATCTGCTAATTGTTCAGGCGAAGGATTAGGATTGACCGCGCAATCTCCATAGACTAAAACTTGATCTGCTAAACACATTAAAAATACGCTAGAAACGATCGAACAACCTGGAACAGTCTTAATAAACTCTAATGCCGGACGAATTGTATGGGCAGTTGTATGAACAGCACCAGATACCATGCCATCTGCGGCTCCTTTGTACACCATCATTGTGCCAAAATAACTAAAGTCGTGCATGGCATCTCTGGCAATTTCTTCAGTAATTCCTTTGTGCTTTCGTAATTCTAAATAAGTTTGTACGTAGTCATCTTGCCACTCAGAGAGCAAAGGATCGAGGATATTTACCGGATTCAAATTTAACCCCAAAAGAGAGATTTTTTCTTTTATCTCCTGTTCATTTCCTAATAGAGTAACATCTACAACTCGGCGGCGTAAGAGAATTTCTGCTGCCCGTAAAATTCGATCTTCTGCACCTTCAGGAAACACAATATGTTGCTTTTTCGCCTTGGCACGCTCAATCAATTCATACTCAAACATAATCGGTGTAATTCGAGTAGAACGAGTCACTGAAATGCGTTTTTCTAGTTTGGTTAAATCTACATGAGATTCAAACAATCCCAAGGCAGAAGCGATTTTATTTTGGTTATCAGGGGTAATTTCTGCATGAACTAAACTAACCAATTTAGCGGTTTCGTAAGTATCAGTTTCGACACCAAAAATTGGAGTATTAAATTTGCGGAAACCTTCCAACAATTTCTTAACTTGGGGAGCCATATCAAAACCCCCAGTTAAAATCATTCCCGCTATTTTAGCATAATTTACTGAGAAGGTAGCAGCCAAACATCCTAATATTACATCAGCGCGATCGCCTGCCGTAATAATTAAGCCACCTTCTCGCACATGATCGAGAAAGTTTGGTAACTGCATTGCCGCTACTTTATAGCTTAAAACTTCCCGATTTAGTTGGTTGTCTGAACCATATACTAGTTTTCCATTAATTGCTTGAGCAATTTCTCTAACTGTTGGTTTACCTAAAGTTTCTTTTTCGGGAATAATAAATACAGGGTCTTCATAAATCCAGAGATTTTCTAACTGTTGAGTAACCGCTTCTAATCGCTCAGGATTTACTAAATTGACCATTGTAGCGGCAATTGTACATCCCTCTTCCATAAAAGCTTCACGTTCGGTACGAACTGCATTAACTACATCCTCTGGAGTTTTACCTTGTCCATTTGCCACAATTAATACTGGGGCGGCTAAATGATTAGCAATGCGCGTGTCAAAATTATCCACAAATGCCGGATCAATTTCTGTCGAATCAATCCCTTCACACAGGATAAAATCGCAATTTTTTTCTAAAGCTTTGTATTTTTCAATTACCTGTTTGATCAGTTCATCATAATGCCCATCAGCAACTAAATCTCGCGCTTGTTCATGTGTTAGTCCGTACTGAGATTCGTAATCAATTTCTAGATGGTAACGCTGACGGATCAAGTTGATATCGTTATCTGGTTTTTGCCCTGCATGAATTACTGGACGGAAAAAACCAAGTTTGTGGATACGCTTTGATAACAATTCCATCAGTCCTAGCAGGACAAGCGATTTACCACTGCCTGCTTCAATTGCTGCGATATATAAATTTTGGCTCATCTGAGTTTATTTAATAACTATCTTCTGATCTTCCTTAGTTGTTAGTCCCTACTCCTGATAATAAATCAAGGTTTTTTCAGGAATCAGAAGGCATTGTATTAATTACCAGGCGAGTAAAGTGTCGTCAAGCCAACAATTAGGGTAATCTTATCACTTATTTAATCATGTTAAAGGAAAGTTAAAACATAAATAAAAAGTTAAATTTTTTATCCTATTGCTAGCCATAAGATCCTATTCCTTGTAAGTTCTAAAAGATATAGCAGGCAAGTTAAAAGACAGTTTTTATGATTTGGTCATGACAAGAAGTTAGGAGACTAGCATGAGTTACGCTGCAACTCCGGTACGAACTAGTTCAGGTGTGGTGATTATAGCCCCATTATCTGGTCATTTATTACCGATCGAACAAGTTCCCGATCCAGTATTCGCGCAAAAAATGGTTGGGGATGGTATCTCTATTGATCCTGTAGGTGAGACTTTATTTGCGCCTTGTGATGGCGAAGTGATTCAACTGCATCCTTCCCATCACGCCGTAACTATCAAAACGGCAGAAGGTTTAGAAATATTGATGCACATTGGATTAGACACTGTTACCCTCAGAGGCAAAGGCTTTACACCGAAAGTTAAAGAAGGTGACAAGGTAAAAACTGGAGATGCACTCATTGATTTTGATGCGGATTATGTTGCCTTAAATGCCCGGAGTTTGCTAACTCAATTAGTAATTACCAACGGTGAGAAAGTGGCAAATTTTGCGCCGCGTTCTGGTGTTGTGACTGGGGGAAAAGATGTAGTTTTGGAACTCAGTTTAACAGGAAGTGAGACACCAACTGCCGAAAAAAGCACAACTGGTAAAAAAGTTATTTCCCAAGCAATTGTAATTCCCAACCCCACAGGATTGCACGCCCGTCCCGCCGCAGTTTTAGCGAACTTAGCTAAAAAATATAAATCCGATCTTCGCTTAAAGTTTGGGGAAAAACAGGCGAATGTGCGTAGCGTTGTCGGATTGATGGGGTTGTCGATCGACAATGGTGATACAGTTTATTTGGTTGCAGAAGGGGAAGATGCCGAAACAGCAGTTGCCGAACTGACGAAAGAAATGCTTGCTGGACTAGGGGAAGAAGGATTATCACCTGCACCTGCACCCGCCAGTGTTGCTCAAGCTGAGATTAACACACCTGCACCGCGTCCGCGATCGGAAAATCCCAACATTATATTAGGTGTAGCAGCTTCTCCAGGTGTGGCGGTGGGAAATACTTACCGGATTCGACACCAAGAGATTAGCGTAGCAGAAACCGGAGAAAACCCAAATAAAGAAAGGCGGAAATTGGAAAATGCGATCGCACAAGCCAAACTAGAAATAGAAGCACTCCGCGCCAAAGTACACGGACAAGCAGACGCAGGAAAAGCCGCCATTTTTGCCGCCCATCAAGAACTGCTAGAAGATCCAGAAATTGAAGAAATGGCAACCGCAGCGATTGACGAAGGTAAAAGTGCGGCTTTCGCTTGGAAAAAAACCTACACTTATCAAGCTCAACAACTAGCAAAACTACAAAACGAACTGTTAGCGGCGCGGGCGAATGATTTGCGAGATGTGGGTGGAAGAGTGTTGCGAATTTTAACAGGCGCAACAGTAGAAGAAATTAGTTACCCCGACAATACGATTTTAATTGCAGAAGACTTGACACCTTCCGATACGGCGACGATGGACCGATCGAAAGTCCTGGGTTTTTGTACAGTTGGTGGAGGCGCAACTTCCCATGTTTCCATTCTCGCGCGATCAATGGACATTCCCGCAATTGCTGGAGCAGAACCGAGAATATTAGACCTTCCCAACGGTACACCAGTAATTTTGGATGGTAGCAAAGGCACAATGCGCCTGAATCCTACCCCAGAAGAAATGGAACGAGTCAAACAACTGCAAATCAGATTAGCAGCCAAACGCCAAGCCGACTTAGCCGCAGCATTTGAACCAGCCACAACAATTGACGGTCATCGCGTCGAAGTAGTAGCCAACATCGGTAATATAGAAGATGCCGAAAAAGCCGTTGCTTTGGGTGGCGAAGGCGTAGGTTTGTTGCGTTCCGAATTTGTATTTATGGAACGAGACAGCGCCCCCAGCGAAGACGAACAAACCGAAATTTATGAAAGTATAGCCCGTGTTTTAGGCCCCGATCGGCCCTTAATTATTCGTACCTTAGACGTTGGTGGCGACAAACCTTTACCTTACTTATCCATTCCCCACGAAGAAAACCCATTTTTAGGCGAACGAGGTGTGCGAATAGGATTCGATCGACCAGAAATACTCCGCACCCAACTAAGAGCAATTTTAAGAGCATCTCACGCCGGAAAAGTAAAAGTAATGTTCCCCATGATTGCACGACTAGAAGAATGGCGCATGGCAAAAGGAATGCTAGAAGAAGAACGGCAAAAACTAGGAATTTCGCCCATTGAAGCCGGAATCATGATTGAAATACCCGCCGCCGCAGTCATGGCAGATCAATTTGCCAAAGAAGCCGACTTCTTCTCCGTCGGCACCAACGACCTCACCCAATATACCTTAGCAATGGATCGCGGACACCCCAAACTAGCCCCTTACGTAGACGCATTAAACCCCGGAGTCTTAACCTTAATCGGTGTCGCCGCCACCGCCGCACGCCATCAAGGAAAATGGCTGGGCGTGTGCGGTGGAGTCGCCAGCGATCCGCAAGCCGTACCATTATTAGTAGGCTTAGGCGTTACCGAACTCAGCGTCAGCGTCCCCACCATCCCCAGCATTAAAGCCCAAATCAGAGAATTAAAACTCTCTGATTGCCAGAAATTAGCTAAATTTGCGATCGCTCAAGCCACAGCAGCCGAAGTCAGAGCATTATCTCCCTTACCAGAAGAATAAAGAAAAAACAGCCCACAAATATCACTTTCTCTTTCTTCTCTTTCTTCGCGTTCTTTGCGTCCTTTGCGGTTCATTAAAAAAAACTCTTTCACAACTTAAATAGGACTGCGATAGGAATCCTAAAATATTTTTTTGAACCGCAAAGGACGCAAAGAGCGCAAAGAAAAGAAAAAGAAGAAAAAAGGTATTTTCTAATCTACTTCAACCAAGAAACCTTTATGTGGAAAAAAGCATTTGCCTTACTCCAAAAGATGGGAAAATCCTTAATGCTTCCCGTCTCAGTGCTACCAGTTGCAGGTTTATTACTCGGACTTGGTAGCGCCAGATTTAGTGACCCGAAAACCTTTTGGTGGATACCAGAATTTTTAGCAAAGATCATGAAACAATCAGGCGATTCGATCTTTGCTAATTTACCTTTAATTTTTGCGATTTCGGTTGCGATCGGATTTACCGAAAATGATGGAGTTTCCGCCTTAGCTGCGACTGTAGGTTTTGCTGTATTTGTTGCTTCTTTGGGTGCAGCTTCAACCACTTTATTTAATGTTCCCAGTAGCGAACTAAAACAAGTTTTGGGTATTCCCACTCTGGATACTGGGGTGTTTGGTGGCTTAATTATTGGTTGTGTAGCCGCTTATATTTTTACTAAGTTTTTTCGCATTCAATTACCGCAGTATTTAGGGTTTTTTGCGGGTAAAAGGTCGGTGCCAATTATTACTGGGTTGAGTGCGATCGCGATCGGCATTTTAATGAGTATCATTTGGCCCCCCATTGGTAATGCCATCCAAACTGCTGCTAACGCCGCTGCTTCTGGAAAAAATGTGGCTCTAACTGCGGCAATTTATGGAGTAGTAGAACGCGCATTATTACCTTTTGGTTTGCACCATATTTGGAACGTACCTTTCTTTTTCCAAATCGGATCTTTCACCGATCCTATTACTGGTAAAGTCGTTCATGGTGATATTACTCGGTTCTTTGCTGGAGATAAAAGTGCTGGGATTTTGGGCGGTGCTTATCTGTTTAAAATGTTTGGTTTACCAGCAGCAGGTATTGCAATATGGCATTGTGCCAAACCAAAAAACCGCACCGTCACAGGCGGGATCATGATTTCAGCAGCGTTCACTTCTTTCTTAACAGGAATTACCGAACCTTTAGAATTTTCCTTCATGTTTGTTGCCCCCATCCTTTATGTAATGCACGCATTTTTAGCGGGGTTTGGTGACTGGTTATTTGTTACCCTTGGCGGTAGAATGGGTTTCACTTTCTCCCAAGGTTTTATCGACTTTTTCCTATTCTGGAAACTGGGAACTAATGTCTGGTTAATTTTAGCTTTTGGGCCATTGTTTGCCGCTTTATACTATTTCTTGTTCCGCTTTACCATTAAACGGTTTGACCTGAAAACTCCGGGAAGGGAAGATGAAAATATTATTGAAGGTGTGGAAGGTGGAACTGCGATCGCAGCAGCAGGTATGACTATGGCAGCGGAGTTAGTAAAAGCTTTCGGTGGACGCAGCAATATTGCTACTTTGGATGCTTGCATTACCCGTTTGCGAATTACTGTCAATGATATGTCTAAAGTAAACAAAGCTAAGTTGAAAGCTTTGGGTGCTTCCGGTGTTTTGGAAGTTGGTAATAATGCTCAAGCAATTTTTGGGCCAAGGTCAGAAAACCTGAAAACTGATATGATGGAATATCTCAAAATTGCTGGCCCAGAAGCAGATATAGTAGATCCACCATCAGTCGAAACTACCCCAGGAAATACTTTAACTGACAATGGTGTTGCACCAGCTGTGGTTCGAGATCCTAATGCGGCGCGTCGGGTAAAAGATTTAATTCATGCCCTTGGTGGTGCTGCTAATATTCGCAATGTAGAACCTGTAGCTTTAACTCGTTTGCGTTTAGAAGTTGCTGATAATTCGGCAATTAATCAAGAAGCTTTAAAAGCTGCTGGTGTGGAGGGAATTATGCAATTGCCAAACCATAAATTGCATTTATTAGTAGGGTTGAATGCCGATCAATATGCCGCAGAAATGAAGGAACAATTAGCCAAATCTTGACCTGAAACCCGACTTCTTGAAGAAGTCGGGTTTCTAATTTATGTATACTTGCATTTACAAAATGCTGTAAATTAAATTGCTGACTAATGAGAGTGCTAAGGCTCCAATTACTGCACTCCACAAGCCTGCACGTAGGCGAAAACCTTGGACTAAAGAGGCTGCGATCGCAAAAGTGACAGCCGCAATAATAAATGTGGAAATTCCCGAAAGTAAGTTAAATGTCACCAAATTAGGAATAAAGAAAAATAACCCTAAAATTGGTCTAACAATAGCAGCTACTACACCAATAACTGCTGCTGAAATGTAAGCTTTAGCTGGACTATCAATTTCTACTCCAACTGGCAATTTAGTAATAATTAGCAAACTAGAGGCGCTAACTATCCAAGCAATTAACAGATCAATAAAATCCATATTTATTTCCCCTCTCATCTCATCTGTGGCTGTTTAAATTCACCACAACAATCACGTTAAATTGCCAGATTCTAAATTTCCTCTACAAATTGGTGTAAATATCAATCCATCTGAAGGCACAAAGAAGAAAGGTAGAAGGCAGAAGGCAGAAGGCAGAAGGAAAGAAAGGGACAAAGGGTAAAGGTGAAAGGGGTATATTTATTATCTCCCCTGCTCCCCTGCCCCTCTGCTCCTTAACGCGATCGCGGACTCTCTGGTGTCACCCCAGGAGTAGCAGTTGTCGGAGGAAGCGTTCCGGGTACTTGTGCGCCTGGGGTAGGAAATGTTCCTGGTACTTGTGCGCCTGGGGTGGGAAGAGGAAGCGTTCCTGGAGTTCCTGTACCTGGGGCAGGAAGTGTTCCGGGTACTTGTGCCCCTGGCGTGGGGATGGGGAGTGATCCGGGTACTCCGGCATCTGGGGTAGCAGTGGGGAGTGTGCCAGGAGTAATGACACTGGGAACGCTTGTACTTGGGGTGGGGAGGGGAGATGTGCCAGGGGTTTCTGATTCAGGTAATGTGGCTAAGGCTACGCGATCGCCTCCCACTGCCTGCATTTTGTCCAAAACTTGCACCACATCATTATAAAAAGCTGTTTTGGAAGCATATAAAACCATTATTCCTTGGGGATTTTTTTGATTAAATTCCCCCAATTTTTGTTCTAATTGTTCTGGAGTTACTAATTGATTCTCTACATAAATTTGATTGTAGGGATTGATGCTGACTAATAATCTAGAAGCTATTTGTGGTGTAGTCGCGTTACTAGCTTGAGGCAAATCCACAGTAATTGCTTGCTGTCTAGTTAAACCCAAGGCTGCCAACAAAAAGAAAGTCAATATACAAAATATGACATCAATTAGCGGCAAAAGTTCTATTCTGGCTTCATCAGATGCGTTATCAAGATTTATTTTCATGGGTGTACAAATTACCTAACTCAAGATTACTGAAAATTTTTTTTATTAATAGGGAAGTTTTGGGAAATCTTTAAACTATCTCCTCTGTTCCTCTGCTGCCTCAACAAGCAATTTAAAAGATTAATAGCTTAGTGCCGATGTCAGTGCATGATTGCAGCTAAATGAATCGGCACTCAACTTTTGATGGAGTTTAATCTTTTCTACTGTCTTCTACTGTCGTGTCTGAATTGGAAGTAAAGTGGCTTTTATTAGTATCGGTACGATCGTCTACATGGACATTTTCTGAAGTCGTTGATGCTTCCGTTACATGAGCGGCTTCTGTATAATTATCGGCAATCGTTGCTGTTTCCGGTGTTTGTGTGAAATCGCTTTCTTTATAATTGTCGGTAATTGTTTCTGGTTCTGGTGTTTGTGTGAAATCGCTTTCTTTTACCTCTGAATTATCATTTTTGAGCCGATTTCGCAATCTTTGAAATAACCCAGTTTTACCCGGTGTAGTAGGATGATTTTCCTCTGTTGGAGTTTCTCTTATTGGCAGTGACGAATCTATTTCTGGAGTTTGCACAATGGTTTCTGCCTGCATTTTAGTTGTTGATTCTGGTTCAGCAAAATCTCTGTTATTTTTCGGAGAAACTCTCTCTTCTTCTGGTTGAATTACTGGTTTTTGTGGTGGCGCATTTCTCTTTTTGTTTTTCCGACTTGAACCTGAACTAGATTGTGACCAATATTGACGATAAAGTAATTCTAATTCGCTACCAGATCGATGAAAAATTTTCATCTGATTAAAGAGCAAAACTTGAAACAAACGGTAGAAAGCTAATGTGAAGATCGCCACTACTAACCCGGAAGCTGTACTAATCAAAGCTTCCCCAATTCCCAGAGTTACCCCACTCGTAGAAGGGGTTCCTAAATCGCTAATCCGAATCGATCGCAACGAAACAATTAAGCCCCAAACTGTACCAAACAAACCCAACAAGGGCGCTAAACCAATAATCCCTTCTAAAATTTTGTCTCCACCGCGCATCGAGTTTAACTCTTCATGGGCTGTACTTTCCAGCGCCAGCTTAAATATCTCTGGATCGGGTTGTCCCAAACGCAAGGGTGCATACAAAAACCGACCGATCGGCTTATTGTTGGCACGTCTGGCAATTTCCGTCGCCGCTTCCCAATCCTGCACCGCCGCATCTAAAACTCGGTTAACGATATCCCTTTCTTTGCTGAGAATTCTTGCCCAGAACCACAGACGCTCCAAAATCACGGTCAATGACAGGATCGACAGACCTAGCAAAGGCCACATTGCTGGCCCACCTAATCTAAAAATTTCTACGATGTTCACAGTTTTGGGTTTCCTCCGTACTTTCCTCTTTGCACAAAGTTCTGTCGCCCAGGTCGCTGGTAACGAGTCTCAGGCAATTTACAATTGTAAAGAAATAGAGAGCAGCAATGACGGTTATTACCTAAATTAATTTCAGAAAATCTAATGAACTCTGGGAAAAAGAGCAACAAAACCTAATGACGGATATCCACACCAGTCTCTTAATGTGGCTTTTGTCACAATGAAAGTAGCTGGAGGGTAAATAAAAATGAAAAATTTCCTTGAATCATTTTACAACTGGTATCGCGGCACAATTCGTAATCCGAAATATCGCTGGTGGTTAGTTTTAGGAACTTTGGCTTATTTGTTTAGTCCAATCGATATTGCTCCTGATTTTTTGCCCATCGTGGGATGGATTGATGATGCAGCAATTACGGCGCTCTTAGTTTCAGAAGTATCTCAGATCTTCATCGATTATGTCAAATTACGCCAAGGTCAACAACCTAGCGAAGTTGGCGATCGTACTGCGGAAGGCAACCAAAGTGTTGATGATACAGTGGTGGAAGTAAAAGCAGTTTCTGTCGAATAAATTAAAGATCCATAAGCTGTAACTAACCCTTTCCTAGCAGGTGAAAGGGTTTATTGTTTTGTCTGTTTGTTAATTTTAAGATGAAATGAGTTCTTTTTTTATTGGTCAATTCACTTCACTAACCAAGCCGAGAAAAATGTAGTAATTACAGCGATAATTGTTGTCAATAACACAAGTTGCTGGTTATATAATTAATGCTGGGATTAGGTTCGTTGTTGCCCTGTTTTCGCTCTTATCCTTGTTGCGATCAAAGCGAAGACAGGGCAATAACATACTCTTACGCAAGTAACTAGCTAATTGAGTTAATTAGTTATTTCTGCCGCGCTGCAATAGTTTATTCGTGGTTTGAGATATCATAGATTAGCTTACCGATTTGCAGTAATAGTAGCTGGAAAGTGATTCTGCGTCAGCCGATCGCTTAAAGTAGTGAAACTTGTGTAAAGTAAGTGTTATTTATTACATAGTATGACTGAAGCAAATATTCCCCAACCTTATGGTTTAACTGGACTGACTGAGGATGAGGCGATCGCTCGCCGTGCTGCTGGAAAAGGTAATAATGTTAAACTACAAACCAGCCGTTCTTATAAACAAATTCTTCAAGAAAATCTTTTTACTTTTATTAATTGGATTTTCTTTGCGATTAGTGCAGTATTTTTTCTATTAGGTAGAATTGGCGATAGTATCCTTGTAGTAGTGGTAATTTTGGGTGGAATATTAATTAATATCTACCAAGAAATTTGGGCTAAAAGAAAGTTAGATGAAATTGCTTTACTCAACAGACCAAAAGCTACTGTAATTCGAGAATGTAGAGAAAAAAATATTGACCCCACAGAGATTGTTTTAGGAGATATCCTACTAGTTAGGTCTGGAGATCAAATTGTTGTTGATGGAGTGGTAGTTGGCGAAGGTCGCATGGAAGTTGATGAATCTTTGCTAACTGGTGAATCAGATATGATTCTGAAATTAGCGGGACAATCTGTTTTTTCTGGTAGTTTCTGTGTTAGTGGTAGTGCTTGCTGTGAAGTCCAAAAGGTAGGAGCAGAAACATTAGCTTATCAATTAACAACTGGTGCAAGAGCTTATCGGCAAGTTCTAACTCCTCTTCAGAAAGAGATTAATGTGGTAATTCGAGTTTTCATGTTAATTGCCTGTTTTCTCTGGATTTTAGTGAGTATTAGTTTTCTCAGTCGTTCCTATTCTTTATCTGATTTGTTGCAGAGGGCTGCGGTAATTGCGGGGTTAGTACCAGCCGGGTTGTTGTTAGCAATTACTTTGTCTTATGGGCTAGGTGCTGTGAAAATGATCGGGCAGAATGTGTTGATTCAGCAAGCGAATGCGGTAGAATCTTTAAGTAATGTTGATGTACTTTGTTTAGATAAAACTGGGACTTTAACGACTAATGAAATTAATTTAGAAAGGATTTATCCTTTAGATATAAATGAAGGAGAGTTACGATCGCTTTTAGGAGATTTCGCCGCTTCTACTAAAGTGGGGAATAAAACTAGTGATGCGATCGGTTTAGCTTGTCCGGGAACAGAGCGATCGCTAATTGCTGAAGTACCTTTTTCTTCTAGTCGCAAATGGAGCGGAATCGCATTTGACGATCCATTAAAACCAGTTATTTATGTTTTAGGCGCACCCGAAGTTTTGGCAAAAGATATAGATTTAAGTCCAGAAATAAGTGAATATATCGCTGGCGAAACTAACAAAGGTTTACGAGTTGTATTGTTTGCTTATAGTTCTGATATTGTAGCAGTAAAAAACAGGCGAGCGGAAACAAATAATCAACCAGTAGATGTAGCATTACCAGCAAATTTAATTCCTTTAGCAGTAATTAGTTTGAGTGACCAATTGCGCCCCGAAGCTTACGAAACTATTCAGGGTTTTGCTAAAGCTGGAATTGAAATTAAAATTATTTCTGGCGATCATCCCCAAACAGTAGCCTCATTAGCAAAACAAGCAGGTATAGGGAATGATTTAGCCGTAGTTTCGGGACAAGAATTAACTCAAATGAGTCCGATTGAATTTACCCAAACTGCTAAAAACAGCACAATTTTTGGTCGGATTACTCCAGAACAAAAAGCTAGATTAGTGGAAAGTTTACGCAAAACTGGACACTATGTAGCGATGATTGGTGATGGGGTGAATGATGTGCTTTCCTTAAAAAGGGCAAATTTAGCGATCGCAATGGAAAGCGGTAGTAAAGCCACTAGAGGCGTAGCTGATATCGTATTACTTAAAGACTCTTTCGCAGCTTTACCTTATACTTTTTTGGAAGGTCAACGAATTCGCAATGGCATTTTTGATATTTTAAAATTGTTTTTGGTACGGGTATTTTGTGTAACTTTACTAATTTTTGCTACCGCAATTGTTACTGATAGCTTTCCCTTGGAAAATAAGCAAAGTGCTTTAGTTTCCTTAATCGGGGTAGGATTACCAACCATTTGTATTCCTATATGGGCAAAACCGGGAATTTTCCCAAGGCGGAGTATGGTACAGTCAATGCTGCATTTTACTATTCCAGCTACTATAACAATTACTTTAACTGCCCTCTTAGTTTATTTATATTATTTAGTATGGGCTGTTTTAGATTTGCCGCCTGGTGCGGATATATCCCAAGTTGATTATTCAATTCCCCGCAGTGCTTTAGCGACAATTTTAATTTTATGTCAATTGTTTTTAATTCTCTTTTTGAAACCACCTACTAATGCTTGGGTAGGTGGAGAAAGATTAAGTGGTGATTGGCGATATACTATTATTGCTGTCGGTTTATTATTAGTATATATCGTAATTATATCCGTGCCACCTTTACGGAAATTTTTTGAACTTTGGCATTTTGGAGCTTTGGATTATTTATTTATGGGTTTAGTAGCATTAGAATGGTGTTTGATAGTCCGGTTTATGTGGCGAACTAAATTTTTAGATAAGTTTTTGGGTGTAGATTTGGATTAGAAAGTTTTAGCTAATTAATTAATAATGAACGATGAAGATTTAAAACCAAAACAACTAGATCGAGTTAAGCTGTTAGATTGGGTGATGATTATTGGTGGTGCGATCGCCCTCGTCACTACAGGTATCATTGGATTAGGCATCAAAGCTTATAATAACGCCCTAGATCCCGAACGAGCCGAAGCAGTAGCTAAAAGTATTATTGATTATCGGATTCCCAATGGTTCTAAAGGGAAATTCGGCATCAAATTTGCTGGAATTAAACTTGCCATAGTTCACAGCAAAACCTCGCCGCCTGATGTGGAAATATTTGTCATGCAAACACCTTTAAACCGCGATACTCAAAACCAAGAAGATATAGAAAGACTCAGAACTCCTATCGAACCGACACCAACAGAATTTGAAATTTCTTCTTCCTATAACCAAAGCTTGAAATTTTGCAATCAACCGCTGAGTGTTACCATTGACGAAGGTCATTATACCTTAGAAGATCAAAGCTCAAGTATCCCTGCTGTACAATATAGTGCTAGTACTATTATCAATAATGAAAGACTAGTGGTAGAAGTACAAGCACTAGGGAAAAATGCTAAACAAAAAGCTTTAGCTGTTTTTAAATCAATCAAGTGTAAGTAATTACTGAATCCTTGATTTTTAAAGTAATGTTTGGGGAGAGTAGCCTAAATCTTCAATAAATTGAGTACAAAATTCTTGAATTTCCGTCGTAGTTGGGCTACCGTGAGCAACTACAGCTACCTGATAATTGGCAATTACATAGAGGGGAGATTTCCCAATTTCTAAAGCCCACATTGCCATTTTTATTTGAATTTCCGGTTGATAAACAATCCCAAATTCATCTAAGATAGCGCGGAAATCGCCTTCTTCTTCCGAACTTAAATGCCCCAAAAATTTGATTTTAACTACCCAACCATCTAAGTCATGAATCACGGTAATAAAATTAATTCCTAACCAGGGTCGAGAATTTAAGTAATCGATGATTCGCAAGGTTAAACTAGCATTTGCGAAATAGTAAATGTATTCCATAAATTCACCTAATTTTCTCAAGTTTAATGAGTCCGAAACATTCTCAGTGATTAGTTGAAAATTAACCAAGTATTATTGAATTTTATAAAAATTTGTTGCTAGTGTTGCTAGCTTTTTCTGTGCTGTAACAAACAATCGCTTATCCCAAAGTTGAATATACCTTTCCTCAAGTCTTCCCTTATATCTTTCACTAAAACAGTCAGAATCTAACACTTCTGTTAAAATATATTTTAATACTTTAAAGTGCTTGTTTAAATCCTCTTCATTAGCCTTATCGGTGATGATTAATTCTTCCACCAAATTCCAATAATCTAAATAACCGTTTAATACTCCCAAGTCAATATCGCGAACAATTTCCCAATAGGGAATCGCATCAGGTTCAGACAAAAAATTTACTTCATCAAAACTAGTATCTGGGGAAGAATGTTGCAAGTTTCTACTCTTCAACTCGTCTATGCACAAAGTCGCAAATTCTTCATCGGACTTTAACAGATTACTCAAGAAATTATACGCCCATAACAGGTTAGTGTACTTGTCTTTTTGTTCGGCTAACAGATGAGGATGATCCTTAACGGATTTTATATGTTTTCGCATTAACAGCTTAACTGTACAATAAGCGTCTTTCCCTGACATATTGGTTCTCCAAGGAGGTTGATCGGAAACGGTAAAGGAAGAAGTAAGTAGATATGTTACCTAGCCATACTTTTAAAGTAATATTTGTGACTATATTTAGTCTTCACCAAACCAGGTGAAATATTATCACCCAACTAGGTGAAGGGGCGAAAATTTGACATTAACGAAGAGTATCTTTATTAATTGTTTAACTCAGATCTTGCTCCAGAAAGGAGGTAGAACCTCTGGGGATCGCGTTCCTGGGTTGAACCTGGGAACGAGAAATAGAGGCTCCGATCGGGAGTGCAAGATTTCAGTTAAGTCGAATGCCCTGATTTCCTTGCCTTTAGCTGATCTCCGGTAAAAGATCGATCCCGAAGTCAGACCGAAGAACAGGGATAATAGTTTAGGTATTCAGACGGACTCTCTCATACTTTATTATTTGCAACCAAATCAATGTGGAAGCCTCGTTCACTTCGGCAATTAATCTGGGGAATATCGATTTGCAGTTTTTTAGTGGTAGTAGGTTTAGCTGTTGCTTCCGGGAGTTACAAGCATCGCCCGTTGTTGGCGTTGTTGAATTCTTTTTTTGCTGAGGAAGAGCAAACACCAAAGGACAATACTTCTGGGACGTTATCGCTGTTACCTAATGGTAGACCGCGACTCGATCCTTTACCTGCGGCGAAGGAGGTTTGGCAATGTGAAGTGGTTGTGGTTGGTGGTTCTTTGGGTGGGGTGGCGGCGGCTTCCCAGGCGATGAAATCTGGGGCGAGGACTTGCTTGATTGAGTTAACGCCTTGGTTTGGGGGACAGATTAGTTCGCAAGGTGTGTCTGCGATCGATGAATCAGACACAATGATCAGGCGGGATAATTTTTCCAAGAGTTGGAATTCTTTTAAGCAGTTGATTGAACGGCAACAGATTAAGTTGCCTGCTTGGTCTAAACAAAAGCAAAAACTGACTGTTGATGATACTAATAGTTGCTGGGTGGGAAAGCTGTGTTTTCCACCAAAGGCGGGAGAACAAGCTGCGCGACAATTGCTGAATTCTTCTGCTAAGTCTGCGCCTGGAAGTCGTTGGGGGGCGGGAATTGCTTTTAAGGGGGCAGAATTTGATGCTACAGGTAAGTTGATTACGGCGATTTATGGGGTGCGACGAATTCCACGCGATCGCAATTATGTACCTAGCGGTCGCCTTTCGCAAGATTTAAACTCTTGGTATTCTTGGTCAAGTACTGATGTTTATGAGAAAGTACCAATTCGTTTGGAAGCACCACCAGGGAAAAGATTGATGGTGATTGATGCTACAGATACAGGCGAATTGGTAGCTTGGGCGAGAATTCCCCATCGCGTAGGTTCGGAATCATACACTACTACTGGGGAAGTTAATGCTTCACTCAAAGATAATCCTGATTGTACGCAAGCTTTTACTTTTACTTTTGTTTTAGCAATTAAAAACGATCGCGGCATTAGTCGGGCGGCTTTATCCCAATATAAACCGATATTTTCTAGAGAGGAACATCGGGAGCATTTTGATTTAATCGGGTTTCCCATGTTTGATGGACGTAGCCTTTTTAAATATCGTCGAATTATTAGTGCTAGGGGTAATCCGAAATTTGAAGGTAGTCCATCTTTTGGCGATATGACTGTAGTTAATTGGTTTCACGGTAATAATTGGAATTTGATGAATCCACCTTTGTTAATGGGTGAGGCTAGGTTGATTCAAACAGGACAATACCTTAATTGGATGGGTGGAATGTCTGCTACTGCGTTGCAGCATGGCGAGGATCGGGCTTTGTTATTTTCTGAGTGGTTAATGGAAGTACAAAGTAAGACTAATTCTCAGTTTCCTTTGGCACATTTATCAGGTAAAGATTCGCCTATGGGTACACTTTCTGGGTTGAGTATGATGCCTTATTTTCGCGAGGGAAGAAGGATTATTGGGAGAAAAGCTTACGGACAAACTAATTTTATGATCCGAGAACAAGATATCAGGAAAGATATGACTGGGGGGCGGAATTTTCAACCGACTGCGATTGGTGTTACTCATTATGATGTGGATATTCAAGGTTGTATGTATCGGAATTGGGTTCAACCTTGGGAAGCGCAAAGTGCAGGAACTATGGAAGATAAAGTTAAGCCTGTAATTATCCCTTTGGAAAGTTTGATTCCGCAAGGTGTGGATAATTTACTGATTGGAGGAAAGGCGATCGCTGTGACACATATTGTTAATGGTGTAACTCGCATTCATCAGGGAGAATGGAGTATTGGTGGTGCAGCGGGCGCAACTGCGGGTTGGATTTTAAAGCAGAATAAACCAAAGTTAACGCCAGCTGCGATCGTTCCTAGTAAACTAATGCCCAAGTTACATCAATACTTAAGAGATCAAGGGTTACGCTTTACTTGGTATCAATCGAGATAAATATTATATTCATTGCTAGGGAACTCTTCAGTATTTTTCCTGTGGCGCTGTTAGCATTTAAAGGCGTATATATATTAGGTAATCAGTCTTTCCTGGTAGTCTGATATCTTTGTGTTGTTTAATGTTAGTTAGCAAGCTAATTAGGGAATAATAGGTTTATCGGTAAATAGTGAGAAGAAATGTGATGCCATCAAAAAGTCGATCGCTCAAAATAGTATTACTAAATACATGATTCTTTTAAATAACGTTACAATCCTTTACTTTACCGCTAAGATTAATGAAGACAGCTAACGAAACTAACATAGCTCTTCGGCATAAAAGTATGAAAATGCTTCTTATAGAAGACAATTTAGATGATGTAGAATTAATTAGGAAAATATTGTTAGAAACCTATACAGAAACGAGCTTAAATTTTACTAATGTTGACTGTCTGCAAGCAGGTATACAAGTTTTAAGTGAAACAAAGTTTGATGTAGTTTTATTGGATTTAACGTTACCTGATAGCCAAGGATTAGAAACAATTATTCATGTGAAAAATTACGTGGCAAAAACTCCGATTGTGGTCATGTTAACAAGTAATGACCAAAAATTAGCTTTGTCAGCAATTCATGGAGGCGCACAGTTCTATTTAGTAAAAAGCAGTATTGATAGTCAGATTTTACTTAATGGTTTAGAATATGCTGTGGAACGCCAGCGCACAGAAAATGAAGTTCATTTATTGTTAGAAGCAACTACGGCTATTAGTCAGTCCCAAGATCATAATGAAGCTTTAGCAGTGACTTTGGATTTATTGTGTAAGCATATCAATTGGGATTTTGGTGAAGCTTGGATTGCTAATGATTATCAAAAGTTAAATTATAGTCCTGGTTGGTATATTGGCGATCGCCGATTAGAAGAATTTGTCGAACATAGCCAAAATTTAAAACTTTTACCCGGTGAAGGCTTACCTGGCAGAGTTTTTTTGTCAGGTAAACCTGAATGGATAGAAGACCTTTATTCAATTGAAAAATCAAGTTTTTTGCGGTTGGAAATTACAGCTAAATTGGGGTTAAAAAGCTGTTTCGCTGTACCGATTATTGGCGATACTAAAGTATTAGCTGTCCTAGTCTTTTTTAAAAAAGAGAAAACTGGCGAAGACCAACATTTGCTAGAGCTTTTAAATGCTGTAGCTACACAGTTAGGTTCACATATTCAACGCAAAAAAATCGCAGATGCTTTACAGTTAAGTGAGGAACGGTTACATTTAGCGATCGCTGCAAGCAATTTAGGTTTATGGGATTGGAATATTAGGACAGAAGAAGTATATTTTAACTCTTACTGGAAGCAGATGTTAGGTTATAAAGAAACAGAAATAGAGAATAATTTTACGAATTGGGAACAACTTATACACCCTGAAGATTTGCCGAGAGTATTGCAAATTTTAAATGATAATTTAGAAGGTTCTACTGATTGCTATGCTGTGGAATTTAGAATGCAAACTAAATCTGGCGAATGGAAGTGGATATTTTCTCAGGGAAAGGTAGTATTGCGGGATGAGTTGGGAAAACCTTTACGGATGACGGGAACTCATCAAGATATTAGCGATCGCAAAAAAGCAGAAGAAGCTAACTCAGAACTGACACGCAAGTTTCAAGAGTCCCAAAAAATTGCTCACATTGGCAATTGGGAATTCGATGTATTGGCAGGAACAATTACTTGGTCAGATGAACTATCTCGAATTTTAGGTGTAACATCAAATAAAATAGCCAGTTTTGATGAACTAATAGAATTAATTCACCCTGAAGATAGGGAAGCATTTTTAAATGTTGTAGAAACAGCCTTAACTGAAGGTACACCTTATGAAATCGATCATCGAATTATTCGTCCTGATGGAGTAATCAGATATCTTAATAGTAAAGGAAAAGCATTACGCGCTAACCATAAACCTCAACACCGCAATAAATTCGGCTATGTATTGCGGTTATTTGGTATTTCAATAGATATTACAGAACGTTATCAAGCAGAAGCAGCTTTACAACAGCAATTTTTAAGACAGCGTTTATTAGCTGCAATTATGGAACGGATTCGTCAATCTTTGAATTCGGAAGAAATTTTACAAACAGCAGTAGAAGAAGTGAGACGGTTTTTGTTAACCGATCGCGTAATTATTTACAGATTTAATCCTGATTGGAGTGGCATAACTGTTGTAGAATCGGTAGGTGAAGAATGGATGCCAATTTTAGGACTTGCAATTCAAGATAATTGCTTTGTTGAAAAGTATGTTCCGCTTTATCAACTGGGAAGAATTCGAGCGATAGAAGATATTTACAATGGTGAATTATATAGTTGTCATGCTGATACATTAGCAAAATTCCAAGTAAAAGCTAATATCGTTCTTCCTATATTACAAGGTGAAAAATTATGGGGATTATTAATTATTCATCATTGTAAAAGTATGAGAAAATGGCAAGATTCCGAAATTGATTGTTTAAAGCAAATTACTGTACAACTAGGAATTGCTATTCAGCAATCAACTCTTTTTGAACAAGCGCAAATTGAAATTGTTGAACGTCAAAAAGCTGAGTTAGCTTTACGGGAAAGTGAAGCTAAATTGCAGGAAAAAAATCAAGAATTAGAAATTACCTTAAAAGACTTAAAACAAACCCAAAGTCAATTAATTCAAAGTGAAAAAATGGTGAGTTTGGGTCAAATGGTAGCCGGAATAGCTCATGAAATTAACAACCCAATTAGTTTTATATATGGTAATCTCAATTATGCTAATCAGTATGTTCAACATCTTTTTAAATTAGTGCAATTATATGGTAGTTATTATCCTAATCCACCTGATGAAATTCAGCAGCAAATCGCCGAAAATGACTTAGAATTTATTATGGAAGACTTTCCTAAACTTTTGATTTCTATGCAATCCGGTGCGGAAAGAATTGAAAAGATAGTAAAATCATTACGCACTTTCTCGCGCTTGGATGAAGCAGATATGAAGTCTGTGGATATTCATGAAGGGATAGAAAGTACTTTAATGTTATTGCAAAGTCGTCTGAATTGTCCAGAGAAAAAATTAAAAATTCAGGTAATCAAATATTACAGCGAATTACCATTAGTAGAATGTTATGCAGGACAGCTAAATCAGGTAATTATGAATTTGCTATATAATGCGATTGAAGCATTAGAAGAAAAGCAAAAAAAACTGAGTATAAAAGAGAATTCTCCCGACCTTAGTACCATTACTATTAGGACTTATCTTTCTGCGCTCGGATATGTAGCAATATCAATTGCTGATAATGGTTGTGGCATACCTGAATCTATTCGTAAACGAGTATTTGACCCATTTTTTACTACTAAACCTGTGGGTCAAGGAACAGGTTTAGGCTTATCCGTTTCTCACTCAATTATTAAACATCACGGCGGTCAAATTATCTGTAAATCCACATTCGGAAAAGGAACAGAATTTATTATAGAAATTCCTCTAACACAATGTAGTTCTATGGTACAAATGCCATTACAGCAGCAGGAGAACCCGAACCATCTTTCAATCGTAAAATACCAATAACTAAAGTTGTTCCTGTGGCAGGTAACTGTTCTAAATTAGTAAGATTTTCCAAAATAATTCGAGGTTTTTCTAACATTAAACTATTAACTGTAAAACAAGTATCTTGCCCGGAATCTACTCCATGAGTATCAATTCCTAAACCAAAAATTGTCCGTTCTTTGAGTAAAAATAAAACCGCTTCTTTGCTAATTCCCGGAAAGTGCATTTGTCCCGATAAATCGGAATTTAAAAACTGTTCATTGTCTAACCATTTTTCTTGCCAACCCGTATAAACTAGTAAGATGCTATCAGCAGTAATTTTACCGTTTTGTTGTTCCCAATCCCAAATATCATTGATAGTTAAGAGATAATCAGGATTAGTTTTTGCTTGATAACTAATATCAATTACTATCGCTGATTTAACCAAAGATGATGCTAAATATCGATCGATTCCAATTCCAGAACTGTGAAAACTTAAAGGTGCATTGATATGTGTTGCGCTATGTTCTCCAAGGGAAAAACGCCGCAAATAGTAACCATCTTTTGCTAATTCGGCAACAGTTTCTAATTCTACTGTTGGGTCTCCAGGCCATTGGGGAATGTTAGTATCTATAATATGGCTAAGATGAATAACTTGGGAATATTTAATTGTTTTTTGTGGGGTTTTTGCATTAATTAATCTTTGCAAAGTTGCAGCTTTAATTTCTTGAGTTTGTCCAGAGACAGTAAAAACTAATGCTTCTCGATAAACTCTTTGTGCTGGATGAGATTTTAGGTTAGCTGCACCACTAGAAACGGTAATTGCTGCATGAGCGCAACGTACTGCTAAGGCGATCGCCCAACTCCGCAATTTATGTTTCTCTACTAATGGCAAATCTGTGTTTTCTTGTGCTTCCTTAATTGCTTGACGACAATGATTAAATTCTGAATATAAATTAGCAAAACTTTCCTTAATAAAAGACAAAGATTTAGTTTTAGTAGCAGCTTCTACAATATCAATTCCTGCCAAAGCACAACCTAAAGCTAAAAAAGTAGTTTGTTTGAGGATACTTTTGCGATCGTTCTCATGAATCCAACCTTGAGGTTTAATAAAAACAACTTTTTCCTGTGCTAAAAACCATCCCTTCAAATCAGCAGCAACAGTATTAGTAGATGCCATCGCCGCTAATTTCATCGGTGCATCAAAACTGATTAAACCTTGATTTTCCTGCTGAATTTCTACTAAAGGAACTACACCAAAAACCGCTTCACCATTAGGTAAAGTAGCAGCAACAATAAAATCAGAAAATATTTTCCAACCAGTTACCCAAGGTACTGTTCCTTCTATTAAAAAACCCCCTGTTACAGGAATTGCTTTAACAAGTGGTTCGCCATCCCGTCGCAAATGAGAAAAACCAATCCCTAATAAACGCTTTCCCTGACTCATCAAAGGCAAATATTCTTGTTTTAAAGCCAGGTTTTCACTTTGAGAAATCATCGCCGCTGCACTTTGATGTTGAGTTTGCAAAAATGCCAAAGCACCAGAATATCTAGCGATTAACTCTTGGTAATCATCAAATGTTTCTTGATTAACTGCTAAACCGCCCCATTCTTGAGGAATTCTTAAGCCTAATAATCCTAACTCTGCAAGTCCGTTGAGTGCTTTTTGCAATGCTTGAGAGTCATAATCTATCACTGCGGCGTTTGGTGCGATCGAGTTAATTAAGTAGGATTTAGTTTGCTCTAGCAAAGTATGTAATTGATTCATTTTCATGATAATTATAACAGTCCGTTGTAACGACTTCAGTCCTTGTCTTGTTAGCTAGTAGGACTAAAGTCCCTACAACGAACCAAATTGATCGCAGTCCGTTGTAACGACTTCAGTCGTTGTCTTGTTAGCTAGTAGGACTGAAGTCCCTACAACGAACCAAATTGATCGCAGTCCGTTGTAGCGACTTCAGTCGTTGTCTTGTCAGCTAGTAGGACTGAAGTCCCTACAACGAACCAAATTGATCGCAGTCCGTTGTAGCGACTTCAGTCGTTGCCTTTTCAGCTAGTAGGACTGAAGTCCCTACAACGAACTAAATTGATCGTAGTCCGTTGTAGCGACTTCAGTCGTTGTCTTGTCAGCTAGTAGGACTGAAGTCCCTACAACGAACCTGTTTGATTAGAGAGTAATTGCTTCTAGATTAATGTTGAATTTCTTATTGATTGTTTCTATCACCTGACTTTCTTCCGGGGTAATTACTCCGTCTAACTGAGCAATTTTTTCACATTGCGCTAACAGAGGAACAGCAAAATCACTATTAATTTGAGCTAGCAAACTTTCTAATGATGGGGGAGAATTACTATTAGCGGCTATCGCCTCCAAAGATGCTGGGCTAAGATTTAAAGTTTTTAATTCGGGCAACATTTCTTCCCAAGTTTTTTCGGGATTTCCAGCTAAATAAACATGAATCAAAATTTGATCCATGATGACTTCTTGGGAAATTGCACTCTTTAAAAATTTTTGACTTTCTGACTGAGCAGTTTCTAAAGTCGCTTCCATTGTAATAGTTGGAGTTAGTTTTGCTTCATAAAAATGACAAGCTGCATATCCCAGTGCATAAAGCAATGCTGCATTTGTACTTGCACCAATTGCGGCTCCAGCAAGAGGTATATTTCTGAGAAAACCCAATCCTGCTTTAACTGCATAACTGCTACCCAAATTTAAAGCTTGACTACCACCAATAGACAAACCAAAAACAGCGAGAACTTCAGCTTTTCTTGCTGGTTCTCGTAAGTCAAATCCGTAAGCACAAGCAATTTGTAAAATCATTTCTGCTTGTATTGCTGTAGTTGCTGCTATATCAACAGCAAACATAGCAGCTGCTAATCCGGGAACCAAACTAGTAGCTAATCCTGACCCTCCAACATAGATAACTTTTTCTAGCATTATGCGATGTGCGATCGCATTTGGCTGTTCATGAGGATATTTTTCCTGAAGCCTTCTGACCTGAGTTTCAGCTTTAACTATATCAATTTGATCTAAAAGTTTTAGCAACCAATCTACTTGTGGTAGAGCTTTGGTAAATTGTTGTAATTGAGGATTGTTAGTAACTAAATCAAGGACATATCCTACGTTTTCTGGTGCTTGCATCGCAGCGTTACCAATTGCACCACCAACACCAACAGCAGTTTCAGCAACAGCTTTACTGGCACTAACAGCAGCACTTCCAACTACTCCAGCAGTTCCAACAGCTGCACCAGCGACACCTTTACTGGCACTAACAGCAGCACTTCCAACTACTCCAGCAGTTCCAACAGCTGCACCAGCGACACCTTTACTGGCACTAACAACAGCACTTCCAACCGCTCCAGCAGTTCCTACGGTTGCACTAGCGACACCTTTACTGGCACTAACAGCAGCACCTCCAACTGCTCCAGCAGCACCCTTCACTGCTCCTAACCATCCTCCCCAAGAAGAAGGTTGTTTTTTTACAGTTAATTGACTTGCTGGTTCAACATTGACAATAGCAGCAGAAGATTGATCTTCATCAACTATTTCCGGTGTAATTACAATTGAATCTACCTGTTCATTTAACTCAAATTCTTCTTGCCAGTCAGGGAAATCATCGCCCGTCTGTTGTCCAAAAATCTTAACTTTTTGGCAGAATTGAATACCTAAATCAATCAATCCCTTACGAATAACTGAAACTACATAAACTTGCTCTGGAACTTGGGCTGATTCTACTTTTATTTGCAAACAATCATTTTTTAGAATAGCTTTTGCAGTACAGTCTTGTGAGTTCAACCACTGATTAATCAGTTTAATCAAAGCATTTATATCACCTTGTTTGGCAAGTTCTTCAAAGTTCGGTACATTCTGCGTCGCAACTTCAAATTCCTCATTCCAAGCAGGAAATTCTTCGCCTGTCTTTCGCCCAAAAACCTTAACTTTTTTAATAGATTCAGCCCCTAAATTGCTCATCCACTTATTAATTAATGGAACTAATAACTGTTGATTTGGTACTTGGGCAGCTTCCAGCATGATTTGTAAGCAATCGTTTTTCATGACAGCTTTCGCTGTAATACCTTTGGGTTGCAGGAAACGATTCATGAAAGTTGCGATCGCTTGTGCATTTCCCTGTTTAGCAAGTTCCGAGAGATTTTGTTGTTCCATATTTAGTTAGGTTAATCACACCTAACTCAAGTATTCCCAGCTACAACAGAACACTAACACATTTAGCAAATTTCAGTGTTATGGTAATCTTAGAAAGTTACAGTCGAGACAATAGGTGTATCTAGGGGCGATGAGTTTCTAACCAAACTGGCAAATCAGGAATAGAATCAAAATCCAAAAGTGTTGATAGCTGTCATGATAGAACAGCTACCATCTAAAGTCCAGGTTGCTGCTATAACAAATAATCAACACAATAGCAGTTAGTGCCATCACCTATTACCTAAGATATTCCGCAATGAAAGCCGATCGTAAATCCACCACACCCAACATTAAAATCCCCGAATTACTCTCACCTGCGGGTAATTGGGAATGTGCCAAAGCAGCAGTTGAAAATGGCGCAGATGCCATTTATTTTGGTTTAGAACAATTTAATGCAAGAATGCGGGCGCAAAATATCACCACAGCGGAATTGCCCAAATTAATGGCATATTTGCACCTGCGAGGAGTCAAAGGTTACGTTACCCTCAACACCCTAATTTTTCCCCAAGAATTAACTCAAGCAGAACAATATCTTCGCACAATAATTGCTGCTGGAGTTGATGCAGTCATCGTTCAAGATATCGGAATTTGCCGTTTAATTCGCCACCTTTCCCCAGATTTTCCTATCCATGCTTCTACCCAAATGACTATTACCAGTACAGCAGGAGTAAAGTTTGCGAAAAGCTTGGGTTGCGAATTAGTTGTCCTCGCCCGTGAATGTTCGATAAAAGAAATCGAAAAAATCCAAAAACAACTCCAAGAAAAACAAATTTCCCTCCCCTTAGAAGTCTTCGTTCACGGCGCTTTATGTGTGGCTTATTCTGGGCAATGTTTGACTAGCGAAGCATTAGGAGGACGATCGGCAAATCGGGGAGAATGTGCTCAAGCTTGTCGAATGCCTTACGAATTAATCGCAGATGGTAAATTGGTGGAATTAGGCGATCGCAAATACCTGTTAAGTCCCCAAGATTTAGCTGGATTAGATGTACTTCCCCAATTAGTAAAAGCCGGGGTAACTTCTTTAAAAATCGAAGGTCGATTGAAAGCGCCAGAATATGTCGCCAACGTGACTCGCGTTTATCGCCAAGCATTAGATCGAATCAGCGCCCAATTATCTGATCCCCCTAAATCCCCCTTAATAAGGGGGACTTTGAACAATGAATTAGATCCCCCTAAATCCCCCTTAACAAGGGGGACTTTGAACAATGAATTAGATCCCCCTAAATCCCCCTTAATAAGGGGGACTTTGAACAATGAATTAGATCCCCCTAAATCCCCCTTAATAAGGGGGACTTTGAAGAGCGAAAACTTGAATCCTGTCCCCCCCTTATTAAGGGGGGCTAGGGGGGATCAAAATGTTATGAATCAAGACCAAAAGACTAATATATACAATGTTGGAGATTCGATCGATCGCTACAACCTAGAAATGGCATTTTCTCGCGGACTTTATACAGGTTGGTTTGCAGGAATTAACAATCAAGAATTAGTTCATGCCCGTTTCGGCAAAAAGCGGGGAGTTTACTTAGGCGAAGTTACCCAAATTTTTCCAGATAAAATATCAATCAAATTACAAGCACCAATTAAACCCGGAGATGGTGTAGTATTTGATAGCGGACATCCCGAAACAAAGGAAGAAGGCGGCAGAATTTATGCTGTAGAAACTAAGGGGAAAGAGACAATTTTAACCTTTGGTAAACGCGATATTAACTTTCGACGGGTTCAAGTTGGCGACAAACTTTGGAAAACTTCCGATCCAGAATTAGATAAACAATTACGCCAAAGTTTTAACGGCGAAATTCCACAATTTCAGCGCCATTTAAAATTAGAAATTCATGGCGAACTCAATCAACCTTTAATTATCATTGCCACAGATGAATTAGGCAACGTTGTCCAAGTAGAATCTGCCATTAACTTAGTAGAAGCACATACCAAACCTTTAACAAATGAGCGTTTACAAGAACAATTGGGAAGGTTAGGCAATACTCCTTTTTACTTAGAAAAACTGACTAATCATCTCAATGCTGATTTGATGTTACCCGTGAGTGAGTTAAACCGTTTACGCCGAGAATTTGTCACTCAATTAGAAGAATTACGCCAACAACCAAAACGCTGGCAATTAAACTCAAACGTTAAACTCTCAGAGTTATTACCTACCAAAGAACCCTCAAGTTTAACCAATCCCAACTTAATCGTTTTAGTCCGCAACCTCGAACAATTACAAGCAGCTTTAGAATCAGGTATTTCCACAATATACTGCGAATTTGAAAACCCAAAAAACTATCAACCAGCAGTAAAAATCGCCAGAGAATTTCCCAATACCCAGTACCCAGTACCCAAAATTTTCGTCGCCCCCCCAAGAATCACCAAACCAGGAGAAAATTGGATTTTGCAGCAAGTTCGCGCTAGTGAAGCTGATGGTTATCTGGTGCGAAATTATGACCAATTGGAATTTTTTGCTGGAGAACTTTGCATTGGTGATTTCTCTTTAAATTTTGCTAATGGATTAACGGCTGATTACTTAAAAAATCGCTATGGTTTGTCAAGGTTAACTGCTTCTTACGATCTAAATATTTCTCAATTAGAAGATTTACTCGCTAGTTGTCCAACTGATTGGTTTGAGGTGACAATTCATCAATATATGCCCATGTTTCACATGGAACATTGCGTTTTTTGTGCTTTTCTTTCCGAGGGAACTGATTATACTAATTGTGGTCGTCCTTGTGAAAAGTATGAGGTGAAATTGCGCGATCGCACAGGCACCGAACACATCTTACAAGCTGATGCAGGTTGTCGCAATACTGTATTTAATGGTAAGGCGCAAACTGGGGCGGAATATGTGCAACGTCTGCTTGAGTTGGGGTTAAGGAATTTTCGCGTTGAGTTCATTAATGAAAGTCCTCAGCAAGTTAAGGAGATTATTTATCGTTACCATCAATTGTTATCTGGGGAAATTTCTGGTTCTCAGCTTTGGCGGAATTTGAAGTTGCAAAATCAGTTGGGGGTTACTAGAGGTACTATGGGGAATTAGTGGTTTTTTACCACAGATGAACACAGATGTTTATGTGAGATTTTGGCTGGGTGGATAATGCTTTTTTTCAAACGCAGATGAATGCAGATGAACGCAGATGAACGCAGATGTTATTGTGAGATTTTGGTGGGGTGGTTAATGTTGGTTTTTTGTAACCGTACATAATATAATTGCATTTTCAACGGTTATAATTCAGATAGCAGCGGCTTGTGAAATTATTTATTTACCATACTCCCGAACTCACTCCTTCTAGTGAAGTTCCTGATTGTGCGATCGCAATTGATGTTTTAAGAGCTACAACTACAATGGTGACAGCTTTGGCTGCGGGGGCTGAAGCGGTGCAAGTTTTCAGCGACTTAGATAAACTGATGCAAGTAAGCGATGCTTGGCCTACAGAAAAGCGGATTCGCGCCGGAGAACGGGGAGGCGCAAAAGTAGCTGGCTTTGATATGGGTAATTCTCCTTTGGATTGCACTCCTGAGCAAGTCCAAGGACGACGTTTGTTTATTAGCACTACCAATGGTACACGCTCTCTGGAACGAGTCCAAAAAGCTGCGGCTGTTATGGCTGGCGCTTTTATCAATCGTCGGGCTGTGGTGAATTATATTTTGTCTGAGCAACCGGAAACTGTCTGGATTGTCGGATCGGGCTGGGAAGGTAGTTTTTCTTTAGAGGATACTGCTTGCGCTGGTGCGATCGCTCAAAGTTTGATCGATGAACTGAAACTACCAATTGATGAACTCGCTGGCAATGATGAGGTTGTTGGCGCAGTCTCTTTGTTCGATCGGTGGAAGGACCGATTGCTAGAATTAATGCACCACGCCAGTCACGGGAAACGCCTACTGCGCTTGGACTGCGATGAGGATTTGAAATATTGTGTCCAAATGGATCTGTTGGATGTTCTCCCAATCCAACGCCAACCAGGAGTTTTAATGAAAAAATGATTAAATACAGCAGATTTTTCGCTTGAACCTCAAAGGGGAAATTTACTAAAGTTAAAGGTTAAAGATTAAAGAGTAAAGGTAAAGCTTTCCTTTACCCTTGACAACCACCCTAGCGAATCGGCGTTAAATTATCTAATGAGCCTCTAAAATCAAACCATTGGAACTACCTTTAAAGATATGCCCAGATCACAACGTAACGATAATTTCATCGACAAAACTTTTACCGTCATGGCAGATATGATTCTCAAAGCTCTGCCTGCTAATAAAAAAGCAAAGGAAGCTTTTGTTTACTACCGTGATGGGATGTCAGCGCAGGCGGATGGAGAATATGCCGAAGCTTTGGACAACTACTACGAAGCTTTGAAATTGGAAGAAGACCCTTACGATAAGAGTTATATTCTTTACAATATTGGGTTAATTCATGCTAGCAATGGTGAGCATGAAAAAGCTTTGGAATACTATTACCAAGCTATCGACTTAAACCCCCGTCACCCTTCAGCTTTAAATAACATAGCCGTAATTTACCATTACCAAGGAGAAAAGTTGAAAGAAGCGGGAAATTCGGAAGAAGGAGAAGCTTTGTTGGATAAAGCGGCTGAATACTGGCGAGAAGCAATTCGCATTGCTCCGAATAACTATATTGAAGCGCAAAACTGGCTGAAGACGACTGGGCGATCGCAAATTGACGTATTCTTTTAATCTTGCTAAGATCCCCGACTTATAGAAGAAGTCAGGGATCTCAATGACTATCAACAATTAAACCAAAATTATGAGTATCGATCGCGAACAAGTCCACAAAGTTGCTTTACTTGCCCGTTTGGAATTAACCCCAGAAGAAGAAGAATTATTTACTACCCAAATGGGCAGTATGTTAGATTATTTTCAACAATTGAGCGAGTTGGATGTGAGCAATGTTCAACCAACAACTAGAGCAATTGATGTGAGTAATATAACCAGAATAGATGAATTAAACCCTTTTGCAGAACGGGAAGCTATTCTGAAAAATGCTCCCGATCAAGATGGGGACTTTTTCAAAGTACCACAAATTTTAGGTTCAGATGAATAAGCATTGATTGTAAATATAAAACTTGGAGGAAATGCAGCTTTTTTTGAGTTAGCATTTCTTCTTTTTTTTATGCACACTGTTCCTTTTTAGACTAGCTAATCTCCAACTTCCGCATTAAGATAAGAAGCAGGGGGAATTGCCATGTCAACCACTGTTCAAGAAGTTTACAATCAAATAGTCTGTAACCTTTCACCAACTGAGCGACTACGATTAGCAACTCTTATTCTCAACGATTTGGTGCAAAAAAATCTGTCTATTGTCGAGCAAAGTGATACTTGGACTGAGCAAGATCAAATCGATATAACAACTTTTTCCTTGCAATACGCAGCTACCCTTTTTCCTGAAAACGAGGAGATTTAAGAATGTCGTTTAATCCTGGTGATGTGGTGACAGTAGATTTTCCTGGTGTCACGGGTATTAAACGTCGTCCTGCTGTAATTATCTCGTCAGCTACCTACAATACAACCCGCCCAGATGTAATAGTTGGACTTATAACTACCCAGACAGATGCTTTAGGCGTAACTGATTATATACTTCAAGATTGGGAAACAGCAGGTTTAAGAGTCGCTTCTGTTTTTCGTAGTTTTATAGTTACTCTACCACCATCCGCTAACGTAATTTTAATTGGTCATTTGTCAGAACGTGACTGGAAGGAAGTTCGCGCTTGCTTGAAAGTCGCTCTTGCAGATTTAGAATAAAAAACGTATGTTCACAAAGGATTTAGCATCTCCTTTTCTCTTTTATCTTAATCTAATGTTTAGGTGGGCGATCGCCCTAATTTAAAACTTGCTAAAATCAGCTAAATATCTAATTCATTACGAACAATTACAAACGCTTAAAAATTTCCGAAGTTTGGTTTTGGGAAGACGGACAATTATCATTTTACGTTCTGAGAAATGAAGAATACGAAAATGTTTCCCAGTCGCAACTTCTCCCCAACTTAAACGTACCTCTTCTCATCCGCTGTATTAACCTGACCAATCACACACAAGCCCTGCGAGAATTTCGCCAAGAACTCCAACCTAAATAATAAATCTCTCTCTTCTTTCCTTCTCTGCGTCCTCTGCGTCTCTGCGGTTTAATAATTATTAATCCCCTGAAATATGCACTAATAATTCCCTTTGATGACTTCTTTGGCGATGTTCCCAAATATAAATACCTTGCCAAGTTCCTAACGCTAACCTACCCCGATAAATTGGGATTTGTTCGGAAGTTTTGGTTAAAACTGTGCGAATATGCGCTGGCATATCATCTGACCCTTCGGTAGTATGAATATACAAGCGATTATCTTCGGGTACTAATTTAGCAAAGAAGTTAGATAAATCTGTTAATACATCTGGATCGGCGTTTTCTTGAATAATTAAACTCGCAGAAGTATGGCGCAAAAACAGCGTACAAAGTCCGGTTTCTATGCCAGATTCAGCAACTACTGATTCTATTTTAGAAGTAATTTTATATAATGATTTGCCTGCGGTTTTAATTTGCAAGAGTTTTTGATAGTGAGGCATGATTATTTGGGTAGTGGGTAGTTGGTAGTTGGTAGTTGTGAAAATAGAATTAATTAGTTTTAAAATAGTTAACTATGGTTTGAGCGATCGATTCTGTACCATCTTTTTTAATCATACTTTCTGATTGGCGGGGTGGTTGTAAATCTTGCCGTAAAAATGCCCATTCACTCTCGAAAAATTCCCCAGGCTTAATAATTTGATGGTAGCTGTAATTTTGAATGCCTTCTAATAATAATGGTGATTCCGCAAAACCTTCTCTGGTTAAAGTAACAATGGGAGTATTTAACCTTAATGCTTCGGAAAAAGTGCTAAATCCAGGTTTAGAAATTACTCTGCCACAGATAGGCATAAAATCTATGGGGCGATAGTTATGTTCGGTGATTTTAATTATATTAGGATAATCGGGCGCAAGACGATCGAACATGATAAATGTCCAATCAGGAAATTGCTGAATATTTTGATAGGGAATTTGTTGTAATCCTAGACCACCAAAGCTGAGTAAAATAGTTTTTTCTTTTGGGCTATTAATGCCAAATTTGTCGCGTAATTCTTCTGAGTTGTAGCGGGGAGTACCTCCGGTTAAACCACGATCTTCTATAATTGGAAATGCACTCATTGGTTCGTGCATGGGAAGGCGAAAAAGGCGATCGCATTGACTAAAACAATCATGAATCCAATCCGCTATTTCAACAAATTCTCCTCCCCAAGCACTATAAATAAAATCCCAACCAAAATTACTAATTATCCAACAAGGAATCCCCGCAGTTTTTGCGATTACTGGTGCGAGTGGGGGAATATCAGCTAACATCAAACTCACGCGATTTTGCTGAATAAAACTGACTTCGCCTGCAATTATCGATCGCTGTTTTTCCCTAATTTCTCTGAGTTTTTGCAAAGTCGCTTCTAGATCCATATTGATGCTATCAAATTGAATCACACCAATATCAAATCCGCGAGGACGATGAATAAAATCTCCCGGAATATAAGATTCCAACAACCAACGAGGCGCAGTTGTTACCAATATTAGTAATATTTCTGGATTTAACTTTTGAATTTCGGCTGCAACAGAAGCGGTTCTAGCTGCATGACCAAAACCGTGATTAGTGATAGAAATGTATATGCTTGGTCTGGAAGTCATCAAAGATTTTTAATTGAAAATTCAGTATATATGAGCGCACAGATTTCCATTATATTAGGATACCATAAAAATAATTAATTTGGTAAAAGCACACCCAAACTTACATTAAAAAAACATTAACCACCCCACCAAAAACTAACGCTAACATCTGTGTTTATCTGTGGATATCTGTGGATATCTGTGGTTAAAAACAATATTAACCACCCACCCAAAATTAACGCTAACATCTGCGTTTATCTGCGTACCCTACGGGAAGGCTATCGCCTACATCTGCGGTTAAATTTCCCAATTTCCTTCACCAACCGATCGATTTCTGAAGGCAAAGTAAAGTAATGAACACAAGCGCGGACACAATCAGGATAACGCAAAGTGCGAATCTGAAAACCTTGCTTTTCCAAACTTTGTACTAATTCCTGATGGGAAACCCCTGTAACTTGAAAAGAGACTAAGCCAGACTCAGGTGGAGACTTCAACAAACAATTAACATCTGGAAGTTCGCTTAACTTTTCCCAAAGATACTTGCTTAAATGGCAAATTTGCTGATAGCGTTCTGCGGGAGAAGCGAGCGATTGATGAATATTAATTGCTGCGGTTAATCCACAATATAATGGATAGGCGGAAGTGGCAACTTCAAAGCGTTTTCCATCAGGTTTCCAAGTAGTAGATTCTCCTATTTTACTACTAATAATTCCCCGCCAACCAATAAAAGTAGGATGTAACCTTTCTAAACTTTCTGGGTTTACATAAAACCCGCCCACACCTTCTGGCCCACATAACCATTTATGACCTGTAAAAGCGTAAAAATCAACGCCTGTTTCTGCCAAATTTAAAGGTAACATTCCGACTGATTGGGCGGCATCAATTAAAACTTTGGTTTCAGGGGAATTTTGCCGACAAGCTTGTACAATTTCAGTTAAAGGTAAAACTTGTCCAGTGTTCCAAATAACGTGACTTAATACTACTAGTTTGGTGTTAGGTTTTAAGTGTTTGGCGATCGCCTCTAGCAAATCTCCACCATTCACAGTTTCTAACAGATTACAGCTATCAATTTCAATACCAAATCTGCGTTTAATTTCCCCAATAGCTGCCACAATTCCAGGGTGTTCGCAATCAGAGAGAAGTAAGCGATCGCCAGCTTGCCAATCAATTCCCCATAATCCAATATTGCACCCTACAGTAACATCTTCAGTTAAAGTAATAGTTGCAGGTGAGACATTTAATTCTTTAGCGATCGCTTCCCTAGTTTGCTGCGATTTTTGCCCGATCCAAGCATCAGCTTCCTGAGAAAAAGGCCCGGAATTTTGTATATACTGAAATGCTTGAAAAATTGCCTCCAATGCTACTTGTGGCATTGGGCCTTGACCGCCATAATTAAAATAAGCTTTACTTGCTAAAGCTGGAAATTGTTGGCGAAATTGTTCTAATGAAGTTAATGTGGGGAAAATGCTATTCATAGGGATGTATTTAAACTTGTAAATCTTGCAAGGTAGCTGCAATAAAGTTAATCAGCAGCACTCTTTCTACATTGTTGCCGCAAATCATCTTCACCATCAGCAATTCTTGGAAAATATCTGTGGCAGGATCTAAATAGAAAGAACAAGTCCAACCAGACATCAAAGCCCTTTCATCTTTAAAGAATTCTACCACATCAGGTCGTGGATAACAGGGTTTACATTTTTGTACCAACTGTCCATTTAAGAGAACTTGTATTTCTTTAATTTCATCAGTCCAACTGGTATCTGCTGCCCAACCTTTGAGGGTAATCTCATCATGTTTGCTGTAAGTACAAACATCAACAAAACCCCTTGGTCTTACCCCAATATTTAAAGAAGAAAAATCTAATTTTGGTTCATTAACGACTAAATACAAATCCTGAATTAATAAGCCTTTTTTTATGCGATGATATAGTGCTTTGCCATGGGAAGCTTTAGCGATCGCATCAGCAACAAAAGATTCTGTCACCCAAGTCGATCCATACTCATCTTTATTTAAAGAACGACTCTCACTCTGAGGTAAAAAACAAATACCTGATTCTGGCATTACCTGTTCTTGTGGCATCAAGATCGCATCATGAACGGTAAATATTAATATGCCATTGGGAGACAGCATACTATATAGTTTTTCTAACCAAGAAACAAAGTTTTTTTCTGGTAAATGGGTGAACAAAGAAAATACAAAAATACAATCATACTTTCTCTCTACCGGATAGTCGTTTGGATTAATGACTGAAACAATCCCATTCACCCCAAATTGCAGTTTTTGGAATTCCACTGCTTCAGCATAAATATCCGACACCCAAATTTTTTCTGTTGACATCTTTTGGACTAAATAGCGAGTAATTCTGCCATACCCGCAAGCAAAATCTAAGAAAGAATTAACATTTTCAAAACCTTGGAATTTCCAGTTAATAATAGTAGTAATTCTGTCGATTACTTCCTTTCCCGATCTGAAATACTCCAGCAAAGCTCGATTTTTATCCCCATAAATAACATTTCGCTGATACAAAAACATTTCGTCTTCGGCGCTAACGCTGACGTTAAAAGTGTCAGGTGAGGCAATTTGATCTAAGACAAAGGCTTTGATAATGAAATTGTTTTCTTCCCAAGTGTGTACATAATTAAATTCCACTTTCTCCTCACAAGTTCAAATTGGATATATTAGATTTAAAATAATAGTAGGCTGTATAACTTACTTTAGAGTTAGCGATCGCAAATCCGCTACAAAAAATCTTCCATAGTTTAAAATAATGCTCATAACTGCTGAACTGCTGCTGCAATACCAACGCTGTCATCGACGGGCGTTTCTCGATCTTTATGGAAACAAGCAAGAACTAGACCCGCCAAATGATTTTCAGTTAAAACTACAACAGGATCGTCTAGCACATCAAAAAATTGTTCTCAGCGAACAAACATATCACAAACCAGAGTACCCGCACAAAGATTGGCAAGCTGGCGCACAGGCTACTTTAACATTAATGCGTCAGGGTGTCGAGCGAATTTACAAAGGAGTTTTAATTACCGAGGTAAACGAAAATTATTTTCCCAATTATCAGTCACCAGTACCCATTACCATACTAAGTTTTCCCGATTTATTAGTAAAACAACCAGGAAATTCGATTTTCGGAAATTGGTGTTACATTCCAGTACAAATTGAATTAGGAAAACGTCCCAAGCAAGAATATAAAATTAGTGCCGCATTTCACGCCCAAGTTTTAACTGTAACACAAGGAGTAAAACCCCCCGCTGCTTGGTTAATTTTACGCGAAAGAAAACCCTATTTTGTATCGTTGGAAAATTGGCTA
Source organism: [Phormidium] sp. LEGE 05292 (assembly GCF_015207735.1). Lineage (GTDB taxonomy): Bacteria > Cyanobacteriota > Cyanobacteriia > Cyanobacteriales > Aerosakkonemataceae > Floridanema. The sequence continues at coordinate 55,880 of NZ_JADEWG010000015.1, forward strand.
CCGCAAATGCAGACAATTTTCCAAGAATGCAGTCAAACTTTACAGCAAAGTGAAACCCCAGAAGTATTTATTTCCCGGCAAAAGTGCAATCTTTGTCATTGGTATAGTTCTTGTTATGGCATAGCCAAATCTCAAGAACATCTCTCGCTTTTACCAGGAGTTACTCCCAGTCGCTATAGTTATTTGCAGCAAGTTAATATCAATACAGTGGCTTCTTTAGCCAATGCGAACTTTGCTGATTTAGAACCAGTTTTTGGTAAGGAAATCACCGAACAATTATTACGGCAATCCCAAGCAAACCTAAACAATCAAATAATTTTTAATTCAAATTTAGCCATAAATTTACCAACTTCAGATATTGAACTGTATTTTGATATTGAATCTCAACCAGAAATAGATTTTGCCTACCTTTTAGGTGTTTTACTTGTAGATAAAAAAGCTCAAACGGAAAAATTTTATCCTTTATTGGCAGAGGATTTTTCAGAAGAAGCGGCGACTTGGCAGCAATTTTTAAATTTAGTTTGGGATTACCCACAAGCACCAATTTTTCATTTTTGTGATTATGAAGTATCTATGGTTAAAGAATTAGCTAAACGCTATCAAACACCAACCCACTTATGGAAACCTTTGTTAAATCGCTTAGTCGATGTACATGAAAAAGTCACCCAAGCAGTAACTTTGCCAACCGAAAGTTATTCATTAAAAGCGATCGCACGTTGGCTAGGTTTTAATTGGCGCAATCCTTCAGCCACAGGTTCCCAAGCAATTTGTTGGTATGATGAATGGTTGAAGACAGGCGATCGAACTTTTTTAGAAAAGATTGTCACCTACAACGAAGATGATTGTTTAGCAACACATATAGTTAAAAATTGGTTGAGTAAAACCCTAGAAAAAAGTCCGTTGTAAGCGCTTCAGCGCTGCACCCACTGAAGTGGGTACAACGAACTGATTAACCTTTTACGCAAAGGACTTGTTTCAAAGTCGCTACAACTTCCACCAAATCAGATTGATTTGCCATCACTTGTTCGATCGGCTTATAAGCCCCAGGAATTTCATCTAAAACTCCCGTATCTTTGCGACATTCAACACCTTGAGTTTGAGCGATCAAATCATCCAAAGTGTAGATATTCTTTGCCTTATTTCGAGACAATAACCGCCCTGCACCATGCGAGCAGGAACAATAACTTTCATGATTACCCTTCCCTTTAACGATGAAAGATTTTGCTCCCATCGAACCAGGAATAATCCCGTAATCTTCCTCTTTTGCTCTTACGGCACCTTTGCGAGTAACGTAAACTTCCTCACCAAAATGCACTTCTTTTTCCGCATAATTGTGATGACAATTCACCTCCAATAAAGCTTTAGTTTGCTTTCCGCCAGCTAAATGTTTTTCCACAATTCGCTTAACTCGCGTCATCATCACATCACGATTATAACGAGCGTAATTTTGCGCCCATTGTAAATCGTGCCAGTAAGCAGCAAATTCCGGTGTTCCCGCTACAAAATAAGCTAAATCTGGATCTGGTAATTTAATGTTTGCCAATTTGGTTAAATCTTTCCCAGTATCAATATGATTCTGAGCTAACATATTTCCAATGTGACGGGAACCAGAATGTAACATTAGCCAAACTTGGTTTTCTGTGTCTAGACAAACTTCGATAAAGTGATTCAATTTGTTACTAATTGCTTGCTAAGTTTTTTCAGTCTCCACAGTCTGAGTTCAATACTGCTTTGACTTCTACCTAGCACCTTCATCGAATGCTCGATCGAATGGGTAGTAATAAACTGATCTTCTTCAGGTGTCCAAAATTTCTTGTTCACCCGTTTCATATCAGGAGGACGACTCCAACTCAGTACTTCAATAGCTTTAGTTAGCTTTCTAGGTAAAGCTAGACAACAGTTGTAGTACAAGTGACTTGTTAAAAGTTGAGCATCTTCCTTGTAAACAACTATGTTGTAAACTTGATCTCTCGTGTTTTTATTAGAGGTTTTGGTTTTGCCCGTAATCTGTTTAATTAATTCTAGATACTCAACAGCAATGTGTGAGCTACAAGTAACCAAAGATAGGAAGGGAAAGTTTTTAGAAGTCATTCCCAGTGAGCCATCCCCATCTATCAAACCTCTAAAGTAATCCACTTTAGAAAAGCTACAACTAGGTAGTTGAATTAACTTTGATTTACTACCATTCGGTAAACCCCAAGATTCAAGATAATCTCGAAATCGTTTATCGTAAACCCTCCAAATAACTGATGTATGCTGGCTACTAAAGTTAGTTTTACGCACACGCTCAGTAATGGAAGAATTAAACGGTATGAGATTGTTGAATGCCCACAATATTTCTTCATCTATCTTGCTGACCTCTATACTTAACCTACCTCGATTGCGAGTATTGTTGTATAGATGACCATCACTTTGAATGAAACCAAACAAGTAGGCATAAGCGGGTAATTCAAGACTGATATTAGTGGTTTCCATTACTCCACAATATCATCGATCAAAGTTGCAATCGACCAAGACATTTCTGCTTGGTTCTATACCTTCCTCTTCGGTATAGTTCGGAGCACACCTTCATCCTAATTAATTAGGATGCCCAAGTCCCTCTGCTCTCTACGGGGCGTTTTACCGCTTCCCTCGGTATTAGCAAGTAAATCATATAAAGATTTACTCATTCTCAGCCTTCACCGATTTGGACGAGTTTTGATTACTATATTACTACAGTAAGGGGCAATCTTTTACCCCCACCGAGAGAACCTAATTGTTTTATGGCTTTACTTTCTAAGCGTTGTACGCCTGAATGTAAATCCTTGAAATCTTGCCAACCTTGCCAATTACTGACGGCTTTTTCAACTTCTTTATTTTCCTCGAATCCTACAGGAATTGCTGCTTCAATATCGAGGCGAATTTTCTTCAATTTTCCTTCCAATTGTTCGGCGGTAAATGGTGTTTTAATAGCCATCATCCCGCAACCAATATCGACCCCGACAGCAGCAGGCATAATCGCATCTTTAGTCGCAATTACTGAACCAACTAATGCTCCTTTTCCTAAATGAACATCAGGCATTAATGCTACGTGCTTAAACACAAATGGCAAAGATGCAACATTTTTCGCCATCTTGGTTTCATCAGAACTTAGTTCATGATTCGCCCAAGAAAGCACAGGTGATGTTGTAGAAATTTCTAGTTTTTCGTAAGGCATAAATTACTAATTTAATAAGGACAAAAATGCAGAAAAACTCATCTCGATCCTAACAAAAGGCGAGAGTTTGGGGGTTTTGAATTACGTATACTACAATGTTACATAAAGATTCGAGTTTTGTCCAGTCTGTAAGCGGCATTAAATAAATGTAAAGACGTTGTATACAACGTCTTTACATTTAAAAGGTATCAAATCGAAAATCTAAAATTGAATGTCTACCACGATCGACTAACAATCTATTAAGATTTGTAAACAGGGAGATAATCTCAGCTATTGTCAAGCAATTTAGTAAAGGCTAACGAAAAGCAATGCCGATCGCAAAAGACACACTTTGGCAACGTTTTTTAGCACCGATAATTCGTCCCTTAATTGACGAACAGGGACTACAGCGTTTTTATGAAAGTGTAGATTGGGAAGCAGAAGCCGATCGCTTCCGCCAACCAAATTTAGAATATCCCGAATATTACAGCAGCCAGAACTTTCACGGAATCAAAGGCGGCTATCTCAACCCTGGCGCTTCGGTTTCCTACGATCCGATAACTCAGTATGTTTTACCACCGAATGAAACTTGGGTGAGACAGGGGTTAGTCGATCGCATTGGCGGAAAACCCAGAAGAATTTTAGACTTAGGCTGTGGTACAGGTTCCACAACCGTTTTACTCAAACAAGGATTTCCCGAAGCCGAAGTTATTGGTTTAGACTTGTCGCCTTATATGCTATTTATGGCCGATCGCAAAGCCAAACAAGCCGGACTTCGGATTCAATTGCGACACGGAAACGCCGAACACACAGGTTTTCCCAACGCATCCTTTGACGTAGTGACAGCATCTTTACTGTTTCACGAAACTCCCCCAGCAGTTTCTCAAGCCATTTTGCGGGAAAGCTTCCGGTTATTAGTTCCCGGAGGACAAGTTTTAATTCTCGATGGAAATCAGAAAACCTTGCGCCAAACCGAATGGTTGACGGAAATTTTTGAAGAACCTTACATTAAAGCTTATGCGGCGGGAAATGTTGACGCTTGGATGGGTGCAGCGGGCTTTGAAGCAGTGGAAACACACGAGCATTGGTGGGTGAATCAAGTTAGTCGCGGGATGAAACCTATCCCAGGTGTAGAAATCAATGCGACAAAGCCTTCCTACCAGGAAATAGGCGGTGATTTCTCAGCAATTCCTGCACCAGCTTTTGATATTCGTGGAACTTACTAGTTATGAGTTCAGACGTTTTCGTTCGCGTAGCGTGCCGTAGGCGATCCCCCATTATCCCTCTTGCTAAGGGGGACTTTGAATTTGGTTCCCCCCTTGCTAGGGTGGACTTTGCATCAGGTTCCCCTCTTAGCAAGGGGAGCTAGGGGGGATCTAACTGACTCTATTTGTCAGCAACAACTTGAGTTACTCTATGACTTAAGTCTTTGAAAGGAAACAATCTAAAATCTAAAATCGAATGGCGCTTAAGGCAGTTTTGTTTGATTTTAACGGCATCATCATCAACGATGAGCCAATTCATGAGCAACTGATCGATCGGATTTTAATTGCAGAGAATCTGCGACCGAAACGGGGCGAATTTCGCAAATTTTGTTTGGGAAGAAGCGATCGCGCTTGTCTTAGCGACCTTTTCTCCCGTCGAGGTCGAGTACTTACAGAAAGTTACCTCAATCAGCTAATTTCCCGCAAAGCTCAAGCTTACCAAGAACGCATCGCTGAAATGTCGGAATTGCCTATTTATCCCGGTTTGGAAGAATTTATTCGCAAATTACAAGCAGCTAATCTGAAAATTGGCGTAGTGACTGGGGCACTGCAATCGGAAGTCGAAGTAGTATTAAGTCGGGCTAACTTGGCGCAATACTTTTCTGTCATTGCTTCCAGCGATGATTTGAAAGTTAGTAAACCAGAACCAGATGGCTACTTATTGGCGATCGAATTATTAAATCAGGAATTTGAAAATCTTGACCTGCAACCCTCAGAATGTTTAGCTATTGAAGATACCCCAGCCGGAATTACTGCTGCTAAACGTGCGGGAATGCAGGTGGTAGGAGTAGCAAATACCTACCCATTTCATATAATCCAACGACAAGCTAATTGGACTGTGGATTATTTTTGGGATTTGGAATTGGAACGCATCCAGCAAGTGTTTTCTCAAGAAAATTTTCAACCAAGCGTCACAGAATGTTAAAATAAGTTTTTGATGATTAAAAGTCGTTTACTCGTCGCTAAAAGACTTGGAATCGCCAAAAACCTACATAAATGGGGAATTAGCTCAGTTGGTAGAGCGCTGCGATCGCACCGCAGAGGTCAGGGATTCGAGTTCCCTATTCTCCATCTGATATAGCTTCTAGGGATTGAGACAGTATTCCATAAGTGCTGACTCACTTCTAATCAAGATATTGTTCGATTTATTAAGCGTTTTGTAAATCTTGTTTCAACTTGTGTTATCTACTGTTTGGTATGACAATTATTGGCTATCTTAAAACATAAAGCAATAATTAAGAGGAGATTCCATGACTCCAAATATGCTCCGCCAAATTTGGTCTTTGATTGAAGATACTCAATCAAATATCCTACTAAAGCTGGATGACGCTAGTTTAGTCCAATGGCTGCTGAAACAGTTGAAAAATCAAGGTTCTTTGAGCAGTAACGATGCAGATGTTTTAAGCGACTACTTGCACTCAAAATTAACGCTGATTCGTGATTTAGCCCAAGAGCGTCAATCTGGTTGGCAAGAAAGTCACTAATAGTAAATTAGGTTACATTTGTCTCACTTACTCACAGTTAACAGGGAAGGGGAAGGGAAAAAATTAGCACAAAATATATGCCTAAATGGTGTTGCAGTATACTAACCACAATACCAATATTCTTGACCCTAATCAGTTGTAGTGGGGAATCAAGAAAAACCGTCGTTTCAGAAAATGCGAGTGCTCCACAACAGGTTAAAAGTCGGTTAGAAACCGTAAAAAATCGTGGCAAATTAATTTGTGGTGTGAGTGGGGAATTGCCAGGTTTTAGTTTTGTTCGTGCAGATGGTAGATATGCTGGATTAGATGTTGATATTTGTCGAGCGATCGCAGCTGCTATATTTAACAATCCTAACGCCGTACAATTCCGCAACTTGAACGCCAAAGAAAGATTTACCGCCGTCCAAACAGGCGAAGTAGACGTTCTTAGTCGGAATACTACTTGGACTTTGGGAAGAGATACTTCTGTAAAAATGGAGTTTGCACCCGTTATTTTTTACGACGGACAAGGCATAATGGTGCGAAAAAATAGTGGCTTCAAAAAACTTGAAGACCTTAAAGGTAAACCAATTTGTACTCAAACAGGTACAACTAACGAACAAAACCTTGCCGATCAAATGCGTCGTCGAGGACTACCTTATCAACCTGTAGTTTTTGAAGATGTAAATACAGCTTATACTGCTTATGCAGAAGGTCGTTGTGATGCGGTAACCTCCGATCGATCGCAGTTACTTTCCCGTCGCACGGCATTACCAAAACCTCAAGATCATGAAATCTTAAGTGTGGTAATGTCGAAAGAACCATTAGCACCCGCAGTAGCTGAAGGAGACGTTCGTTGGGTTAACATTGTCAGATGGGTAGTTTACACCTTAATTGAAGCTGAAGAATTAGGTGTAAATTCTAAAAATGTTACGCAATTAACCCGTAGTAATGACCCTCTATTCCGTAGGTTCTTAGGAGTAGAAGGAAGTTTAGGTAAAGGTCTAGGTTTAACTAATGATTTTACGGTGCGAATTATTAAATCTGTAGGTAACTACGGCGAAATTTATAACCGTAACTTAGGGCCAAATACAGCCTTAAAGTTAGACCGAGGTCTAAACAACCTGTGGACAAAAAAAGGCTTACTTTTTGCTCCTCCTTTTCGCTAAAGCCTTATTTATGTGGAATAATAGCCGTTTTTGGCGTTGGTTTGGACAAATATTGTTAATCCTGCTAGTAGTAATTCTAGCTATATTTTTATGGAGAAATTTTACAGAAAATTTGCAACAATTAGGTTTGCAGTTTGGGTTTGATTTCCTGAATTTACAAGCTGGATTTGATATTGGGGAAAAAATTGTTACTTATAAATCTACTGATACTTTCGCCGCTGCTTTATTTGTTGGTTTAATCAATACGTTGCGGGTAATGGCGATCGGTCTAGTTTCAGCAAGTATTGTTGGAGTTATTGTCGGAGTAGCGCGACTTTCTGATAATTGGTTAGTCCGAAACTTGGCAATAATTTATGTCGAAATTATCCGCAATATTCCTTTATTATTGCAACTTTTATTTTGGTATTTTGCCTTTTTCCTGAAGTTACCCCAACCAGGAAATTCTATCTCCTTCTTTGGCATATTTTCCTTATCAAATCGCGGTTTACAACTTCCGGGAGGAACTGCACTTTACCCAGAATTTTTAACTTTAATTTTAGGTTTAACTTTATATACAGGTGCTTTTATTGCCGAAATTATTCGGGGTGGAATACAAGCAGTACCAAAAGGACAATGGGAAGCAGCGCGATCGCTAGGATTAAAACCCTTTCAAGTAATGCGGTTAGTAGTTTTTCCCCAAGCTTTGAGAGTAATTATTCCCCCGTTAACCAGTCAGTATTTAAATTTAGCGAAAAATTCTAGTTTAGCAATTGCGATCGGCTTTCCTGACATTTATGCGATCGCTTCCACCACCAATAACATTACTGGACGAGCCGTAGAAGTTATTGTAATTATCATCATAACATATCTTACAATTAGTTTAACGATTTCCCTGCTTTTAAATATTTATAATCGTCGGATTCAAATCAAAGAAAGATAGGAGGATTAACTAAAAGGATCATAATTGTTGATTGCTTTTGACTTGTGCGATCGTCAATTCTAAGCCACTAATATTTGTTTCAATGGAGTGACAATAGTGAAATAGGGAATCGATCGTCATCAAATTAGACTTCGATCGAGAAGCCGCAATTTCAAACAACTGTTTAGTAAGCTTTGTATAATTAGCCCTAGCTTGTTCGGTAACGTTTTGTAGCAGATCTAAATCAGCAATAGTTGCATTTGTTTCCCCAAACTCTTCCCAAATCCTAAATCCCAAATTACTAGCTTGATAAGTAATTTGCAGCAGTCGTTTTTCCAAGTTAAAAGCAATGTTTAGAGCTTCTTCCGGTAATTCTGCCATAAGATTTGTATTAAGCCTTGAAAGCTAAAGGAGATTATCCGATAATAAACTATGCTCTATTAAGCATCATATTATAACATTCTTCAAATCTTAGCGAATATGAATGATGCCAATAATCCTCCACCCTTAAGAATTAGAAGCAGAACTCTTAACTGGTTACTAAAAAACCTGTTTAACACCTGGTACAACAGTTTATTAACTCTAATATGCCTTTGTATAATATATAGTTTGGGAAAAAACTTTTTATATTGGGTATTTACCCAAGCACAATGGACAGTTGTCACCACAAATTTACGCCTGTTTTTAGTTGGACGTTATCCCATTGATTTAACTTGGCGAATTTGGACAATAGTCGGAATTATTATTGCCCTTTCTATTTTAACTTGGGGAGCATTAACTAAACGTTTTCTAACTCAAATCACCAGTTGGCTTCCCTTAATTTGGACGCTATCTTTTCCGATTGTGATGTGGTTAATCGGTGGAGGATTCGGATTAACACCAGTTAGTAGCGACCTCTGGACGGGTTTATTATTAACTTTATTATTAGCGATTGTGAGTATTGTGCTTTCATTGCCTTTAGGTATTTTACTAGCTTTAGGTAGACAAAGCGACCTGCCAGTAGTGCGAATATTCAGTATTATTTACATTGAATTAATTCGGGGATTACCGTTAATTGGTATTTTGTTTATGGCACAAGTAATGTTACCTTTGTTTTTGCCATCTGATGTTAGATTGGATCGGGTGGTAAGAGCGATCGCAGGTTTAACCCTATTTAGCGCCGCATATATGGCAGAAAACGTCCGAGGCGGATTACAAGCAATTCCTCGCGGACAAAAAGAAGCAGCCAAAGCATTAGGATTAAATCCGGTTTTAATTACCTCATTAATTGTTTTACCCCAAGCATTGAAAGTAGCAATTCCGTCAATTGTTGGGCAATTAATTGGGTTATTTAAAGATACATCTTTGTTAGCAATTTTTGCCTTGTTGGAATTGACGGGGATAGCGCGATCGATCTTAGCGCAACCTGAATTTCTCGGAAAATATGCCGAAGTTTACTTATTTGTGGGAATGATTTATTGGGTATTTTGTTATTCAATGTCTTTAGCGAGTAGAAAGTTAGAAAAGCAATTAGGTGTAGGACAGCGTTAAGTTTTAAGTGTGGAATAAACACTGTGGAGTAGACTACTTTATTGATACTAGCAATTAGCTGTTTCCCATTTAAATTAGATTGCGGGGAAGCCGAAGAAAATATTTATAATTTTCTCCCCTGCTCCGAGAGATCCTTATAGCGAACCAGCAACCTCAATAACTAATTTAGATGCGAGACAGTTTATCAATGCAGTAAAAAATTCTTATTTAAAAATTAAAATAACTTAAGAATTATTGCCAGTATTTCATAAAATTTTACTTTTTTATTATAGCAACCGCCTTGGCGGTTAAGGCAGTATTAAGAGCTATAACCCTTGTTTTTAGGACTTTTCTCTTCTGCCGTTCGGCTGACGCTCACGGAAGCCCTCTGCCCTCTGCCTTCTGCTATATATATTGACACAATTTCAAGCCAAAGAAAAAACATAGCGATGCTATCATGTTCGCAATCTAGCTTGAGTAAGGAGACTTCATGCTCCTGTCCGTACAACAAAAAGTTATTGCAGGTTTTGGCTTCGCATCAGCTCTCCTGATTATAGCTTCTGTAGCCGCTTACAACAGTGCTAATCGGCTTACAGAAGCCTCAGCAAAAGAGCTACATACAAAAGTCGTTCTAGTCAAACTTGAGGAAGTACTCTCTGAACTCAAAGATGCCGAAACAGGTCAGCGGGGTTATCTCCTGACTGGAGAAGACATTTATTTAACTCCTTACTACACAGCTTTGCCGAAATTGAACAAAGAAATTCAGGAGCTTAGAAAATTAACATCAGACAATCCCAATCAACAGCAACAGGTGAACAATTTAAAACCGTTGATTGACCAAAAATTAGCAGAAATTCAACAAACCATTACATTGCGTAAAAATCGGGGATTCAATGCAGCTTTACAAGTAGTACGGACAAATGAAGGTAAGCAGCTGATGGATAAGATTCGTAAAAGAATCGATCTGATGAAAGTTGAAGAAGACAGATTATTGAAAATACGAAATCTTGCTTCTCAACAAAGTGCTGCTAGTACACTCACAATTATTGCCATAACTATATTGTTAAACTTTAGCATTCTCTCCCTAGTCTACTACCTGATTTACCGGGAAATGAAATCGCGTCAAGCAGCTGAAAATGAAATTCTTCGCTTGAATGCTGAACTTGAACAAAGAGTCGAAGAACGTACAGCTGCTTTAAAAAATAGCAATCAAGCTCTAGAAAAACACGCACAGATGCTTGATTTAGCGACTGACAGCATTATAATTCGTGACATTGATGACAAAATTAGCTATTGGAATCAAGGAGCCGAGCAGTTTTACGGCTTTAAAAAAGATTTTGTTCAAGGTCAATACATCCACACCTTTTTGCAAACAGTGTTTCCCGAACCGTTCCCACAAATAAAAGCAAAATTCCTCCAACAAGGACGATGGGAAGGAGAGCTAATTCATACCAAAAAAGACGGTACATTAGTTACAGTTGCGTCCCGGTGGACATTACAATTTGATGAAAATGGCTCACCAACAAGCTTTTTGGAAATTAACAACGATATTACCTCTCGTAAATTAGCCGAACAAGCTTTAACTGAAAGCGAAGCCAAATTTAGGCAACAAGCTCAAGAGCTGGAGAAACTTCTCCAAGAATTACGACGCACTCAATCTCAGTTATTACAAAGCGAAAAAATGTCTTCTTTAGGTCAACTTGTAGCGGGAGTAGCTCACGAAATTAACAATCCCGTTAACTTCATCTATGGCAATTTAGTTCATGCACAAGAGTACACCAACTCATTGCTAAGTCTAATCAAACTTTATCAGTATGAGTATCCCCGACCTACTCCTAAAGTCAATGAAGCAATTGAAGAAATAGAACTTGATTTCCTCTCAGAAGACTTGCCTAAATTGCTAAGTTCAATGAAAGTGGGAGCCGTGCGAATTAGGGAAATTGTTCAGAGTTTGCGAAATTTTTCAAGGCTTGACGAAGCGGAAATGAAGGAAGTTGATTTGCACGAAGGTCTTGAGTCCACCTTAATGATTTTGGCTAATCGATTGAAAGCTAAATTGGTTCAAGTGACAGGCAAATCTCAGCAGCTAGTAGAAATTCAAGTAATTAAAGAATATAGTAATTTACCAAAAGTTGAGTGTTTAGCCGGACAGATGAATCAAGTATTTTTAAATATTCTCACAAATGCTATTGACGCTTTAGAAGAAGGGATTCGGAAGGATTTAGTAGAATCTCCAAAAATTTGGATAATTACAAAATATATAGATGACGGCAAGATGGTAAGGATTGAAATTAGCGATAATGGCCCAGGAATGACAGAAGACACTCGTTCGCGCTTGTTCGATCCATTTTTCACTACTAAAACTGTTGGGGTTGGCACTGGGTTAGGGATGTCAATTAGTTACCAAATTGTGGTAGAAAAACATGGCGGTAATTTGGAGTGTATTTCTTCCCCAGGTGAAGGAGCCAAGTTTTTTATTGAACTACCGATTCACCCACATCCGCAAGCGAAAGTTGCCAATATTTAGAATTTCATCTCTTCAAAAGCATTAACTTCAAATTTAATAAAAGCAAAGATAAAAGAATATTGAACCGCAGAGGACGCAGAGAATACAGAGAACAGAAAAAGGAGTATTAAGTAGAGATTTCGTAAAATCAAATATCCCCATCTGTGTTTATTTATGGTTAAAAAAAGCTCACACATCATACACAAAATTTATATCCACATCTGCGTTTATCTGCGTACCCTAGCGCTAACGGTAATGTTTCGCCAACATCTGCATTCATCTGCGTTTAAAAAAAGTTATTACATCCAACAGAAAATCTAGATTTACATCTGCGTTCATCTGCGTTCATTTGCGGTTAAAATTTAATTCTCCAGAGGTCAATCAAAATGCCAGAACAAAACCCGATCATCATCGCCCAAAACGTTCACAAATACTACGGTCAATTTCACGTCCTTAAAGGCGTTAATTTCACCGTCAACAAAGGCGAAGTAGTCGTATTAATGGGGCCATCAGGTTCCGGCAAATCCACCTTTATTCGCACGTTCAACGCCTTAGAAGAATACCAAAAAGGACGCATCGAAATCGACGGAATTACCCTCAATAATAACACCCGAAATATTGATACAATTCGCCGGGAAGTAGGAATGGTATTTCAACAATTTAACCTATTCCCTCATTTAACTGTCCTGCAAAACATTACCTTAGCACCCATTTGGGTAAGGAAACGATCGCAAAAACAAGCCGAAGAAACGGCAATACAACTATTAGAAAGAGTCGGAATTTTGCAACAAGCAAACAAATATCCCGCACAGCTTTCAGGAGGACAACAACAACGAGTTGCGATCGCACGCGCCCTAGCCATGCAGCCTAAAATCATGTTATTCGACGAACCCACATCAGCACTAGATCCAGAAATGGTGCGAGAAGTACTTGATGTGATGCGAACCCTCGCCCAAAGCGGAATGACAATGGTAGTCGTTACCCACGAAGTAGGATTTGCCCGTGAAGTAGCCGATCGCGTAATCCTAATGGATGCAGGTTTAATAGTAGAAGAAGCCACCCCCAACGAATTTTTCCAACGTCCCCAAGAAGAACGTACCCGTCAATTTTTATCACAAATTCTTTAATCAGTTATCATTAGTCATTGGTCATTGTTTATTAGTTATATTTACTGATAATCTGCCCAAATAAACAACTAACATTTAACGATCGACCAATGACCAATAACAAACTAATCTGGTAGCAATTATTGAGCAGTTGAAAAGTTATTAAAAGCTGAATATAAAAATATTCTTTCCTTCTTTCCTTCTGCCTTCTTTCATCAATCCACAGGTTCTAGCGATCTAGGAGTAGAAACACCCGCAGGTTGAGTAAAACTCCTACCCGAATTATGCAAAGTGTTTGACACCAGAGAAAAAGCTAAGTAAGCAGGTACAATAATAGCTCCTAAACCCGCCAACATCCCCAAAATAACTAATGGTTTGTTAGAAGGGCCATACTGAGTTCTGTAAGGGTCAATAGCTAGCCGTTCCGGTTTGATTAAATCCCGTAAAGCCACCGGACGCTTAAATCTTACCCGACGATCGTCCAGCTTTTCTAATAAAATCCAACCAGCTTCTCCCTCCTCCTCACACAAACGCTGTAAAACCGAGGGATCGCGAAAAATATCTCGATTAGCCCGGACAATTTTAAACTCCCAACCTGTTAAACGCAATTCACGAGGTATTCCCTGCGATATTCCCTGCGGTACTCCTTGGGGAGAAATATGATTAGATTGCCCAAGCATTTCCATCTCGGTGTTTATCTTGGATTCATAACGGGTCAAAGTTTCTTCCTCCTCTTCCTCTTTTTCCAGCACTGACTGATACCAACGCATCCATCCACCCAAGGCTGTTGCTTGGACACCAAGGCTACCGACAAATAAAGTTAAAAGCGTAAGTTCTAACATCTTTTGATAGTCTATTCCACATTTTGCTGTTGTAGATCTTCTCGATCAGGAAATAAATGAGTTATCTAAAAGTAGTACAACATGGCAGAAATAACTATACAGTTAAAAGCAAACGACAAGACTTTGTATTAGCCTTCTTGCTTAGTAAGAGCCTTCTTGCACTACTACGATTAATAAATTAATCTATGAAGATTCCTTTTGCCTTCAGCCTTCAGCCTTTTGCCTTTCTAATGGCAGATAACCTTCCATCAGACAATCTGGGCCAATAGTTCGCCAACTAACTTTTTCCAAAGTAAAGGCTTCTGTCATTTGTTGGAATCCTAAATCACCCACAGGGGAAGGTGCCAGATTACCACCAATAATTTTGGGGGCAATAAAAGCCATTATTTTTTGAATAGCACCTTCTGCGATCGCTTTTGCTGCCAAAACGCCCCCACATTCCCACAACACCGATAAAAATCCTAAATCATATAAATAACTCATAACCCTAGCTGGAGTTAAAGAATCCAACTCAACTACATTTACACCCTTTCTCAAAAGTAACTTTTGCAGATCGGGATTTGCCCCCACCTGAGTTAAAACTAAAGTAGGTGCCTCCTCCGTTTGCCACAAATAAGCATTTTCCGGCAACTCCAAACTCCGAGTCATCACTACTCGTAAAGGATTTCGCGCCTCCACTTGATGACTCGTTAAATGTGGATTATCACGCCGCACGGTATTCCCACCCACAATCACCGCATCACAAGCCGCTCGTAATTGATGTACCACACCACGCGCACCTAAATCTGTAATCCAAGAACTATGTCCGCTAGTTGTGGCAATTTTCCCATCCAAAGTCATTGCATACTTTAAAATCCCAAACGGGCGTTTGTATAAAATGCGATGTATGAAAGCTTCATTTAATTGGCGACAAGCTTCTTCTTCCACCCCCACCACTACTTCTATCCCAGCCGATCGCAATCTCTCAATCCCCCCACCCGACACTAACGGATTAGGGTCTACCATTCCCACCACCACCTTAGCCACCCCCGCCGCAATCAGCGCCTCAACACAAGGCGGTGTTCGCCCGTAGTGATTACAAGGTTCTAAACTTACATAAATAGTTGCACCCCGCGCCAAACGATCGGCCTCCCGCAAAGCAAACACCTCTGCGTGTGGCTGACCAGCCCCTGGATGATACCCCTCGCCAACAATTTGCCCATCCCGCACCACCACTGCCCCCACCATTGGATTAGGAGCAGTTTTTCCCAGAGCTTTACGGGCTAAATCCAGACATCGACGCATCATGCTGGAGTCAAAATCATTCATCTTGTCATCAATCATCTGCTAGTTGGTAGTTGGTAGTTGGTAGTTGGTAGCAAGTAATTTAATTTTCCATTTTCCATTCTGATTAAAAATTTAAATCTCAAATCTCAAATTTTTACTCTAAAATTCCGACTACCCACTACCCACTACCTTCTGTTAAGCATTATTTTCTATCCAATTCATCTTCTCCCACCAAAGATTTAATGGGTAATAAAGAATTGGAGCCCATAAACTGCTGAGGATAGCCGAAGACAAAGCGATTTGTTGATGATCTGTCCAAATTTCCGCCAAAGAGCGATCGCCCACCAGACTAAACTGAAGTGCCAGCACTGTTTCTGCCACCACAGTCATCCCAAACACAATTAATGCTACAGAAATAAAATCTTCTTGAACATACCTTTGTTTTTTCAAGCTAGCCGTCAAAATTCCCACACACATCAACGAGAGCGTATGAGAAGGATGAAGTGAAGTCATCCCATCCTGAATTAAACCTAAAGCCAGTCCTGCGATCGCTCCTTGTAAAACACTCCGCTTTACACTCCAAGCCACTACCCAGATCAGCAACCAATTTGGGCCAATTCCTAACAATTCCATACCTGGTAGTCGAGACGGCAAAATTAGCGCACAGACAATCACAGAAGCAATTGTCACTCCCCAATTAAGCATTTGACGACCATAGTAAGGCAAACGAGAAATCTGAATCATTCGCTGTTTAGTTGTCCGTCTATGATTAAATTTTTCTTGCTTGTTTTTCTGACCAATTTACCACTCAGCCTGGACAACTATTTGAGAAACTCAAAATTTAGTTATTTAGAATTGGCTTGAGAAGTTTCCGAATCAGTATTTTTTTCCACTGGATAAACAGCTACCCATTCTAAGACACTCGTCGGAGCCGAAAGAGCAATCACAGCCTCTGGCGCAGGACTTTGGCTTAAATTCACTGACTCCACACGCCCCACAGGTAATCCTGAAGGAAATAGCTCGCTAGCTGATGAAGTAGTCACCACATCACCTCGGCGGACATCGGGAACTCGCTCAAAAAATTGCATTACTGCCTTATTTCCTGATTTACCCCGCATCACACCCATAAAACGGCTTCGGTTGATCATTACACCCACACGACTGCTAGGATCGCTAATCAACATTACCCGGCTAGTATGAGCAGTTACGCTACTTACTCTACCGACCAACCCGCCCGGAGCGGTAACGACAAAATCCTCTTTGATCCCATCGTTACTTCCCCGACCGAGAGTAATTTGTTGCCACCAATGATCGGCACCACGACCTACAATCGGAGCAGCGATCGCCTGCTGCTGATTTTTGGCTACATAACCCAAAAGTTCCCGCAGTTTTTGATTTTCTTTTTCGACTTGTTGTAACTTTGCCTCCATTTCCACAACTTTGGCATTAGTTAACAATTCCTGCTTACTTGGATTAGATTGAAACGGACGAGTAAGCAACTGATAGACTTCAAATAAGCTTCCTCCTTGAGTTTGACGAGCAACCCAAGCCGTACTGATTACCAAGCCTATCAGTGCCACTTGCAACCAATTTCGATCCCACCAACGGCGTAACGTATCCATAGACAGTAGTCTTTATTCCTGTTTCGAGCAATGGACTTATAAACTGCGAGAGCGCCCACTAAATACGCGATCGAGCTGTTTGATATTTTCTAGCACTCGTCCAGTACCTAAAACCACACAACTCAAAGGATCGGCTGCCACATGAACCACAATTCCTGTTTCATGGCTGATTAAGGTATCTAGACCGCGAAGCAAAGCCCCGCCCCCTGCTAGCATAATTCCCCGATCGATAATATCTGCTGCTAGTTCGGGAGGCGTTCTTTCCAAAGTCCGCTTCACCGCTTCCACAATTACTGCCAAAGGCTCAGACATACTTTCCCGAATTTCTGGCCCTTTAATTGTGACAGTTCTGGGCAACCCAGAGAGTAGATGTAAACCCCTGACTTCCATAATCGAATCTTCATCTGCGATCGTGGGATAAGCCGAAGCAATTTGAATTTTAATTTCTTCTGCCGTTCTTTCCCCAATCACCAAATTATGCACCTTTTTCATGTACTGAATAATCGAATCATTCAGTTCATCTCCAGCGACACGCACTGACTCACTCAGCACCGTACCTTGTAAACTCAGTACCGCTACTTCCGTAGTACCACCGCCGATATCAATAATCATGTTACCTGTAGGCTCAGCCACAGGTAGCCCTGCGCCAATAGCAGCTGCCACTGGCTCATCAATTAATCTCACATCTCTAGCGCCCGCTTGCAGCGCCGCATCCATCACCGCCCGTCGTTCTACCCCAGTTACACCACTGGGAATACCGATCACAATTCGCGGTTGTACCAAAGCTTGACCTTCGTTCACCCGTTTGATAAAGTGCTTCAGCATTAATTCAGCACTATCAAAATCAGCAATTACCCCATCACGCAGCGGACGCAACGCCACCACGTTACCTGGGCATCTTCCCAACATTTTTTTCGCTTCTTCTCCCACCGCCAATGCTTCGCCAGTATCTTTGTCAATGGCGACCACTGAAGGTTCCTGAAGAACTATGCCTTTACCAGACACATAGACTAAAGTATTTGCGGTACCGAGGTCGATACCCATGTCACGAGATATGGATAAGCGATTAAAAAGACCCACGCGCTATTTGCCCCCAAATCAGAGATGCTTTTTGTAGGACTGTAACCTAACCGTGCAGGATTTTATTACGTTTTCTATCCTGCGTCTAGTCAAAATGGAAATATTTCTTTTGTTATATGCCACCTGAAATTTGAATTGTACCCTCAATTCGCTAAAGTAGATAAATAATTAATGAGTACACCTGTACTGGTAATTAATATGACTCTCAATGTTGTAACTTTAGTCGGTCGTGTCGGTGGAGATCCTGACGTTAAATATTTCGAGTCGGGTAGCGTTGTTTGTAAGTGTACCCTAGCGGTGAACCGTCGCAGCCGAGATAATGACGAACCAGATTGGTTTAATTTGGAAATTTGGGGAAAAACAGCAGAAATTGCGGCAAATTACGTGCGTAAGGGCAGCTTAATCGGAATTACAGGCTCTTTAAAGTTTGAATACTGGCAAGATAGAGCTACTGGTGCTAATCGCTCTAAACCAGTCATCAGAGTAGAGAGATTAGATTTATTAGGTTCTAAGCGAGATAATGAGGCTGCTGGTATGGGCAACTATCAAAGTAACGAAGAGTTTTGAGTTTTGAATTGTAGGGGCGGGTTTTTCCATTGATCAAACAATACCAACAGAATATTTAGATAAACCCGCCCCTACAGAGTTAGGGGGAGTTTTGAGTTTTGGGTTTTGAGTTTTAAGTTAGTTTGGGGAGTTTTGAGTTAATAAACTTCTCCCCATCTCCCCATCTCCCCACCTCCCCACCTCCCTACTGCCAAAATAGGGGACTTATTTTTGCCATTGCGCGATCGCTTGTTTAGCTTGATTATAAGCAGGTGTATTAGGCGGAACTAAACTAGCAGTTTGAACGGCTAAAGCCAAATTACCCTCATTAGCTCTTTGTCTAGCCAAATTCAAAATACTTTGACTCCATGAAGTAATCAAAGCTTGGGCTTGGACGTAACCTGGATCTCCTGCGGGAATTTTCTGTGCCATCTTAATTGCTTGAGCGTAAGAAGTAGCAGAATTTGGGCGAATTAATCCCCTAGCTGTAGACAACACAACTTGATTTGCTTGTTGCTTTTTCGCCAAAGGAGTCCACTGACGAATTAACTTTTCTGCATCGGCATAAATTGGCTGTGGGTCTTGGGGAACCATTTCAGCGGCAACGATCGCACCTCGGTAATCTCTCGTATTAGCCCGTCCCTGAGCAACATCCAGAATACTGCGACTCCAGCGTTCTATATTCGCTTGTGCTTCCCGATACAGCGGATCGCCAGGTTTAATCTGATTAGCTTGCCTAATCGCTAGCACATAAGAATTAGCCTGATTATTGCGTAACAAAACTTTGGCTTTATCCAAAGCAGTTAACTTACTAATGGGAGTCACAGTACCAACGGTGGAATCGCCAGGAGTTTCTGCTTGTTCGCTTCCAGGGAAAAGTAGATTGCGGCCAAAAGTCGTCAGCAATAGCAGTACCAACAACAGCAAACCGCCGCCCCACAGCAGAATTTGCTGCCATAAATTGCCTTTATCCTCATCCTCATCATCATCCCCAGCCGTATTTACAGGTTTAGGTTGCCCATTGTTAGTCGATGCAGCAGGAGTTGTCGTTGCTTCTTGTTGATTACGTAAAGCAGTTTGAAAAGGATTTTCTCCAGCAGAAGTTGCTACCGCAGAAGCAACTGTAGCCGCAGTACCGACTTGAGCACTTGCTTGATTCCAATCCCCATTACTAGAACCCACAAACGCTGGTTGTTCCGGTAAAATTACCTGATGACTCTTTCCGGGAGGATTTACTACGACTACTGGTTCTTGCAAAGGACGACTGTGGGTTTGACTTAATTCTGGGACTCGTTCGCTTAAGTAACGTTTTAAACTAGCCAGAGTCAAACCAGCACCCGATCGCAAACCTTCCAACAACGCCGCCGTAAACAAACCATGTTGCAGTTCGCCAATCTCATAGGAAAATTGACCAGGTTGAGAGGAAAGCACCGTCGGAATTTCCATTTCCCTAGCCAGTTCCACAGTTTGATTACCCACCACTGTCGAACCTTCTTGATGTTCCTGCTGGTGATTCATATCCAGCAACAGTAAAACTGTTCCCGCCTTAGAATTCTTGAATTTTTCATAGATTTCTTTAATGGAAATCCCTGTAACGCTAACATCACCTGGGTTGCCATCAATTGGCATCAGGTAATCCTCTCCTTCCCACTTCACACCATAACCGCTAAAAAAGAACCAAACCAGGTCATCTTGTTTAATTGCTTGCTGACATAAATGATCCAGCCATTGCTTTAAATTTTCGCCCGAAGGGTAAGTAGACTGACCTTCAATAAACGGCGAAGTATCTGTCAAAAGCAAACAGCGATCGGGCAGAAAACTTCCCTTACTAACGACCAGGTTCCATAAACCCTGTGCGTCGGCTTGGGCATAATTTAAAGGTTGGAAGTATTGGTATTGGTTAATGCCAATTGTGATCAACCATTGATTGCTCATAGCGTGATGTCTCCCATGTCTAGGATGCTATTAGATTGTTATCAACGAGATGTTAACAGTATTTATGTTGAGGTGAAACAATGCAAATAAAAACTTTGAGTTTATTGGTTTTTTTGGGGTTGGCTGGCAGTTTTTATGCTGCTGAAAGTACGATCGCACCTTTAGCCGCCCAAGCCTACACCTCTCGCGTCAATATTACACTGGAACGACAACCGAATGAATCTTTTCCAACTCTAACCCGAAGAGCCGAAACAGTCGCTAGAGCTGCCGCACAACGCAGTTTCGACAACGACATCCTAGTTACACAAGCCTCTGTAGTCGTCAATGCAGAAAACGGCGGTCTATCCGCACCCATTCTCTCTTTAGAAGTCAGTCGGGACAACTGGAAGAACTACCCTAACGCGCAACGCTGGTCTACCTATTACCCTACTTCTCAAGCTTTGCTGAGAATCGAAAACCCTGTTCCCACAGCAGCGGTAACTCAACCTGGTCAATCGCCCACCAATCCCACAAATAGTTCAGGAACAGGTACAACCCCTACCACTGGAACTACTCCAGCTAATCGTAGTAACCAAAATTACGGTACTAAACCCACAGCTACCACTGGAACAGGCACAACAAACCGCACTGGCACAGCTAATCAACGGTCTAATTCTGGGAATACAACGGGTAACACCCAAAATACCCAAGGGTCTAATTCTGGGAATACAACGGGTAATACCCAAAATACCCAACAAAGTAATTCAACTAATAATTCAGTTAATAGCACAGGAACAAATAACAACCAAACAAGTACTTCCTCTTCTCCCAATGTTCAACAAAACAACACTCAAGCTAATCCCTCTAGTTCAAAACCAACTTATGGTCAAGGGTTAATTCGTAGAACTAGGGAATTAAGAGACGAAATCAACAACAGACCTCCTACCGATCTCCCAGAATAATGAGGTGGGAAAGTGGGGAGGTGGGGAGATGGGGAGGTAGGG
>NZ_JADEWG010000160.1 GCF_015207735.1 [Phormidium] sp. LEGE 05292
ACGGAACCCCACCCCAAACCCCTCCCCGTCCACAGGGAGGGGCTAACGATTTAGAATATAGTTAATTTAAACCATGCTTTGAGTTTAGAGCATGGTTTTATGAGTTAAAGCTACTTTCTTAAGAATTAAACAAAGCATGGAAAATTGGATAGAAATCAAGGGGAAGGTTAAAAAAGGATATGGTGTCGCATCAGGAAAAGCACTTGATCCACGTTTTCCTAATGGTACGATTGAAATACAAAAGCCTTTTTTTAGCCAACTTGGTCTGGACTTAAGTCAATATTTTCCTGGGACAATCAACATTTCTATTGCTCCATATAAATACCAAATCAAACAACCGAAATATACATTCAGAAATCTAAAATGGGCAGAAGCAGAACCAGCAGAAGATTTCTCTTTTTGTGATTGTCAAATTTTGCTAACCACTGGTAAATCACAATCAGGTTTAATCTATTATCCTCATCCTGAAACCAAACCGGAGCATTTTCAAACCCCCGATACTCTGGAAATCATTACATATTTCATCAGTGAATTAAAATATGGAAATGAACTGACTGTTGCTGTTAATACTAAACAAATTAATATTAATTAAATTGGTTGGGTTCTCCAACACTTGTGGTGGAAAACCCTACTTTTGGGTTTAATTTTTCTGCATATTCTGTAAAGCCATCACAAAACAAAAAAACCGGATTTCCCAATGAAATCCGGTTTTAATAGGTATTAAATTTTACCTAAAAACAGTTAAGCATGAACATGATCTCGATCGACAGGTTGAACTTTACCGAGTAGTTCGTGTAAATCTTCACCTTCAATCACTTCTGTTTCCAAAAGTTTCATGGAGATGGTTTCCAGCAAATCGCGATTTTCCTTGAGAATATGCAAAGCTTTTTGATGGGCAGATTCTACGATGTCTTTGACTTCCTGATCGATCGCTTGAGCAGTTTCATCAGAAACCATGCGCCGGGGATTCATCATATCAGCATTGCCCAGGAACGATTGCTGACTTTTATCGTAAGCCAAAGGCCCTAAAACCTTGCTCATCCCGTAGGATGTCACCATGCGTTCGGCTAAATCTGTCGCCCGTTGTAAGTCATTGGAAGCACCAGTAGTAATGCTGCCAAAAATGATTTCTTCGGCGGCGCGTCCACCCAACAAAGTGGCAATTTCGCCCCGCAGTTCGGCTTCATCCATTAAAAAGCGGTCTTCTGTAGGCAATTTGAGAGTGTAACCCAAAGCTGCCATACCACGAGGGACGATCGAGATTTTCTCCACCTTACCGCTACCAGGCATCAGAAAACCAACTAAAGCGTGACCAACTTCGTGGTAAGCAACAATTTTCTTTTCCTTGTCGTTGAGGACACGGCTTTTCTTTTCTAAACCTGCAACTACTCGTTCGATCGCTTCGTTGAAATCCTCTTGCGCTACAGCGTCCCGTCGATTTCTTGCTGCCAACAAAGCCGCTTCATTGACTAAGTTTGCCAAATCTGCGCCAGCAAAACCGGGGGTACGGGCAGCGATCGCCTTCAAATTTACATCAGGCCCCAATTTTACCTTTTGGGAGTGGATATTCAAAATTTCTTGACGACCGGACAAGTCAGGACGATCGACTAACACTTGACGATCGAAACGTCCCGGACGTAACAACGCTGGGTCTAAACTTTCTGGGCGGTTAGTCGCAGCTAAAACAATTACCGTTGCATCACCTGCGGCAAAACCATCCATTTCCGTCAGCAACTGGTTAAGAGTTTGTTCCCGTTCATCGTTACCGCCGTAGAAACCGCCACTGCTACGAGATTTTCCGATCGCATCCAACTCATCAATAAATACGATACAAGGAGCTTGTTTTTTCGCTTGCTCAAATAAATCTCTTACCCTTGCCGAACCTACGCCGACAAACAGTTCCACGAACTCGGAACCAGAAATGCTAAAGAATGGTACGCCTGCTTCTCCAGCCACAGCTTTAGCTAATAAAGTTTTACCCGTTCCCGGTGGCCCAACTAACAACACACCTTTGGGAATTCTCGCCCCAATTTGGCGAAAACGACCGGGATTTTTCAAGAAATCGACAATTTCGACTAACTCAGTCTTAGCTTCTTCTACTCCAGCGACATCAGCAAAAGTGATTTTAGCTGATTCACCTTCGACATAAACTTTAGCTTTACTTTTCCCGATCGAAAGCGCACCTTGAGGCCCACCACCACTGCGACTGATGAAAAACTGCCAGATAGCAACAAAGATTAGTGGCGGGATCACCCACCCTAACAGACTAGTAAACCAGCCATTCTTCGGCGGAGGGGCAGCAGCAAACTCAACCCCTTTTTCCTCCAATTTCTTTGGCAATTCTAGGTCAAAGATGGGAGTCGTCTGTAAAACTAAAACTTGTCCTGGCTGATCGGGTTCCGGTTTCAGCTGATAGCGAATTTCGTCTTGTCCAACAGAAACTCGCGCTACTTTCCCATCTTGCACTTGATCGATAAACAAGCTATAAGGTACTCGTGGCACTGAAGGGCTAAACAAATTCGGTAAGAACAAGTTCACCAGGAGGAATAAGCCAGAAATTAACAATAAAATATTCCCTATCTGGCGAGAACGAGGAGGTTGAGGCTGGTCTTTAATTGCCATTAATCGTGATACTCCTTAGATGCGAACTGTTGATGCTCCCCTGCCGCATCACCTAATGTTTAGCAGCCAGCTACTCAAATTGAGTGAACGTGACTAAATTCTGGGGCTAGTGCTCTGCAACTGAGCAAAATTTTTATTTAACTGTTACAAGCTTAACAGTTAGGTATATTTAGGGAAGGGTGATCATCTTTGCGGAAAACCCCCATTGTCATGGGCGGCTTTCTTACCCAGTCTTCGTTTCCCCTACTTCCGATCGTAGAAGAGTACGGGGAATTCCTGATTGATGTTGTAACTCAGAGAAAATAGAAGACATATCCTTAATATATGGAGATCGAAGCTAGCAGTGGTCGGGCTAAATTTGGTTCACTGTATTACTGTTCACTCGTAATAAAAGTTCCCTGATTTTTTTATGTCAAAGTACTGGACAATATTTAGCTCACGATCGTCATTAAGTGAGGCGACTGTTTGAGTTGATAATCATGAAGACCCGCGATAAAATCCTGAACGCTATCATTGAGCATCCTGGTTTGACGACAAGAGAGATTATGGCGATCGCCCAACTCTCCCGGACAAACACCCGCGAACATCTGCAAAAGCTAGAAAGCATGGGCTTAATTTATTCCGAAGCAGATGACCAAAATACCAATAAGCACCGTTACTTTGCTGTTAAAGATAAAGTAGAGTTTTAAAGTTTAAGTTTTGAGTTTTGAATGCGATCGTCTCCTCTAACTCAAAACTCAAAACTTAAAACTCATAACTTTTTTAAGCTGTAACTGGAGTCGCTGTTTCTTGTTGCTGTTTTGCGATTTCTAAAAGACGGCGAATCCGTTCTGCTGTGGGGGGATGGGTGCGGAAAAGTGACTGTAAACCTTCTCCTGAAAGAGGGTTAATAATCAGAAGTGGAGACATGGCTGGATTCCCGTTCATGGGAATCTGTTTGCCGATTTGTTCGAGTTTTTCTAAGGCTTGGGCAAGTGCTTGGGGATTCCCGGTAATTTGTGCCGAACCTAAATCCGCTGCGTATTCACGAGTACGGGAAATCGCCATTTGGATGATGGCAGCGGCTAAAGGGGCTAAGACGATCAAGAACAATACTGCTAGAGGATTTCCGCCCCGGCGATCGTCACGGCTGGCAGGATAATATAAGGCTCCAAAAGTGAGAATCCGTCCTAAAAAAGTGATGGCACCTGCGATCGTTCCAGCCACAGCTTGAGTCAAAGTATCACGATTCCGAACATGAGTTAGTTCGTGAGCAATGACACCTGCTAATTCTTCTTTGGAAAGCAGATCGACAATTCCTTGGGTGACTGCTATTGCTGCGTGTTCGGGATCTCTACCTGTAGCGAAGGCGTTAGGAGATTTAGTTGGCACAAAAAACAGCTTAGGCATGGGAATTTCTGCCTTGGCTGACAAAGAAGCCACCAAATCATAGAGTTCGGGCGCTTCTTCACGGGCGAGAGGCTGTGCTTGATAAGCCATTAACGCTGCGCGATCGGAATAATACCAGGAACTAAAACTAGTGAATGCTGCAAAAGCTAAACCTATGTAAAGTCCTTGTTCATTACCGATCAGATAATAGCCAGCCAAGACTAATAAACCACTAAGTAGTCCCAGCAAAGCTGCTGTTTTAATTTGATTGATTCCCCGCATAATCAAAGTTGTTCTAGCTTTTATAACTTTTATTCCAATGGTTATAAAGTTCTCAGATTTGCTAGGTACAATGTCTCTATCTGATGAATGAAAGCCGTCTCTTCCTGCTGACAGATTCGACAATAAAAATTAATTTTGTGTTTTAATAGTTAAGCAAAAGCCTAATGGCAAGAAGCAATTAATTTGTTAGAAGCGATTCCAAATAATACTTTAGTTTCGGAGCAAGGGCAACCACTTTTGGCAGGTGCTTTAAGGGAAAGTTTAGAACTCATTGGTTTCATTCAACCACAGATGTTAATCGCTTCTAACTTTGGTTTGTGTGCCACAATAAACGGGCAATTTATCGCTAAAGCACCAGATTGGGTATATGTAGCTTCAGTTAAAGAAATTTTAGCCGATCGCAAAAGTTATACACCCAATTTAGAAGGGGAAGTACCAGCCATAGTCATAACCTTTTTTGCAACTGAACAGACATAGTGGTTTCTCCAAATTTTAAATGAGTCTGTTGTTCCCACTTCAGTGGGAATCGCGCTGAAGCGCAACAACGTACCTTTATTTTAAAAGTAAAAACACAGATAAACATTTATCTGCGTTTATCTGCGTTTATTGGCGGTTTAAAAACCACTAAATTAAATTGGCGATATGCCTAAAGCACGCTACGCGCTCGCACAAATTTATCCAACCGATCCATGCCTTTATTAATCGTGTCTAAATCGGTAGCATAAGACAAACGAATGCAATCATCTGCGCCGAAAGCAACACCGGGAATCGTTGCAACTTGATAAGATTCTAAGAACTTATCGCAAAATTCTAACGAAGCTAATCCGGTTTTGCTGACATCAATAAATAGATAAAAAGCACCATCCGGCTTCGGACAACTTAAACCAGGAATTGCACTGACTCTTTCTAACATTACTTGACGACGTTTGGCGAAAGCTAGGCGCATTTCTTCTACACAATCTTGGGGACTGGTTAAAGCTGCGATCGCACCATATTGAGCAAATGTGCAAACATTAGAAGTACTATGACCTTGCACAGTACTAACAGCTTTAATTGCTTGAACTGGCCCTGCTAAATATCCAACTCGCCAACCAGTCATCGAGTAGGCTTTGGCAAAACCATTACTAATAAAAGTGCGTTGGAAAATTTCAGGCCCAAAAGCACCAATGGTCACTTGTTGAGCATCATCATAAATGATTTTTTCGTAAATCTCATCTGAAACTACGAAAATATCTTTTTCTACCACCACCTTTGCTAACGCTTCAATTTCGGCGGGAGTATACACAACTCCTGTAGGATTGGAAGGAGAATTAAAAACAAACAATTTTGTTTTTGGTGTAATTGCGG
This sequence comes from [Phormidium] sp. LEGE 05292, assembly GCF_015207735.1. Taxonomy (GTDB): domain Bacteria; phylum Cyanobacteriota; class Cyanobacteriia; order Cyanobacteriales; family Aerosakkonemataceae; genus Floridanema. Next base: position 5,620 of record NZ_JADEWG010000160.1, read on the forward strand.
CGCTGAGTTGTTCTGGAGTAATCTTATATTGGTTTTTCCCATCAGTTTGGACAATTACAGGTACACCACCTGCCAATTTCACCATTTCGGGATAGCTTAACCAATAAGGAGCCGGAATAACTACTTCATCTCCCGGATCGATTAAAGCTAACATCAAATTGAACAGAGAATGTTTACCACCATTAGTAACAATTACATTTTCCGGTTTGTAATCTAAACTATTATCTGTTTTTAGCTTATTTGCGATCGCTTCTCTTAGCTTAGGTTCCCCAGCTGCTGGGCCATATTTCGTCTTACCAGCATCTAAAGCTTGCTTCGCAGCAGCTTTAATGTGTTCTGGGGTGTCAAAATCTGGTTCCCCAGCGCTAAAACTACAAACATCTATTCCCTCAGCCTTCATAGCCTTAGCTTTGGCGGAAATAGCTAACGTTATAGAAGGCGTAACCTGACTAACTCGTGCTGCCAACTGCATGATTAATCGTTTCCATTGCGGCAATTTTCTAGTTTCTCAGACTAACTCACGATCGCTGTGATGATTTGTGATCTTTTTACCTTTTTGAGTAGGGGACTGGAGATTGGGGACTGGGGACTGGGGACTGGGAAGAAAGTTTGACCAGGATTTATTGATTTACATAACGATCGGGATTAATCAAGAAATCTGGTAAATCTATAGGACTTACGCAAGTGTCACATTGAACTATGGTTGTAGGGTGCGTCAGACCTTAAATTCGATACGCCTACGGCACGCTACGCGAACGACAGCATCAAGGTTTGAAGTTCTGACGCACTCTACTAATTGTAAGTCCTGACTTAGTTAGAATTCTCATTCTTTCAGTCCATTTTAATGGACTTGAGCTATTACGGAAATTGATTTCCGGGCTAATAGCTCGCATCGCAGGTGCAAGATCTCAGATTCCTCTTTGCTGACCAAAGGCGCTATGAAGCCAAGACAGAAAGAGGTAGAATTCACTTATTTGGTGTTTTCATCATGATTTTCTCAATAATTGGGTGAATTATTATTGCTAATTTCAATATTTCTGAACTGACAACACATATCCACTATTTGATAAAAATCTATCTTTAACATACATTTTATACAAAATTGTACAGATGAATTCTGAAGAAAACTGTGATAAGCTCCTGTCCTGACCAAAGGGTTGGGAGAAAAGCGGTGAGAGGATTAAATCGTCTTTGGATTGGAATTATAGTCGCACTATTTGGATTAATTACCTATTGCACTCACACGGTACAAAATCCCATCACTGGAGAAAATCAGCGGGTTCAACTTTCGCCACGTCAAGAAATTGCGTTAGGTTTACAAGCACGACAACAAATGGCAGCTAAATATGGTGGTTTGTATCCTAACAGCTTGCTACAACAATACGTAAAACAAGTAGGGGAAAGAATAGTTCAACGATCGGATGCTTCTAAATCTGGCTATCCTTTTCAATTTTATTTATTACGAGATCCCCGCACAATTAACGCTTTTGCTTTACCTGGAGGACAAGTTTTTATCACTGCTGCTTTGTTAAGTCGCCTTTCTTCAGAAGCGCAACTTGCTGGCACTTTAGGACATGAAATTGGTCATGTTGTAGCACGTCATGGAGCAGAACATTTAGCAAAGCAACAGTTAGGTGCAACTTTAGTTACTGCGGTGGGAGTAGCAGCAAGTGATAGCGAACAAAGGGCTAGACAAGCGCAAATTTTAGCCCAAGCTGTGAATCAATTAGTAAGTTTAAGATATGGTAGAGATGATGAGTTGGAAAGCGATCGCTTAGGTCTTCGTTTCATGACTCAAGCAGGTTACAATCCCCAAGGAATTGTCGAATTAATGCAAATACTTGGCTCAACTCGTCAAGGTGGTCAACCTCCAGAATTTTTAAGCACTCACCCCAATCCAGGAAACCGCGTAGAACGTCTCAAAGAATTGATTTCTCAACAATATCCTAATGGCATTCCCCCACAATTACAATCAGGAAAAGAGGACTTTGCGAAATATGTAAAACCTCGTTTGACAGGGGGATAAGAGCTGATATCTGTCATAAAAAATCTAATCGATTAACCAAATCTTGTAGAGACGTTATATATAACGTCTCTACAAGATTAAAGCTCGTTAGTTGTGGCGAAGATACTTCAATTCGTACTTGGTAAGATATCGGCAATTAAGCGATCGTAACTTCTTCCGACAAATAAACATCTTGAATCGCATGAAACAATTTAACACCTTCTTCCAAGGGACGTTGAAATGTTTTCCGACCAGAAATTAAACCAGTTCCACCTGCACGTTTATTAATTACCGCAGTGCGAACAGCTTCGGCAAAATCATTTTTACTCGAAGCGCCACCAGAATTAATTAAACCTGCTCTGCCACAATAACAATTAAGTACTTGATAGCGAGTTAGATCGATCGGATGATCGGAAGTTAAATCTGTGTAAACTCGTTTATCAGTTTTCCCGTAAGTCTTTGCCATTGCTTGCGAAACAGCTTGATAACCGTTATTACATTCCGGCAATTTCTGTTTAATAATATCGGCTTCAATTGTTACCCCTAAATGGTTTGCTTGTCCGGTCAAATCTGCGGCAACGTGATAATCTTTATCTTGTTTAAACGCATTACTGCGTAAATAACACCAAAGAATTGTTACCATTCCTAATTCATGAGCACGGGCAAAAGCTTTACTTACTTCTTGAATTTGTCTGGTTGATTGTTCGGAACCAAAATAAATTGTTGCGCCAACTGCTACCGCCCCCAAATTCCAAGCTTGTTCGACGGAAGCAAACATTACTTGGTCAAATTGATTGGGAAATGTCAGTAATTCGTTGTGATTTATTTTCACAATGAAGGGGATTTTGTGGGCATATTTACGGGACATCATTCCCAAAACACCGAGAGTAGTAGCAACGGCGTTACATCCGCCTTCAATTGCTAATTTGATGATGTTTTCTGGATCGAAATAAATGGGATTTGGAGCGAAAGAAGCGCCAGCAGAGTGTTCAATTCCTTGGTCTACAGGCAAGATAGAAATATAACCAGTATTGGCAAGACGACCTGTAGAATATAATTGTTGCAGACTGCGAAGGACTTGGGGATTGCGATCGGTCCCGGCAAAAATGCGATCGACCCAATCCGGCCCAGGTAAATGTAATAAATCCTGGGAAACTTTCGCTTTATAATTGAGGAGGTCTTCTGTTTCTTCTCCCAGCAAAGATTCGATAAAACTGGGTACAGATAATGTCGCAGTCATAACGCTTTCCTCAAGACTTCTGTCTCTGATTGTGGCTATGTTTTAGATTAACTTATGTCTCTCTGAAGACAGAGTATAGATAGTTTTTTTTTCGATTTTCCCTAAGAGTGAGAATATCATCGCAAAGTTCAAGTGAGAGGAGAGCACTTTTGGCTAAAACTAAAGATAAAAATCAAAAATTGCCCAATATGAAGAGGAGAGTTTTATGAAAAAACGCTTGGTTGTCTGTTGCGACGGTACTTGGAACCAACTGAGAAGCTCTTACCCGACAAATGTCGTAAAATTAGCTCAATCAGTAAAATATATTACCGACGATGGAACCCCACAAATTGTATTTTATCAACAAGGATTAGGCACAGAAGACAGTAGTCTTTGGCAAACTTTAGGCGGAGGAGCTTTTGGCTGGGGAATTGACAAATTAATTCAGGATGCCTATCGTTTTTTATGTGTTAATTACAATACTGAAGCCGAAGATGAAATTTATTTGTTTGGCTTTAGTCGTGGAGCATATATTGTTCGTTGTTTAGCGGGGATGATTTATTGTTCGGGTTTATTACATCGGGAACAGATTCGGAAAACCCCTCAAGCGTATAAAATTTACCGCGATCGCAAAATCCATCCCGACGCTCAAGAAGCGAAAGATTTTCGGAAAAAGAATGCTAAATCTGTTAAATCTAAGGATACTTCTGGGCAACAATCCTATATGGAAGATCGAGTCTCAATCAAAATGTTGGGTTGTTGGGATACTGTTGGAGCATTAGGTATGCCAGATATAATTCCTTGGTTGCCAATAGAGAAAATAATTAATCAAAAATATCTGTTCTACGATCCTGAACTCAGTCCAATTGTGGAAAATGCTTTTCAAGCAGTTGCTATTGATGAAAAACGCAAAAGTTTTCCTTCAACCAGAATGGATAAAAATAGCAAAAATCCCAACCAAAGGGTAGAAGAAGTCTGGTTTAGTGGTGAGCATGGTTGTGTAGGCGGTGGAACTAAAGGTTATCAAGGCTTATCCGATTGTGCCTTAGCCTGGATGATCGAAAGAGCGAAAGAAGTAGAATTAGAATGCGATCAAAGAAAAATCGAACGTGACTTTGATTCCGAAGGAAAACCGACAAGATTTGGGATTTATCCAGAACCAACAATCTATTTTGACAATAGTCTTACTTTTCCTTTTATTTTAGGAGGTGAAGAATCGCGATCGATTCGTGGAAGCAACATTAAGTTTCATTCCAGTGTCAAAGAACGCTTAAAAAAACGCTCCGATTATTTGCCAGAAAATCTCAAACAATTTATCGATCGGCTCAAGCAATAAAATAAATAGGTTTGTTGTAGGCGCTTCAGCGCAATTCCCTCTGAAGAGGGAACAACGAACAAATAGGTTTGTTGTAAGCGCTTCAGCGCGATTCCCTCTGAAGAGGGAACAACGAACAAATAGGTTTGTTGTAAGCGCTTCAGCGCGATTCCCTCTGAAGAGGGAACAACGAACTTATACAGTTGTATGTAGATTTTTGTTCAACCAGATCTTTTCTTTGGCGTGTAGATAACGGGGGTCTGGGTTAATTGCGATCGCTCTTTCATAAGATTCGATCGCATTTCCATAAGCTTGCATTTCTGCTAACAATAAACCCCGGTTAAACCAAGCTTGATGATAATCTGGTTTAATCGTTACAGCTTTGTCATAAGCTGCTAAAGCTTCTGCATAACGTTTCATCCCACAAAAAGCATTTCCTCGATTATTCCAAGCTTGACAATAATTTGGGTTAATCGCTATTGCTTTCTCAAAAGCAGCTAAAGCTTCCGCATATTTTTCATTTTCACACAAAGCGCAACCGTGACCATCCCAAAATTCTGGGTTTTGCTCGTTCTGCTCGAAAATGTTCATAATATTTGGGTAAATTTCAATTCTTACAGTTTCATTGTGGGAAATTTTTGGCGATTCATGGGGTGCGGTTTCTCCTCTTATTTAATGTTCGGTTAATTAAGTAATGGAACAAAGCTGAACATAAAAGCCTTCTGCCTTCTCGTACTAGTGCATCGCTCTCAAAAAAACTTCATCTCAATTTAATCGCCTTATGGCATCTTATGTTTGAGACGCAATCAGGGCTTAACTTCTATTCGCTCAAACTCTTCTCATTATGATCCGCGCATTTACCAATTCTCAGCGTTTCGCAATCACTCATTGCCTTTCTGGAATTCTTCTGAGTCTAATTCTTTTAAATGTCCCCTTAATTAAACCTGCTAGCAGCCAGCAAGATAGCGATGACGCACCGCGCCCAAATGCTGTGACAGAACCACAAACTGCTCAATCATCTGACACAATTAAAGTTGATGCAAACGCTGCTCAACAAATGGGTATTCATGTTGAGCCTGTGACTCGACAGCGATTAGCAATTAATATTAAAACTACAGGGCTGATTGAAGCTTTGCCTGACCAAAAAGTAGCAGTCACCGCGCCTATTCTGGGAACCGTAGTGCAACTGTTAGCGAAACCGGGTGATGCGGTGAAAGCGGGACAAGTGGTGGCGCGGCTATCCAGTCCAGAGTTAGCAGAACTACGGGTAGAAGCAACAAGCAAGCGAGAGGAAGCCCAAGCAGGAGTACAACAAGCTCAGGCAGATTTGAAACTGGCACAGCAGAACTATTCTCGGCAACAACAACAGGCGATCGCAGATTTAAAAGAAGCCCAAACAGGGGTAGCATTAGCTCAAGAGCGGTACGATCGCAACAAAGAACTACAGACAGCAGGAGCTATTACTCGTCGCCAACTACAGGAATCAGAAGCAGCATTAGTAGCTACCCGCGCTACCCTGACGAAAGCACAAAGCAAATTGGGAGTATTGGAAGCAGCAAATCAACTGAGTCGGGCACAAACAGGAGTAACGCTTGCTCAGTCACGGCTTAGTTTGAGTGACAGTGCTTATCGTACTCGCTTGAAACAATTGAAGACTACAGCAAATAATGATGGTTTGGTGAGCGTAACTGCTCCGATTTCCGGCATTGTAGCAGACCGACCAATTACCCCAGGCGAAACTATCACCGTTGAAGCTGGCAGCAAGCCATTAATGACAATTATCAATGCTCAAAAAGTTTGGGCAACAGCAAATTTATATGAGAAAGATTTACCAAAAGTGAAGCTTGGTCAATCTGTGCAAATCACCGTTACCAGTTTAGCCGATCGCGTCTTTACAGGACGAGTGGCGCAGATCGGAACAGTAGTGGAAGGAACGCGGGTAGTACCTGTAAAAGTTGAGTTAGACAACTTCCAGCAACTTCTTAAACCAGGAATGTTTGCACAAATAGAAATTATGACCGAGCGAACACCCGATGCTGTTTTAGTAGTTCCGAACACAGCAATACTGCTGACGCAACGCTTCGCGAACGCAGATAATAATGGCACAGCAAAAGTTTTTCTGCAACAGGGTGAGGGTTATCGTCCGGTAGAAGTCTCCTTGGGACAAACATCGGGCAATTTAGTAGAAGTAAAAAGTGGACTTAAAGAAGGCGATCGAATAGTCACAGAAGGTACAACCTTGCTCTATGCCCAATCACTGGGAGGCGCAGGCATTCCAACTGATGACGATGATGATAAACCAGAAGCAGATAAAAAATCGGAGCATGATATGGATGATGTGATTCGCAATATGCAAATTCCCGCATGGATAGCATTACCAATAGGAGTCATGATTGCAGGAGCAGCATTTTGGCTCGGTCTTCGCACAGCCCGGAAACAATCTACAACACAGAAAGAGGAAAATTCAAACCCTGATATTGATTCCAACTTGGACTTACCACTTGACTTTGATGGCATTCCTTTTGCCAAATTCCCCAGGAGAAAGATAAAAGGCTCCAAGACAGGGGGGCAGAGGAGCAGAGGGGCAGAGGGGCAGAGGAGCAGAGGAGCAGAGGAGCAGAGGAGCAAGAAAACTCTTTAACTCAAAACTCAAAACTTTCCCTGTCCCTTTCCTTGATCATTATGCTCAATTCCCTTGTTAAATGGTCGATCGCTCAACGGTGGTTGGTAGTCCTAGCAGCACTCCTGATCGGTCTTTGGGGGATTCGCGTCCTCACTCAAATGCCTTTGGATGTTTTACCTGATTTTGCACCACCACAAGTTGAGATTCAAACCGAAGCACCAGGATTAGCTCCCGAAGAAGTGGAGTCTTTGGTGAGTTTACCGATCGAAAATGCGGTCAACGGTACTCCGGGTGTAACTACCGTTCGATCGATTTCTGCAACCAGTAATCATATCAGAGCAGTCCAAGCCCACAATGGTATTTTACAGGTCGAGAGTGAGTTAGGTAAGGGAAGTACTTTTACACTCCGTTTTCCGTTAAATTAGCTTTGGTAAATTAATTTAGCAAAGCTATAAATACTAATAATTAACAACAAAAATGCTACTACTTGGGTGATTCGGGGATAAGTTGAAGGTGTCATCGATTCCCTAACTATCACTGAAACAGATGAACAAACTACATAACTTAAGCTTAAACCTAAATAAGGCCATCTCTCTGTAATTCCCCAAAGTCCTAGTAAAGCGATTGCTAAAAGTAGCATAATTACCTCTACAAACCGGGGCGGATCGTATTGAGTAGAAAGAAATAAAGTGTTCCACCAAAATTGCCAAAGACGCATATCGATTTTTGATTTTTGATTTAAAAATTTTGATTTTTCTAACAGGATGTTTTAAAAGTCATAAATTGTAATTTGCAGCACTGGCAGATCCCCCCTACCCCCAGGGCTAATTCATGGTCATCAAATAAAATTAACCGGATGGGGGGACAAGGGGACAAGGAGACAAGGGGACAAGGGGAAAGATGATTTTTCCGTTGTTTGCATTATCTCTCCT
>NZ_JADEWG010000161.1 GCF_015207735.1 [Phormidium] sp. LEGE 05292
CCTCTGCCCCTCTGCCCCTCTGCCCTCCTTGGTGCTTCAGTGGCAGAATTAACCGAATGGGTGCAGCAGCAAGGGCAACCAGCCTATCGGGGAAAACAGCTGCATCAATGGATATACGAAAAAGGCGCAAGAAGTCTTTCGGAAATTACAGTTTTTCCCAAACAATGGCGCGATAATTTGGCTGATATTTCTATTGGTCGATCGACTACACATTATCGATCTGTTGCCCCAGATGAAACAGTTAAATATCTCCTGCAATTAGCCGATAATCAAATAGTCGAAACAGTCGGCATTCCCACAGAAAAACGCTTGACTGTTTGCGTTTCTTCCCAAGTAGGTTGTCCGATGGCGTGCGATTTTTGCGCCACAGGTAAAGGCGGTTTTAAACGTAACCTCGCCAAACATGAAATCATCGACCAAGTTTTGACAGTTCAAGAAGATTTTCAAAGGCGCGTCAGCAACATTGTATTTATGGGCATGGGCGAACCTTTAATAAATCTAGAAAATGTAGTGGGTTCAATTAAATCCCTGAACGAAGATGTGGGTATTGGACAGCGAAATATTACAGTTTCTACTGTGGGTATTCCGGGAAAAATTCGCCAATTAGCCGAGTATCATTTACAAGTTACTTTGGCGGTGAGTTTGCACGCTTCTAACCAAACTTTGCGGGAAAAATTGATTCCGACTGCTAAAAATTACACTTTGGAAAATCTGCTTGATGAATGTCGGGAATATGTCCAAATTACTGGGCGAAGAGTAACTTTTGAATATATCCTGTTGGCAGGGGTGAATGATTTACCGGAACAAGCGGAAGAGTTAGCGAAACATTTGCGCGGTTTCCAAAGTCATGTAAATTTAATTCCTTATAATCCGATTCAAGAAGCAGATTATCAACGCCCAAATGCAAAGCGAATTAGAGCTTTTATGAATGTTCTGCAAAATAAACATATTGCCGTCAGCGTTCGCTATTCTAGAGGCTTGGAAGCTGATGCCGCTTGTGGACAATTAAGGGCGAGTAAGGCTTAATAATGGAACAGTTGAAAACAGAAAGAGAAAAAATGCTTGCGGGTGAGTTGTATGTTGCTGCTGATGCGGAGTTACAAACTTTGCATTTGGAGGCTTGTCGGCTGACTCGTTTGTATAATAATACGGGGGAGGAGGAGAGGGATTTGCGATCGCAACTCCTCCACCAACTATTCGCTAAAGTCGGAAAAAACCCCCAAATTACTCCTAATTTCTATTGCGATTATGGTTGTCACATTTATGCTGGTGACAACTTTTACATGAATTATGGTTGCGTAATTTTAGATTGCAATACAGTGCATATTGGCGATAATGTTATGTGTGCGCCTTATGTGCAAATTTACACAGCTTATCATCCAGTAGACCCGAAAATTCGGTTGACAGGAAAGGAACTCGCTGCACCAATAAAAATCGGTAATAATGTTTGGATTGGTGGTGGGGCAATTATTTGTCCTGGTGTGTCGATCGGCGATAATACTACTATTGGTGCCGGAAGTGTAGTCACAAAAAATATTCCTGAAAATGTAGTTGCTGCGGGAAATCCTTGTCGGGTAATTCGAGAGTTATGATTTTTTGAAGCTCATTTCTGCTGACGTTGTTGTTTGTAGTTGTAGTCTTCGTCGTAATCAATAGTGCCAAAGAGGTCTAATACTTTGAGACACTTGCGACCCTGGATGTATTCGCGCAGTGCTTTGGGACTTGCCAAAAGTTGAGGATTTTTACCACAGATGAACACAGATGAACACAGATGTAAGCTTTGATATTTGGGCTAATTAGCTGCTTTTTCAATTAAATGTCGTGCTACGCTTTGTGTTCCTGTATGCTGATAATAATTGGTTGATACATCTAAAAATGCTGCAACATAATCTAATTTGTCATCAGCAAAATCAATGTACTGTTTTAAGTGACTAACTACGTTTTGTGGCGTTAATTGATGGGATTGCACAAAGTTATTCATCCACCCTTGTACGGCGGCGAAATTTTGTTCCATAAATCCCAACTTTTCGGTTGTACTATTTCCCGGAATCATGCCGCTAATACTTTGAAAAATTGGGTTTTGTTGTAAAGTGGCTGGGTTGATACTAGTCAAGTTTGTATGTACTTTTCTGATAAAATCTGGCCCAAGGGGAACTAACGCATCAACGGAAACTAATGCTGCCATTCGCATTAATGATTGTCCGCTATATTTACTTAAAGCATTGCCAAAAGCTCCAAAGTTGGTAACGGGGATTTGATGAATGGCAGAGAAAGCTAATAACTCAATTACTAATTTTAAACCGAGATCGATGCTTTGAATTACGTCGGATTTGGGTGTTAGTTTATTTAAAAATGAAAGAAAGCTAACTTTTTCACTTAGTTTATTTGCGATCGCGATCGCACCCATCGCGCTATCCGCTGTATCGGCAATTTGGTACAGCCAAATCGCTCTTTGATATCCTTGTGATGGATCGTTATATATTTTTAAGGCCCGATCGCGTATTTTCTTAATCTTATCTTTGTCTTTCTTACCAGTAACCGCCCGAATCATATTATCAAAACCTACTATATTTTCCCACTCCCCAGGCACAACAAAATCTAAACCCTGTAACAAATAAACAGTTGTATTTCTCGCGGGTAAATTATCAATTAATTCATCAATTCCTGTAGTTTGTGGCATAATTTTTCACTCATTCAACTCTCTTTTTAGACAGCCCAAACTCGACAAAAGTTCAAATTTCGCAGAAGTAAAGAGGAGAAGTTAAAGAGATGGGGTAATCAAGTTTTACCTTTTACCTTTTCCCTCTTTTTCCTTCTGCCCTCTGCCTTCTGCCTTCTGCCTTTCTTCCTAAATTTCCGCCGACGCTCTTTCAACCAACCGACGTGCTAAAGTTTGAATTCCTGTATGTTCGTAATAGTTAGTTGAAACATCCAGAAAAGCAGCAAGGTAATCTAATTTATCATCCGCAACATCAATAAAGCTTGATAAATTTTGGGCAACATTTTGCGGTGTTAAATTATGAGAATTGACAAAACCACTCATCCAACCGGAAACTGAATCAAAGCTTTGGAGAATGAAATTCTTTTGTCCTTCAGTATTACCTCCAGGAATTAAATCTTTCACGCTATTAAAGCTTTGATTTTGTTGTAATTCTTGGGGACTCATTGTATTAAATCCAGACAGAACTTTTTGGATAAAATCAGGCCCCAAGGGAATTAAACCATCAAAGCAAACTAACGCCGCCATCCGCATTAAAGACTCGCCGCTATAGTCTCCTAAAGCTCCTAAAAAGTCGCCAATGCTATCACCAGGAATGCCGTTAATTTGACAAAAAGCTACTAATTCCACAACCAATTTTACGGCTAAGTCAATGGTTTGTGCTTTTTCGGCTTTCGGGGTGATTTTATCTAAAAAACCCAATAAGGAAACCTTTTCACCGATTTTATTTGCTAATGCCGCCGTACCCAATAATTTTGAACCACTGGTAACAGTTTGGTACAGCCACAATGCGGTTTGATATCCTTGGGATTTGTCGTTGTATAAAGTAACGGCCCGATCGCCAATTTGTTGAATTATGCTCTCGTCTGTTTCTCCAGTAACAGTGCGAATCGTATTATCAAAACCTACGAGATTTTGCCACTCTCCAGGAATGATAAAATCTAGCGATCGCAACGACATTACTGTTAGTCCACCTGTAGGTAGTTCATTCACCAACTCGAAAATAGGTTTACTCACAACTACTTCCTTGTTTTACTAGTTATTAATTTGAATTTGAGCGCAGACTATTTCAGCGCCGCAATACCACGCAGATTGAATTTTTGCAACCAAGCTTCTCGATCGCTTTGGCTAAAAGATGGATCGCGAGATTGGACTTTTACCTGATAGCGATCGGCAACTAACACAGCTGTTCCATTACTACCAATATTAGCCGCTGGATAACCAGCAATTGTTTTCCCACTACTTTGGAATTTCTGCTTTGCTGTAGGGGTATTCAGCGTATCAGAAACAGAAAGCACAGCCACATCTTTACCATCTTTTTTCAACTTGTATTCGGCAAAACCTTTTTTCTCCTGGGCTGGTACTACTTGATAGCCACCACCAGATTTAGGAAAATATTTATTAAACTGTGAGCCTTGGGTAGACTCTTTGACTACTGCCGGAGTAGCGTTTCTACCCGTACTCGCATTTTGGGCTTGCTGATAGCGCGAAGGAGCTTGTGTTGCACAGGAAGACACCAGCAACAACAAGCCAAGTAAAAACGGAGCCAAAATTCTCTGGATTTTTGCAAAATTCATCGCTTTTTACCTAACTATAGGCCGCACGTTCCATATTGTCACCTATATTTTGGCAAATTGTCATAACTTTTAGTAGAATCAATTTGCCCCCAATTCTATTAGATACCTACTCAATGCTCATACAACCATCAATTGTTAAGATCTTTTCCCAGAAATTGAGAAATTTTGATAAAGCTTAACGATTTATCTGGAAAAAGTTCCGGATTTTAGGCACACTAACATTAAAGTCTGCATTTTGCTGTTAGTTAAGATTGTTACTTAACCATTGAAATTATGTATTCTGAGGTAATTGTCTTGAAAGAAACTACCTTGATTCAAGTACCACCACGCTTAACTGTATTAGAAGCTGTGGAATTTAGGAAAACCTGTCACGAACTATGTCAAGCAGATACTCCACCTGACAAAATTATTTTCGATTTTAGTCATACTACTTTTATGGATAGTAGTGGTTTAGGTGCTTTAGTTAGCAATTTTAAACTGACAAAAGACAAGGGGATAGAACTACTATTACGAGACGTGCGTCCGCAAGTCATGGCAGTTTTATCTCTGACTGGACTGAATGAAGTTTTGCCGATAGAACAAACTGTCAGCACAGAAGCAGAAAAAACTACCGATAAAAGTGAAATTGTACCCCCTCCTACTCATCCTTCTATCTATTCTTGGATTAAGCGATCGCTTGATGTTGTAGGAGCAATAGTAGGTTTAGTAATTACAGCTATTTTATTTATTCCCATTGCCATTGCGATTAAATTAGACAGTCCGGGGCCAATTTTCTTCGGACAAATACGCTGTGGTTGGATGGGCAAAAAATTTCGGATGTGGAAATTTCGTTCCATGTGTGTCAATGCCGAACAGATGAAATCACAAGTCAAAAACCAACTTGCTGGGCCATTATTCAAAAACGATAACGATCCGCGAATTACAAAAGTAGGTCGATTTTTACGAAAAACTAGTTTAGATGAAATCCCGCAGTTTTGGAATGTTTTAATTGGGGAAATGAGTTTAGTGGGAACTAGACCACCTACGCCCGATGAAGTGGAAAAGTATGATGTCCCTGAATGGCAGCGTTTAGATGTAAAACCAGGTATGACTGGGGAATGGCAAGTAAACGGCAGGTCACAAATTAAGAATTTTGAAGATGTCATTCGTTTGGATTTGAAATATCAAGAAAATTGGAGTCTCATATATGACCTGAAGTTGATTTTCAAAACTATCTTCATTGTATTTAACAGAAATAGCGGTGCTTATTAGCAGGCAGAAGGCTCCAAGATAGAAAGGAAGAAAGCTTTTCGGTTGAGCTTTTTACGTTTTTTAAACTGATTGGTTATTTCTGCCGCACTGCACTATTTTGAGTGCCAAATTATTCTTGATGTTGCAGGGTCAGTACAGGACAGAGAGAATTATGCAGCACATAGCTACTCACGCTGCCATGAATGGCATCTTTAATGTCATAGTTAGCTCGTCGTCCCATTACTATTAAATCAGCACCCCAAGTTCGAGCTAAATCACAAATGTTCAACTTGGGGTCGCCAAAATTTTGGGTCATCTCAGCTTTAATACCCATTGCGATCGCTTGCACCAAATGCGATCGCAATAACTCCAAGCTTTGACTTTCAAACTTCTCTCGCTGTTTTAAATAAGTAGTAATAGTTTCCTGATGGGTAAAAGTTTGGGAGTTGTTAATTATCTGAATCCTCATGTTGGGATAACCTTCCTCAAAAGGACTGAGGACGTGCAACAGCATTAATTCCGCATTACTGGCTTTAGCCATAAACAAAGCTGCTGCCAGAATATGATTGCTCGTTTCCAAAGAATCAATTGCCACCAGAATCTTTTTAAACATAACTCAAGCTTTTTGACGGGTTTTGTCGGCAAAAGGTTTTTTACCGATTCAAGCATAAGCCAAAAATTAAATCCTCAAGGATAAAAGAAAAGATTATTGATTTTTTTAACAGCAAGCAAAAATCAATTAACCTTTATCCTTAATAAGAAAAAACGCTCTAGCAGAAATACCCGCTAGAGCAATGCCTTTGTAGAGACTGTAGAGACGCAAATCTCTCAGATTAAACTTTAGTTATCAGTTGCCACTTTCCATTTTGGCGATGTCAAGCAGCGTCTTGATCACTGAGTCAGGGTTCAAGCTGATCGAATCAATTCCTTGTTCCACCAAGAAGCGGGCAAACTCTGGATAGTCAGAAGGTGCTTGACCACAAATACCAATCTTGCGATCGTTCTTTTTGGCTTTTTCAATCACCAACCGTACCATTTCTTTCACGCCAGGGTTGCGTTCGTCGAAGATGTGAGCAACTAAAGCGGAGTCACGGTCTAATCCCAATGTTAACTGGGTTAGGTCGTTAGAACCGATCGAGAACCCATCAAACACTTGACTAAACTCGTCTGCCATGATTACGTTATTGGGAATTTCGCACATCACGTAGACTTGCAAGCCATTTTCGCCCCGTTTCAAACCGTATTTTTCCATTTCCGCCAATACCTTGCGTCCTTCATCAGGAGTGCGGCAGAACGGAATCATCGGAATCACGTTGGTTAAACCCATTTCGTCGCGTACCCGTTTCAGGGCAATACATTCTAAACCGTAAGCTTCGCGATAATTTGGATCGTAGTAACGAGAAGCACCACGCCAACCGATCATCGGGTTTTCTTCTTTCGGCTCAAATTCTCGTCCACCGAGCAAGTTAGCGTATTCATTGCTCTTGAAGTCAGACATCCGCAGCACCACTGGTTTCGGATAGAATGCAGCCGCAATCATCCCGATACCATGAGCTAGTTTGTCTACGAAGAAGTCAGCTTTATTTTCGTAGAGAGCGGTTAATTGTTGAATTTCCCACTTCGCTGCTTTATCTTCTAATTGGTCAAACTTCAACAATGCCAATGGATGACATTTAATGTGATTGGCGATAATGAATTCTAAGCGAGCTAGACCAACACCATCACAAGGAATCGAGGATAAACCAAAAGCTTCTTCTGGATTACCAACGTTCATCAAAATCTTGGTCTTGATTTGCGGTAGGTTATCCAGTTGAGTTTCGATAATTTCAAAAGGTACTAAACCTTCGTAAACCCGTCCTTCTTCACCTTCTGCACAAGATACGGTAACTTCTTGACCAGATTTGAGCAAACCAGTAGCGTTTCCACAACCTACGATCGCAGGGATACCCATTTCACGAGCGATAATCGCTGCGTGGCAAGTGCGTCCACCTTGGTTGGTAACGATCGCACTAGCTTTCTTCATGATAGGTTCCCAATCCGGGTCAGTCTTGTTGGTAACTAAGACTTCACCAGCTTGGAATTGATCGAGATTATGCACATCCAGAATCACCCGCGCCTTACCTTGACCGATCATTTCTCCCACAGCACGTCCGGTAGTCAATACATTGCCTGTGCCATTCAGTTTGAAATTACGCAGAATGCTACCAGATTTTTGTGATTGAACCGTTTCTGGACGAGCTTGAACAATATAAAGTCCACCATTTAAACCATCTTTTGCCCATTCAATGTCCATCGGCGTATAAGTACCGCGAACTGCTGAATAGTGGTCTTCAATTATGCAAGCCCATTTGCCCAGGGTGAGAATTTCGTCATCACTCAGAGCGAATTTAACTCTTTCTGATTGAGCAACTGATACATTTTTCGTCAGTTTAGTACCGCCGACATCGTAGATCATTTTGATCTCTTTGGTACCCAAACGTTTTTCCAAAATTGGGCGATATCCGTCTTTTAAAGTCGGTTTGAAAACGAAATATTCATCAGGGTTAACCGCACCTTGAACTACGTTTTCACCTAAACCATAAGCGGCTGTAACTAAAGCTGCATTCTTGAATCCGGTTTCGGTGTCAATCGAGAACATAACACCAGAAGAAGCTAAGTCAGAACGCACCATTTTTTGTACGCCTACTGACAAGGCAACTTCAAAATGATCGAAGTTTTTGATAGTACGATAAGAAATAGCACGATCGGTAAAAATAGAAGCAAAACATCTATGGCAAGCTTCTAAAACTGATCTAACTCCATGTACATTCAAATAAGTTTCTTGTTGACCTGCAAAACTCGCATCTGGCAAGTCTTCAGCAGTCGCAGAAGAACGAACAGCCACGTCAACATCTTGACTTTGAGATTCGCACTGTTCTTTGGCTTCACCTTCAAATCGATCGCAGATATCTTTATTGTAACCGTAGCGTTCGCAGAGTTTTTGATATGCAGATGCGATCGCAGCTTGTAAATCTGGTGGGAATGGGGTATCAAGGATTAAAGCCCGTGCTTGTTTGCCACGTTCTCTTAAATTATTAACATCCTCTACATCTAAATCCGAAAAAATTTGCCGTAGCTTTTCTTCTAATCCAGCGCCTTTAATAAAGTACCGATAAGCATAAGCCGTTGTCGCAAAACCCGTGGGAACATTTATTCCTTTGGGAGTCAATTCTTGAATCATTTCTCCCAGAGAGGCATTCTTTCCACCTACTAAGGGAATATCAGCAATTCCTACTTCTTCAAACCACAGAACTAACGCCTTGTCTTTAGATTCCGGTGATGTTTTTTGTTGTAGAGCAGTAACCATAATTCATTTCCTTCACGCTCCATAATTATCAGGATAAACATCACTTTGTCGTTTATCACCAAATGCAGAAATTCTTTATAATCTTCTCCTGTTACTAACTTTTTCCTCCCTTTAGTTACGAAAGTAAAAAAATTAAAATTTCCTACTTTTCAACCTTGTTTCTCCTCAACAACCACCTATACATAACTTCATAAAAACCAGGCATTACTTTGGTAATTGTTAACTAACCATTGAGACTACACTAGGATACGTATTGAATTATCTCTATCTCCTTGACCCCCGACGTAAGGCGAGGAAAGAAAAAAATCTAGCCTTAGTTCCAGCCCCCAGATTCATCTGTAGACATCTCCAAAAAAGTAGAGACGTTGTATACAACGTCTCTACAAGGCTTGCAAGTAACGCACATTTAATTTCTGGAGATGTCTAATAAACCGCTACCAGTTTGGGACAGATTCATTGGTTGAGTACCCACATTATCCTTAGAAGCCCCGTTAAATTGGAAAGTTAAGGATTTACCATCCACAAAACCCTTACCCGACATCGAATTGATAGAACTAAATGAGCCATAAGAAACGGTAACTTCCCCCGAAGCATCAGCATTACCACAATTAGTCAGCGCAATGGTTAAACTATCTTCAGTTTGGGAAATTAACTGACCACCAAATCGTATTGTTCCTCTACCATCAGAATAAGTTAATCCTAAATCAACACTTCCCATTGGTCGAACTATCACTGACGCACCTTCAATACCTCTAGTGCGACGATTACCAATATTTAGTCTCCCCCTACCCCTCTGAATCAAATTCAGCTCACTCGTCTGTGCTACAACGGGAAAAGATTCAACAACAGGGATAGCCGTTTGGTTTGCTTGCACTCCCAACCAAGGAAAAACTAAACTAGTCAAAACAATAGCCGCTTTCTGAAATTTACTCATTATCTAACTTCTCCCGATAATTTAACTCTAAGCAAAAGCAATTATAATAACAATCAACTTCATGACCAATTTGCCATATTAAAGTTTTAAATTCTACAGTTATAAATGTTCTCTCTGTTTTAACCAAAAATGAGCTATTTAGAAACGACTGCAAAATTTTACACTGAAGTAGCAGAACAACCACAAGTTGGTCTATGTTGCGTGCAAAGTAGTCCCGTGCAATTCCCCGGATTGAAAATTCCCCGGCAAATGCAGGAAATGAACTATGGTTGTGGTACTACTGTTCATCCCACAGAATTAGCAGGTGAACCAACTGTACTTTATGTAGGTGTTGGTGGCGGTTTAGAAGCTTTACAATTTGCTTATTTTTGTCGTCGTCTGGGTGCAGTAATTGCCGTTGACCCTGTAGAAGCTATGCGCCAAGCAGCTACTCGAAATTTAGAAATTGCTGCTCAAATAAATCCTTGGTTTGATGTTAGTTTTGTCGAAATTCGTCCAGGTGATGCTTTTACTCTTCCAGTTGCCGATGCTTCTGTGGATGTAGTAGCGCAAAATTGTTTGTTTAACATTTTTGAACCAGCTGATTTAACTAAAGCTCTCCAAGAAGCTTATCGGGTTTTAAAACCTGGTGGACGCTTAATTATGAGTGACCCCATTGCTACCAGTCCAATCCCCGAACATTTACGACAAGACGAACGTTTGCGAGCTATGTGTTTGTCCGGTGCGTTAACTTATGAAGAGTATACTCAACATTTAGTTGATGTCGGATTTGGACAAGTAGAAATTCGCGCCAAGCGTCCCTACAGAGTTTTAGATTGTCAAACTTATAATCTCTCAGAACCGTTACTTTTAGAAAGTCTCGATTCGGTAGCTTTTAAAGTGTTAATCCCGGAAGATGGGGCTTGTATTTTTACAGGTAAAACAGCAATCTATGTTGGTGCAGAAGAGTTTTTTGATGACTCGGCTGGACATTTACTACAACGCGGTGTCCCCGCCGCAGTTTGTGATAAAACTGCTAAAAATTTGGGTTCATTACCTGGTAAGGAAATTTTAATTACTGATTCTACTTGGCATTACACTGGCGGTGGTTGTTGTTAATTATTTCTGCAAGTAAAGGTTAAAGAATTTAGTGGAACGGTGCGTTACGTTACTACTAACGCACCCTACCTAAGTTTTGTTACTCTATAATTTAGTTAGGCAATTTCTAGGGAATAAAAATGCTTCAGTCAAGTTCGGAAAAGTTAGCGGTGCCAACTTTTAGGAAAAAACTAAGTGCGCCATTGACTAAAAATAAAATTAGCGTTTTACAAATAAATTTAGGTAAACGCTGTAACCTAGCTTGCACTCATTGTCATGTGGAGGCTGGGCCAAAACGAACTGAAGATCTTTCGCCAGAAATTTGCCAGCAATTAATTGAATTAATTTATAAATTTCCCCAAATTAAGATAGTTGATTTAACTGGCGGTGCGCCGGAAATGAACTATGGTTTTAAGCCACTGGTAGAGGCAGCTAAAGAAACAGGAAAACAAGTAATTGTGAGGTCTAATCTCACCATTTATTTTGTTGAAGGGTTTACCGATATTCCCGAATATTGTGCTGAACATCAACTGAGAATTGTTGCTTCTTTACCTTGTTATTTACAAGATAATGTGGATAAAATGCGCGGCAAAGGGGTTTATGATGCTTCAATTCAGGCGTTGCAATGGTTGAATAAGTTGGGTTATGGTAAAGATCCGAATTTGATTCTGGATTTAGTTTATAATCCCCAAGTCCCTAGTACAGAGAAGTTTTCCTTAACTCCGAGTCAGGACAAGTTAGAAAAAGATTACAAAATGTTCTTACGAGAACATTTTGATATTTGTTTTAATAGCTTGTTCACCATTACTAATTTACCGATCGGCAGAACCAAGCTACATTTAGAACGGCAAAAGCTGTATAATCCCTATCTACATTTCTTGGAGTCAAATTTTAACCCAGGTACGATCGCACATCTCATGTGCCGAGATGAGTTATCTATTGACTATTTGGGTAACGTTTATGACTGTGACTTTAACCAAATGGAAAACCTAAGAGCAAAAACTCCTGATGGCGAAACCTTGACAGTGGCGAAGTTATTAGCAGCGGGAAGTTTAGATTTAATTGAACAAGTGCTGACAGCAAATTATTGTTATGGTTGTACAGCTGGTTGTGGTTCTAGTTGTGGCGGCGCTTTAGTCGAAAAATGATTTGGATGAAAGCAGAAGATGGCGATTACACTTTATTTATTCCCAGTTTTTACACCTATACAATTGGCTCTTCACCACCCCTATAAGGAAATGAAAATATTAACTTAATTTGTCATTAATTGTTTTTGAGATGTTTTCCTTTTGATTTGTTGTAGTAGGATTGCCAAACATACATCCGTTAAGTTATGAAATTGCGGTCTACTTTTTAGAAAATTTTCCATTGTTTCTCGTTGATCTAAATAGATGTTTGTGGTGATTACTTTAGTTTTTCCAAACTTTTCTATTGACGACAACGGCTGCAAATTTTTCCAGTCGCAATTGTCGATCGCATCTCGAAAGAACTCAGTCGCCGTGTAACTTGACTTAAGATATCTTTGCGATCGCTCTGTTTTGGTCAAGCTTCTTAGATATTCTGCGATTGCTGGTGGTGCATTAATACTCAAGGGTATTTTTTTGCGATTGCTGGCTTTGGCATTTGGATTTGCTCCTTTGCTAAACGCTGTCACTGATAAGGGGCTTTCAACCCAATCTTGCGGTTTCTTGTATTTTTTCCAGTTGTACTTTTCTATTAACGCTTCAATTGCATTTCTGACAATTACAGCATCGCTGTGCAACCCTTCGGTGCTGGCTACAAGCCGATCTATCTTTAATAGATCTGAGTCCTGGAGATATAAGGTTACAGTCGTTTTTTCCTCTTTTATTCCTATCCCTTCAATCTTTATTTTCTCTGGTGATTGTTCTAAAATAGATAATCCTTCCCGAAATAATCTTAATTTATCGTTAGGATTCCAACTGTTCTGTTGTAAGGCATCCCTAAGCCTAGTTGAAGTAAAGTAACGCTTGGTCTTTTTCGATCCTACGACTTCGTATATTTCTTTAGTTTTCCATTCGTATTTTTTTATTAGAATTTCTATGGCATTTTGTATTATTTCGGGGTATGTGGCTTTATGTTGAATTGCTATCGCTTCGATTAATTCAAAATCTTTTGCAGTTAATCCATAAAAAGCCGTGACAATTCTTTTGCTACATCCGATTTTTTCCACGCGAAATTCTTGAGGATTATTTTTTAAAATTTTCAACCCTTCCCTTAATTTTTCTGTCTTTTCTATTGGAGA
Source organism: [Phormidium] sp. LEGE 05292 (assembly GCF_015207735.1). GTDB lineage: Bacteria > Cyanobacteriota > Cyanobacteriia > Cyanobacteriales > Aerosakkonemataceae > Floridanema. The sequence goes on from NZ_JADEWG010000161.1 coordinate 13,147, forward strand.
ATTAGTGTTATTCTTTATGCAGTCTCGTTGCATTCTCGTACAGGTAAATTGTCTTCCAGCCATTTCTTTATATTTACTATTGCTTCAGTTGCAATTTATATGTTAGCCTATTTGAAAGGCAGTGAAACCGAGCGATTCTACTGCTCGGAGTGGAGATAGCTATATATCCCCTATTATCAAGCATTTCAGCAATCCCCCGATCAGCGGCTAGCAAGCCATTAGAGAGGCTTTATCCTTCCTAGATGCCTCTCCTAACCCTGATTTTGGATGCCCTTAAAAGGCCCAAATTTTGGAGTATTTTCCTTTTAGTTTTTTAATAGAGAGGTAATAATATGTCTGATAGAAAGCTTGAATTAATCGTCAACCGAGAGAATTATCCTGAGATCGACGAGCTTATCGATCGGCTAGGTGGTGAAATTTTGATGGCGATAGCTCAAAGAAAGATGACTGTCGCCGATCTCCCGGAACCTTATCAACGGGTCTTGGATGCGATCGACCGATGGGAAGTCGAGATTAAGGGTAGGGAGAGTTGAAGAAGTGGGGGGGAACAAGAG
>NZ_JADEWG010000162.1 GCF_015207735.1 [Phormidium] sp. LEGE 05292
ATAAGATATAGGATGATAAGAGGGTATAGATACCTATTCCTTACATAGCGTTCCTTGTTCTCATGAGAACAAGGAACGCTATGTAAGGAATAGGTATCTATACCCTCTTATCATCCTATATCTTATCTATGTACTAGACCTCTTGTTAGGTTATGTAGTATTTCCACTTAGCCTACTTGTAGTTTTCGCCACTACGTATTGTTGATGTCTTTCTCTACCTGCGACTAAGTATGACAAACCGAACCGTCACCCTTGATTAGAGATTTAAAATTTTGTGTGGGTTATTGGAAATATTCGATCGCCTCCCCTCACGGATGTTTCCAGATAAGCCATGACACTACTTGCCGTAGATAAATGAAATCCCAAAAGCTGAACAGAAAATTTAATTTCTAATTTCATCTTTTGGGATTCTGACAACAGCAACTTCTAATTTTATTGGAACAAATTTATGCTGAAGATGGCTTAAATTTTAGTTATACTACCTTGCTTAATCTCAAATCTTTGGTACGCTCTAATTGTCTCTTTATCGTTATCGCCAAGTATGGAACGGGCATAGTCTAGGTAATCAAAGGGGTCAATATTTGAATTGTTTATGCAAGCTTTTAGGTATGCTCCTCTAAATTTGTGGTAGGTCATTTCCTCAATAATTGCCCACTCCTTAGCACGTTCATTTAACACTTTTGACCAACGCCTATTAACTCTTTCAGTCTCTTCTGTTGACTCAAACCGCTTATCATTTCTCTCTAAAAACTCCATACCAGCCAACACTAAATCAGCCGATAATAGAGTAGGGATAGTAAATTCAAAAGCCCTCAACTTCTGCCCTTCTAATTTCCTACTTTTCCCTTTTAATTGACCTTTGAAACCTAACTCGTAATCCCCCAATTTTCTAAACTCCGCTGATAGGTGAACTTCTGCCATCCTCCTACCTGTAGCCAATGCAATAGAGCAAGAAACATCGCGCCATTCTACATCTAACAAAGTTGCTCCATTGGCTACTTGTGTAAGCACTTCCTTAGCCTTAGATAAGTATGGGGAAAAATCAAGAGGGAGTCTGTTTTCTGCTGTTGAACGAGTCTCAACAATTTCCCGGTAACGAGTGTTTTGTCTTTCCTTGTAAGTGCTGAACAAAAAACTTAGAGCATTACCAAAATGAGTAATGATTGTGCAAACTGGGTTGTAATTACCTTTGTCTGAAAGCTCGGTTTTAGCGGCTTTCTTTAGCTCTTTCTTTAATGCCGTAATCTGCCTTAATGCTGCTCCATATTCCTTCTCATCTTCTGGTCTATCGTCCGGGTAATTTGCCTTTAATAGCGCCGCTTCCTTAGTGGCTAAATCTTTCCAACCTGTCAACCCTTTAGACTTTACACCTTTCTCTCTTTGAGTCCGATTGTATGGCGCTAGGGCTTCAAATTTAGGGAGCAGTTCAGACACTCGAAAATCGATAAAATTATTAATTAATTCGGTTCGGGTTTTTAATTCCATAAAAATCCCTTAGTCACTCTAAACATACATTTAGTATAACCAAGGAACAGGATAAATAGTGATTTTAATCGACAAAGATTGATTCGCAAATTTAACTTTTCAATCAAGAAACTAGCTTAATTGTTAAAGGTAATTGCTTGACAGCCTGTAAATTTTTTGGTGGATTACCATCTTTAATCTGTGGGTAATCATGGTGGGTTGGATGCTTACACAATTTATCATTTATGGCTCCAGTAGCCAAAGCAATATAGCGATTATCCATTAACTCAAGCCACTGATAAAACTGCTCTTTCTTCCCATCTGGCAAATGTTTAGTTGTTGTGTTGATATAATGTCGTGCTGCATCATTTAATAGCAATGCCACAAAACAATTACGGTAATAACCATCAACACCCAAAGCACGAACATTATACGAGTGGTTCATCCCTACAAAATTAATGTATTTTTTTCTGCCTCCAGTCCCAAAACTCCTGTAAGTATTTTGTACAAATTCCACTGCATCTTTACCAGCAGTTTTTTTACCTTCTTTATCAGCAACTAATGTTTCTATTGCGTCTAAAGTTTCTGCCATTTCATCAAAGAAAATAATCAATCTGTTGGTCTTAGTTCCTGGTTTCCGGCTGTCGTATTCATCCTTTAACAGTTTGAATTGCTCATAAATTTCCAACGGACTATCAATCACTTTTACCCCTGCATCATCCCAAGATGTTGAGTGATGTATGTCCATTGCTAACAACATCGCACCATGAGGGTCTATCAAATCGTCTACGGCTTTCTGAGATAGTTCCTGAGTAATTATTGAATTGGCAACGTATAGAGCGCCTGTAGACTTAGCACTTCCGGGTTCACCAATTATTAGATAACCTAAGTTTTTCGCTGTGGTATCTTCTACATTAATCAGTGATTTCTCGATAACCTCTCTACTAGCCAGTGCTTTCTCTTTGCTAGTACGCTTATCAATGGTGAAAGTTATTTTCCCGTTTCTAGTGGTGAAAGTTGGTACTCTTTCAATCATTAAAAACCCTGGTAATTGTTCGCAGGTTTTCTTTAAATGCAGGGATTCAAAAGTGCTGATAGGGCGTAATTCGATGGATATTACTTTGCCGTCGTGTTTCTCTTCTTTCCTCAAAAATTCGGTTTTGATGTCAGCTTCAATTAACAACCGTTGAACAGTTTCGACAATATAATCACCGTCTGACTTCTCAGCAAATAACATCACATGATACTCGGCTAATTGTCCTTTTAGGCTGGAAATTTCAGCCAAGTAAACCTGTTCATTGAGTGACAACTGGGTAATGGTTGTTTGAGCCTCTTTGAGTTTTTCGGTTTCCTCCAGTAACTTTTTCTCAACATCTAGATTGATTGCTTTGACCCTAACTTCTAAGTCCTGTCCCTTAACTTCCAGTTCCCTATCTGTTATCGCCTGGTTGATTTCCTTGACATTCAATTGCTGCTCATACTCCTTAAGCTGTTGCTCCTTAGCTTGGACTTTTTGAGCATAGGCAGAAGCCTCAGCCACTCGTTGAGCAGCGATTTCTTTTGCTTCATTGGCTATTATTTGATATTGCTCAAATTGCTCTTGTAAGGCAACTATAGCTGAGTCGTGTTCAGATTTAAGTTGCTCTTTCTCCTCTTCTGCCTGTTTCAAAATAAGTTGTTTGTCACCGTCCAATTGTTGCATCAATTTATTGATTTCTTGCTGTTTTCTGGCAACTTCTAAGCGATATTTTTCCTCAAGCTTGCCGCGTTCATCGCTGCTATCAAGTTGGAGTTCTGTCAGTTCTTCCAGATGGGCGCTACGGAGAGATTCTATTTCGTTGGTTAGTTCGTTAATCCTGTCGCGTAACTTTGCCTCTCTAGTGCCATGCTCCTCTAGGAGTTTTTGCGCTTGACCTGCGTTCAGTTGCTCTAGCCAGTCCTTCTCCCCTTGCAGCTTGGCAACCGTATCGTGTAACGCGAGTAATTCTTTGCGGCGGTTATCCTCTAACTCCTTCTGGGTTGGCACTTTGGCACAAAGATAAATGCTATTCGGTAGTCCGGTCGCAATGCCTAGCCAAGTAACAGGACTGATTCTGTGACTAGCACCAAAGAGAAATAACCCGAAACTGGCTAGATTTGCACAATACAAAACCTTTAAACGCCTATCCATAAGCCCACTAACACCCCCATAGTAATGAACATTAGTTCACCCAAATCTCTACCTCTTTTTAGGTAGTAGATAGCGGCAATTGTGGAGATATTCACTAATGCCAATAGACTAAAATAAGCGAATTCTCCTAGCTGTGAATTGTTGCGAAATACGGCTAACAACTGACAGAATAAGCCAGTGAGTAAGCTTGCCATCATACATTCGATTGCTACTCTGTTAGTCTCCATCTGCGTTTAGTAATCCTAAAGTTTGTTGCTCCATCAAATGCCCCGATGCAGGGGAATTTACGCCAAATTTCAATTTAAAGAAAGCTGACTTTTGTTCTAAAACCAACCGACTAGCAGCTAGGTCAATTTGTGCTGACTGCTGCTGGTTTGAATGTGTTTGAGCCTCGATCTGAGTCATGGTTATATGATGCTGTTCGTGCATTTTGGCCCGTTCTTCCCTAGCCTGAAATGCTTTAATCTCAGCTTGTAGGGCTTTAGCTTCAGCTTGAATTCGCTGCATTAAAAGCCCCACATTAGCGGGGTGTGTGTCCATCTCATTAACCTCCTAACCTTGGAACATTCATTGCGGGTGCATTGCCGAATTTAAGCTGAAAATATTCTTTGGCTTCTGCTAAACTTTGCTGACGTTCTGCCAACTGTAAAAGCATTGTTTCTGCATCTACAGCCAGCATTTTTTTATTCACACCAGTTGCAAACTTTTCAAAGGAAAGCTGGTCTTTAGCTTGGGTAAGTTTTTCCTCTTGGATATCGTTTTGAGTTTTAGACAGTTCATAACCAAGCTTGGCTTTTCTGATAGTTTCCTCACTCTTTTTGACATCCCATTTTGAAGCTTCAAACTCGTTCAGCTTGATAGTTTTCTTGTTCTTCAGGGTGTCAATGTCAATCCCTCTAATTTCTTGTTCGAGGGTTTCCTTTTGCATCTCATATTGATGCTTTGTAAGTCTTGCTGGCATTTTTTACCTACCTAAAAAAATGTAGAAAGCAAAGCGGTAGCAGCACCAATTGCCGCCCCTTCTAACAGTTGGGTGAGGAAAGGTTTCGATTCTGGCTGAGTATTATTGTTAATGTCGCTGGTGTTAGTGTTGCTGTTTTCGGCTGAACTGTTAGAGGAATTAGTTAGTGAGTTATTCACATTAATTGTGATGTGAATATCCCCAGTATTTTCATCCCGTTTAAGACTGTGTTTCATCTTTTCTCACCCTTGAAATATTCATCCACAAACCGTCTAGCTGCTGTATCTTTGCGTCGAATAAAGGTTTTATGATTTTGCACTTCCTGTTCTTTCTGTTGAATCAGTTCATCGCGCTTTTTAATCTCGGAATTAAGCTCATTGATTCGCTGTGCGTGGCTTATATTCTGAGTTGCAAGTCCAGCGTTGTAAGCGATAATTAGCGCACAAGCTGAGATTCCTAAGCCAATCATTAAGATAGGTTTGTCCACATTAAATCACCTCATTTCTTGACGTAATTAAGGTAGATGTATTGCCTTATATGGGAACGGTTAATGATGATTGTGTTACCCACATAAAGCAATAAAATTGTGATTGCAGATGTGGCTATGAGGTAGATTCTGAATTGCTCGACACCCCAACTACTGCATGATCGAATATTTCCTCGCTGGATGGCAGTAATTTTTCTGTTGATAACCCAACAGAGGGCAGTGATAAAAAACTTTCTTTCACTGTTGAAAACTCAACGTTAATAGCTTTTCTTGCGTCCTGAACTTTGGTTTTAGCTTTAGCGTTAAGCTTCCAATTTCCGCCTAAAACTTTATCAATTGCCCTATTAACCGCTTCGGATACAATACCTTCTGCTATCCGATCGCTCATATCCTCCGTTAATTCCTCCAGTTGGCTTTGAGTGTCGGAATCTTCTGAGGTGTCAGCATTGGTCGGTTGCTGGTTAACAGTCGAGGCATAGCGTTTAACGGCACTGGCAACGGTTACACGGTTGTCATTCTGGAGGATAGCTGTAACTGCGTCGATCGCGTCTTGCGTCGGGTTTATGCCGTGTCGTTTCAGTTCTGAGGGGATTTGGGAAAACTTGGTGGTAGCCATGATTTACACTCCTGAATTCTGGGAAAACTGCAACAGTAAATACTCAGCGCAACGCTGAGGAGGCATTGACTGATTGCGTAAGGTGAAAAACTTCTCAAGCACTTGGAACGACTGGAGCGAGTAACCCTCCTCATAACAACCCTTGTCGAATATCGACGCGGGTAAGGTTTCGCGTAGCAATCGTGTGGCACGTTTGAGCGTCGAGGGACTGACTTTAAGTTGCTTAAGCAGTTCCTTGGTTGATAGATAGACTGTGGGCGTTAACGTTGTCTCCATAAGCTTTGCGAGGATTGACTGGACTTGGTTTGACTTACCTGTGAGCTTGGCTTGAGCTTGGCTTGGTTGGAGCAAGGGTAGGGCGCAAGTAGTTCCGAAGTAGGTCAGTCAGAGGGTTTAAAAATGCTGGACTAACCAGCGTGTGAGGTTTTGAAGCATAATTAGGTTGCCTCTTGGTAGTTTCTTGAGGTAGAGCCAGTGGAGACTTTGAGCGGTTGCCACTGGCTTTTTGACTGCTTGAGGATAAGCAGCTGGAATTTACTATAACATAGATAGAATAGCTTAGACTAAAATGAGATAGCATAAAGTTAGTAAATCTATTTCGGTATGATTTGAGATGTCGATCGCTAGCACTAACGAGACTTTGGGTAAAACAAAACTTAGGAAGGTCGGAGCCTACATCGACCATGACCTATACGCTGATTTTGAAAAGCTGGCAAAAGTTGAGATGAGAAGTATCTCAAGCATGACTCAGGTTGCTATTAAGGAAATTGTCGATAAAGCCAAAGCAGACGGAAAACTTTAAATTTTTTATGACCAACTCAAACGGAAGTCCCATCGAGCAACGCTTAACCGAAATACAATCTCGCGTCGAAGGTATGGACAGAGAATTTTCCCATCGGACAAACATCATCCTTGATGAAGTACTGGTACTAACTCAACAGATGGAAGCCCTAACCGGACAAGTTGACCAACTGACGGGACGGGTTGACCAACTGACAACCCAGGTTGACCGCCTGACGCTAAGAGTTGACCGACTCGCACAAACCCAGGAAGTGGCCCAAGCCAACATCAGTCAGTTGGCGATGATGATGGTTGATTTTGTTCAAAACGCAGAAGCAGACCGGACACAGATGCGAGAAATGCAAGCTGACATCAGAGGAATCCAGACGGAAAACCAGCGAATCTTAAACCACTTGTTTGGTCAACAGGGGTAACTTATTGAGGACTACCAGCTTACTTGTCCTGGCATACATAGTTCTATATCTTTTCATCTCCCCTCTTAAGAACCTTAAGGGTCTCAGAAAAGGCGAAACGATATAAAAGCATTTTGAACCGTCTGGAGAGGTCTAAAAATGGAGCTAAAGTTGTACCCCCTGCTCTCGTGGAAAGCCCAGAAAAATTTCACCAAACGGAAATTCCGCTATGGAAAGGAAGTTGAGTACAAGCCTCACGGGGTTGTCATCAGGCAGCTTAAACAAAAAACTGGGATGGATGCTGGTGAAATTTACGAGCAATTGCGTAAAGAGAGAGCATTCTTGCTCAAGTCAATGGGGATTTTGTAAAGCTCTCAGGTAAGAAGAAGTTCACAAAAATAAAACCGCAAAAATGCCAGAGTTGCTTACAAGGTCGCTGACTTTTTGCAGTTGAATTCGTTTTTTATTTCACATAGAACTAGCCAAATATGTCTACTTCTAACACAATTTTAGACTTTATCACCATAAAAAAAATAGCAGAGTTACTATTAACGCTGCCGTCTGAACAATTACTCTTGTCAGCAGAAACAATGGAGCAGGTTGAACACTGGATTAGGTATCGTGACAACTCCTGTGCCATAGCGTCAACACTAGTTGCTAGGTTTTTGTCTCAGGACTATCTCTTAATTCGACTTAAAAAAGCAGGGAGGATTTCTCGTAGAGGTATTGAAGGTATTTGGTCAAAGACTTTATTTGTTGAACAGCTATGGGGACTAATACAAGCCACAGCACCTTTTGTAGAGGATGACTTTAGAAAACAAAAAATAGACTATCCTTTCAATTCGGCTTTTGAATTGTTCCAAGATATTCTGTCTTGCGAAGTAAACGCTAATTTCTCTTTATGCTTTAGCCCTTACCAGGAATTTTCTGCTGATAAGTATGAAAAAAATCTACGGAACGCTGGCAAGTTAGTAACTGGTGAAAATTTTAAATATCCAGTACAAAAAAAGCTTGACCAATTTACTAGCCAGTTACCTGAGAGTCCATTAATGACTTTTGTTTTGGCTGTAGCTCATCAAAAATCATCTCGGAACGGATACGTCAAGGCAGCGTTAGAAGATTTCTACACGCACTGCAAACGAATGTGGGACGCAGAAGCGACAATGTGGCACAACCGTAAATCATATCGCTGGAACAAAGGACACAAACAGTATGGAAAAGTTGGAGGTTACTCAAATGACCCTTAACATTACTTCACAATTTAACCCAACCTCTGTAGAGCCTAAAAAAACCGGACAAAGCGTTATACGCTAAAGAAAAAGCGCCGCTTGTCTAGATTTGGGGTTTAAACTTATCCCCAGACAACTAGTGACGCTAAATATACTTATAGTATTTGTGTACTATCGCACGTTAGTTCCCCCAGGAACTTGCAACCTAAAAAAATCCCGGCTTAACGTTTTCGGGCGCACCAACGCCCACCAACATCTCCCCAGGAAACTAACATTTTAATGTCTGTTTACATTTTGCCTGACTTTTGAGTTGTTGAAAAACGGAAAACTGGGGAATCCAAGTAGAGGAAACCCCTATGAAGAAAAAAGCGAATGATTCTCATCTTACGCCAAGATCGGCAATGAGAGAAGGAAGGAAGGAAAATATTCATCCGTGTCCAAACTGTTTAGGAACAGATGTTATTTTTATTGCTACACAAAATTTAATTCACGAAGGCAAGCTTGTTTGTGGGGACTGCGGTCGCTTCATTAAGTGGACTCCCAAACGTGCCAATCAGGTCAAACAGCTAGACACACAGAAATTAATTGCTCAGTTGCTAGCGAGTGGCACTGGGTTATCGAAATGGGAAGTTTGTTTTCTCTGGTCGGTCAAGGGGCAGAAAAAATTAAGTCCCAAACAGCGTGAAACCTTAAACAAGATTGCCAATGGGAGGAAACTGTAATGACTACCATCTCCCCCCGACACAGGCAAGAATGGCTAGACTCTGGGATCGATGAGGAAATTATAGCTTTAAACCTCAAATCGCCAGAGAACCCTTACGACTACCTCTGTTACAGTCCAAAACTAGAGCGAACAAATACAGGTAGATTAGCTTTCAAACACCTTAATGCTTACGAAAATTTGAGGCTTGGTGGTTGGTGGTGTAATGGGGTTGACCCTTTCAATAATTGGGAGCCAATGCAATGGGGATGCTGCAAACCAGATAAACCCAGAGCCAATTCTGATGAAAAACCCATAAAATATGAACATCCCCCAAAAGAACCTACTAGAGCATTTTTCTTACAAGTTCCTAACAGGATATGGCAGAAAATCAGCCAAATCTTTAACGTTCCAATCAAAGAAACTGACACTAATTTTTGGCAGTGGGTTTTAGATAACTATGGAATCCCGATTTACATTTGTGAAGGAGTAAAGAAAGCAGCTGCTTTGCTCAGTTTAGGAATTCCTGCTATTGCTTTACCAGGAATATTTTCTGGGTATCGCACACAGAAAAATGAAGAGGGCAGAAAAATTGGAGAGGATAAATTAATTCCCGAATTAGAAATTTTTGCACAGGAAGGGCGAAAAGTTATCTTCACCTTCGATAGAGATACCAAGCAAAAAACTCAACGTCAAGTCAATATCGCCACTACTCAAACAGCTAGATTGTTCCTGAAGAAAAAAGCTCAAGTATCTGTCTTCACTTGGGATTCCAGTTTGGGTAAAGGAGTAGATGACGTTATTGTAAATTTGGGTGAAACTGCATTTCACGAACTGCTAAAAACTAATACTTCCAGTTTTGATATTTGGCAAACCAAGCAGTTATCTGAATTAACTTATCCCATATCTTTAAACATTAATGATAAATACTTTGGCGATTTCAAATATCCACAGGATAAGAACTTCATTTGCTTAGTGGGTGAAAAAGGCACTGGTAAAACAGAGAACGTCAGCAAAAATGCTAAACCTCATTTAGATGATGGAGGGAAAATATTAAACCCTACCCACAGAATACAACTAGGAGAGGAATCTGCTAATAGACTAGGAATTCATTATGTTTCAGAGAAAGATTCTGATACTTATGGAATCAACGGTATTGCAATATGCGTAAACTCTCTGCATCAATTTGGACAAGGAAAATTTAATCCAGAAGAATGGGTAGGAGCTTGGATATTTATTGATGAATGTGAGCAGGTATTCTGGACTCTACTTTCCAGTAATCTTTGCAAAGAGTACAGAGTAGCGATTTTAAATAATCTCAAAGAGGCGATTAAGATTGCTCTTAGTACTGGTGGGAAAGTAATCTTATCCGATGCTGATTTGTCAGATATTAGTATTGATTACGTTCAGTCATTATTTGGATATCAGCTAAATCCTTGGATAGTCAAAAACCACTACAAACCCGCCAAAGGTCGGAGAGCTTTCAACTATTTAGGTAAAACTCCTGCTGCATTGGTAGCAGCATTATGTAAAGAAGTTGAGAAAGGAAACAAATGTTATGTTTATACTTCAGCACAAAAAACTAAAAGCAAATGGGGGACTAAGAACTTAGAAAAACTCTTACTTAGCAAATTTCCTTACCTTAGAATTCTTAGAATAGATGCTGAATCAATAGCAGATCCCGAACATCCTGCTTATAGCACCATTACCAGATTAAATGATGTGATGGTTGAGTTTGACGTGGTAATTGCTTCTCCTACTTTAGAGACTGGAGTATCAATAACAATTAACCACTTTGATTCAGTTTGGGGAATTTTCCAGGGAATTCAACCAGAAAATTCTGCACGACAAGCTTTGGGGCGCGTTCGTTCTCACGTTGATAGACATATATGGTGTAGTAAAACTGGTTTTGGACGGATAGCTGGTGGTTCAATATCACAGAAAGAGCTTATTTATAATCAACAAAAATCTGCTCAAGTTAATCTCAGCTTACTTGCTCAGGCAGATTTTAGTGAGGATTTGAATTTAGATTTTCAACCAGAATCCCTCAAGACTTGGGCAAAGATGGCAGCAAAAATTAACTTAGGGATGAAGAGTTACCGGGAAACTATTCTTGAGGGATTAAGGGGTGAAGGATACCAGGTTATCGACATAGATAATGCTGATTTACCTGAGTCTAAAGAAGTTGAAAGCGAGGTTAAAAACGCCAAAGAGGAAAACTATTTAGAAGAACGCCAAAAAGTTGCAGCGATAGCATCTCCAGATAATATAAGGTTTCAGCAGTTGGAGGAATCCAAGGCGAAAACCGAAAGCGATCGCCTTCAGTACCGCAAGGGACAGTTGGAGCGGCGCTACTGTTGCGATGAGTCCAACCCAGTCACAGAGGAGTTAGTCAAATTAGATGACGGTGGATGGTTCAAACAAATACAGATTGATTATTTCTTTGGTGACGGTCGTCAGTTCTTACCAGACCGGGATAAGCATAGGGCAGAGTCTCTGATTAAGTACAGCGATCGACAAGTTTTTCTCCCTGATTTCAACCGTTCTCAGTTAGGGGCAGCAATTCAAGTACTAGAGAAACTAAGTTTTAAAAAACTACTGGATAAAACACAGACCAGTTCTTATGATTCCGAGTTAATCGAGTGGACAAACCAAGTCAGACTCTATCGGGGTGAGGTTAAGCGACATCTGGGGATAACCGTTCAAGATTCAGATAGTCCGGTTGCAATCGCTCAGAAATTTCTGGGACTGATTGGGTTCAAGCTTCCTTGCTTAGGGAAGAAAGGCAGCAGGGGAAAACAGATTCGATTTTATGGGAAAGCGGCGGCTAACTTTGTCAGGGATGATGCAGGGGAACTGGTCATCTGTGACGGGGTAGCCATCCCGTTACCCGATGGTCGGGAGAAGATTTTCGCTCGTTGGCTTGAGCGTGATTCTGAGTTGGCAGCTAAGGAAGCATCTGCCAGTTGCGCCGCTCGATCTACTAATGGGGAGTTAGGAGCCGATAATATTCTTTCTTCGGAGGTAGCCACCCCCTATAAATATATAAATACTATTGAGGGTGGCTACGGTCGGGGGGGGGTGGCTACCGAGTCAGAATCTCAGGCAGAAGAGTTAGCTGTTGATTTGTCGGCGGGAGAATCCAAGTTGGAACAGTTGGCAGAGAAGTTGGCGGCGGTAAACGATTTTGTACAGATTCGAGATTTAGTAGAGCAGTTTGGATTTGAGCGATGTGATGATGCGACTGCTTTTGTGGGTTGGGAGCATAAGCGGCGGGTGATGGATTTGCTCAGGGCAGTGCAGTTGGAGCCAAACCAGCAAGGATTCAAGCCAGAAAATTTCATCGGTAGATCGGTTAGGCAGATCGCGTCCAAATTTAACAGCGTAGTGTCAGGCAAACTGATTGGAGAAATTAAAGCTGTTGTTGGGGGCTTTCTTGAACTGTTAACTGGAGAGCGAATACCTTTAGCAGAAATAGAGCAGGGATACTACTCGCTGGAGTGAAGGAAAGCCCAACTTCAGGGGAATGCTCTTAATTAGTAAGTTGTGACTAAGTTTCTGTTTTGTATGGGAGAGGGTGAGTATTGGTGTCGTCATAGCGCAATTTACCGACATCTTCAGCCACCGGAGATAACATCGCTAAGGTCGCCGCTGCTCCCAACACCTGCTCATCAGTCACTTCCAAATATCTCTGAAGTTGCTCTAAGTTCCTATGCCCGGAAAGTTCCTGAATTACCCGCAACGGAATCCCAGCGTTACTCATCTGGGTTAACGCAGTCCGTCTAAAGCTATGAGTGGAAGCCCCAATTATTCCTACTTTTTGGCAAGCTTGCCTGAAAATTCTAGCGGCTGAATCGTGACTGATATGCCCATTCGATCGACCGGGGAATAAATAAGGATTGCCAGCCTGAGAGTAATAGTTCGAGAGCGATCGCCTTAAATCTTCAATCACTGGAATCGATCTGGTTGCCAGTTTCCCTTTCGTGTTGGATTTCCTGATAATTAGCTGTGGCCTGACTACTCCAGATGGGGCGTAAACATCAGCAGTTAACAGGGTGACAGCTTCCCGGATACGACAGGCAGAAAACAAGCATACAGCAAATAAAACTTTGTCCCGGTCGTTGTCCAACCCATGATTAAAAATTCGCTGTATCTCTTCTGTTCTAAGAATTTTAGCTTTGCCGTGTCGGTTTATTTTCATCTTTACTGTCTACTCTGTAAATCACAGAATACAGATAAAAATAATACCTTTCTCTACTTTTGTTTGATGTTTTCTTAGGAAGTTGTAGAAATTGAATTAATATTTTATTAACGCCGAGACAGAGTGTTAGTAGCACTCTGCCCCGACTTCCAACCCAATCGAGTTAGCCGATTAGGAGGCATATTATATGATACAAGACGGAAATCGCCTTTCCCTGGAGGATGAGGCAGAACTAGCCTTATCTTTACTTCAGATTCACGATTTTCTAGAGAGGCTGAAATCGCTTCATAAATTTTTCAAATTTTCCTCAACGCACATAATAGAGATTTTTCGTTCCGATCCAGATGCGTATGAAAATTTAGATACGTTGCTCTATATGTTTTTCGGAGACAACGAAATGATTCTTGATGAGCTTCTTCACAATATAGAGAAAGCCAGAAAATTGATGCAGCCCAAAAAACATTCCTAATTAAATTGTGCTTAAGAATCACAAAAAATAATGGGTCTTCCGGCATCATGGGGTAAAATGTAGTTAGCACTACATTTTACCCGAAAAGGACGATGGATTTTCATCTAGATACCTTATTAAACTTACCAAACGTTACAGTTTTCACTGCTTATGAAAAAGAAGGATTCTTCATTTTAAAATTAGAGTTGTTAAACG
>NZ_JADEWG010000163.1 GCF_015207735.1 [Phormidium] sp. LEGE 05292
CCTCCCTACCTCCCCACCGTTCGGCTGACGGCTCGGCTGACGCTCGCCGAAGCCCTCACGGAAGCCCCCCCACTTCTTCAACTCCCCCCAATTGTGAAAAAATTACTCTTTACTTTGAGGTTGAAGATACTGGGCCAGGGATTGAACCGGAGGAAGTGGAGGTATTGTTTGAGCCGTTTGTGCAGAAACAAAATACGCCGAATACTCAGGAAGGGACAGGATTGGGTTTATCTATTAGTCGAAAATTTGTGCAGTTAATGGGAGGAGATATTAGGGTGCATAGCTTGCCACAGCAAGGTACTCTCCTCCAGTTTGAGATTCAAGTTGACTTAGCAACCTGTGTTCATCAAAACCCGCAACAATGTACTCAGAAAGTGATTGGGTTGGTTCCTGGGCAACCTAATTATCGGATTTTGGTGGTAGAAGATAATCAAGAGAACCGGGAGTTGCTGGTAAAATTGTTGCGATCGCTCCAGCTGGAAGTACAAGAAGCAACCAACGGTCAAGAAGCTATTTCCCTCTGGCAAAGTTGGCATCCAGATTTAATTTGGATGGATATGCGAATGCCTGTGATGGATGGATATAAAGCAACCAAGCAAATTAGAGCGATAGAGAAGAAATTAACAGCCATATCCCCTTTACAGCCAACCAAAATCATCGCCCTCACTGCTAGCGCCTTTAAAGAAGATCGGGTCAAAGTTTTGGCAGCAGGTTGTGATGATGTTGTGAGCAAACCTTTCCGAACACAAATAATTTTTCAAAAAATGTCACTATATTTAGGAATGCAATATATCTATGCTCAACAAACAGAAATTGAAGCCAACCAAGCAAATTCATCGAATACTACCAACCCCGCTTTTACTGCTAAAGTTCTTCAGGAAATGCCAGAACAGTGGATTGAAAAAGTTCAAGCAGCAGCAATTATTGGTTCAGATGAGGAACTATATAAACTGATTGCAGAAATTTCTGCGCTTTATCCTGATTTAGCTAATATGTTAATTAACTGGGTATCTAATTTTCAGTTTGATAAGTTGCTCGAATTCATTGAAAATAGAGATAAAATCAATGAATAACAAGCAGATGATCCAGGATTTAGGAGGATAAAAAGACTCTTTAATCCAAAACTCAAAAAACGAAGCTAAGAACTTTCTCCTATTTAAAAATGATTTCAAAATTTATGAATTTCGACAAACCTGACATTTTCAAGGCAGATATTCTGATTGTTGATGACTCACCGGATAATCTACGAGTTTTATCTACTCAACTAAATCATCACGGGTATAAAGTGCGCTGCGTTAGAAGTGGTGAAATGGCATTGATTGCTGTTCAAACCAATCCTCCCGATCTGATTTTGCTGGATATTAGAATGCCAGAAATGGATGGCTATGAAACCTGTCGATACATCAAAGAAAATCCTCAATTTGGTGATATTCCCATTATCTTTATCAGTGCTCTTGACGATCCGATCGACAAAGTAAAAGCTTTTGAAGTTGGCGGGGAAGACTACATCACTAAACCTTTTGCGCTCAAAGAAGTTTTAGCTCGTATTAAACATCAATTGATAATCGGAAAACTACAAAAACAACTCATTCAAAAAAATGAACGTTTACAACAGGAAATTTATGAGCATCAACGAACTGAAGCAGCCTTGCGAGATGCCAAAGAAGCAGCTGAGGCAGCAAATTATGCCAAAAGTGAGTTTTTAGCCAGGATGAGTCATGAACTCAGAACTCCTTTGAATGCCATCCTGGGTTTTACTGAATTAATGCAGGACAGTACATCACTTACTATTGAACATCAAGAATACATCAAAACAATCCATCGTAGTGGTCGGCACTTACTCAAACTGATCAATAATATTTTGATGATTACACAAGCAGAAAATCGGCATATTTCGTTAAATGAAGAGGATTTAGATTTATATTATTTACTCGATCAGATAGAAACATACTGGCGGTTAAAGGCAGAATATAAAAATCTCCTGTTTATTGTTGATTATAATTCAAATTTACCTCGATATATTCATGCTGACAAAAATAAACTACTCCAGATTTTTAATAATCTCCTGGAAAATGCCCTAAAGTTTACACCTCAAGGTTATATAAATTTTCGGGTGTGTGCAGACAGTGTTATTGCAAATGCTGAACAAGAAGTAACAATTGAAACCCCAGCACCAATTAAACAGAAAATAGCACTTTACTTTGAGTTAAAAGATTCGGGTTTAGGAATTTCAAACAACGAAATTAATAGTTTATTTGAAGTGTTTTCGCCAACAGAAGTAGGAGGAAAAATTAAACAAGGAATCGGCTTGGGATTGCCAATAACTCGACAGCTTATTCAACGCATGGGTGGAGATATTACAATTACCAGTAAGCCCGAACATGGGACGACTGTTAGTTTTTTTATTAAAGTTGATTTAGCAGAAAAAAATGATTTACATGAATTGGTTGAAAATTCTGAGGAGTTTACTGAAGATCTCTTAGATGCAGTTTCTTTTCAGTTGTCACTGGAAACTATAACACCTGATATGTTGCAAGCAGTTATGCCTGCTCAATGGGTAAAAGCGATTCATTTAGCAGCAATTAAAGGATTCGATCGCCAGATCTCACAATTGATTCAAGAAATCCCCTCATCTCATTCCACCTTAGCTGAAACTTTAAAATATTGGACAAACAACTTCTGGTTCGATCGTATTGTCAATTTAACACAACCATTGCTCAATTTACCTAATTCTAATTAGTCTCTAACCAAGATCAAGATCGAATTACTGAATTAGTATTATGATGTGTATTTCATTAAAGTCAATAGTTAAAATTTAAAAACAAATTATGGTTTCATAATTTGTTTTTAAAATCTTTAATAAAATAAATAATTTGATTCTCACTTAAATAATCACCCAGTAAAAATCATGAAATTTTTTAATAATCCATCTTATTTTATTATTAATACCTGCAAAAAAGTGCCTTTGCGCTTTATTCTCGTCGTGCCTTATGTTGTACAAATTTCCACAGCCGTTGGGTTGACAGGTTGGTTTTCCCTGAACAATGGTCAACAGGCAGTAAATAATATTGCCAGCCAGTTGCTTGATGAAGTAAGTGAACGAGTTTCACTACATCTCAATAATTATTTAGCCGCTCCTCACCAAATTAATCAAATAAATTTAGCAGCCATCGATCAGAAAATACTTAATGTGAATAATTTCCCAACTACAGGGCGTTATTTCTGGAAACAAATGCAGTCATTTAATGTTAGTTATATCTCTTTTGGTAATCCTCAAGGGGAATTCATTGGCGTGGAAAGGCTTGATGATGGGAATTTGCTATTTAATGAAGTTTCCGCAAAAACTGGTTTAGGTAAACTCTATATTTATTCAACAAGTAAGCAGGGCGATCGCAAACAACTGTTAGAAGTCAAAAGTTGGGAACCCAGAATCGAAGCTTGGTATACGGAGACTGTAAAAGCGGGTAAACCAATCTGGAGTTCTATTTATCAATGGGAAGATAAGCCAGAGGTTTTATCAATTTCTGCTAATAGCCCAGTTTTTGATGGGAAAAAACTTATTGGGGTTCTCAGTGTCGATCATACATTAAGACAAATCAGTGAATATTTATCGAAAGTTAAACTTAGTGCAACCGGGAAAATTTTTATCATTGAACGCAATGGTTTACTAGTTGCTAGTTCCGCTAAATCAACTCCTTTCCAAATTCAAAATAATCACGCTAATCGACTGAAAGCATTAGAAAGTAATGATGAACAAATTCGAGTTACTACTCAACATTTAATCAATTCTTTTGGAAGCCTGAAAAATATCAAGGATAAACAAGAAATTATCTTTTTTAAAAATCAGCGATATTTTATAGAAGTAACTCCTTGGAATGGGAGTTATGGATTGGATTGGATAATTGTAATTGTTGTGCCAGAATCAAGTTTTATGCAGCAGATTAATGCTAATACTCGGACAACAATTTTGCTTTGTTTTTTAGCTTTAGCCACAGCAATTTTATTTGGATTAATTACCTCTCGTTTGATTACCCGATCGATTCATCGATTAGTAGAAGCAAGTCAAGCAATTACTAATGGCGAATTAGACCAAACTATTAATGTCAAGGGAATCAAAGAACTAGAAGTTCTTTCCCATACTTTCAATCAAATGGCGCAACAACTTACAGAATCTTTTACAGAAATGGAAAACCGGGTAAAAGAAAGAACTGCTGAACTTGCTAAAGCGAAAGAAGCAGCCGAAGTTGCTAACCGTGCCAAAAGTAAATTTTTGGAAGAAGTCAGCCATGAACTACGCACTCCACTGAATATTATTCTCGGTTTTTCTCAGGTATTGAACCATGACTTATCTTTGACACAGAAGCAAAAGGAAGCGATCGCCAAAATTCAAGCTAGCGCCGAACATTTATTATCTTTAATTAACAACATTATTAAATTTTCTAGATTAGAATCTAGCACAGCTACAATCCATGAGAATATAATTAAAATTGAACCCAGAAAAAATTCCCAAAATGCTGAGACTCTTCCCTCAGAAGATTTATTATCACTATTAACTCAATTACCTCCAGAATGGATAGCCGAACTACATCAAGCTGCCCTTAAAGGCTCTGATTGTCAAATCTTGGCATTGATAGAACAAGTATCCGAAGAATATATCCTTTTAACTGATACTTTAACAGTCTGGGTTAACGATTTTAATTTCAACAAAATTTTAGAGCTTATTCAACAGATGTGATTATGAAGCACAAATCAGAAAATGCTAATTTTAATGAAGATATTCTCATAGTTGATGATACACCAGATAATTTGCGCCTTTTGTCTGCTATGTTGACTAAAAAAGGATTTGAGGTGCGTAAGGCTTTGAATGGTCGATCGGCGATCGCATCAGCACAAGCAGATACACCAGACCTAATTTTATTAGATATCAAAATGCCAGAAATGGAAGGTTATGAGGTTTGCCAACATCTGAAAGCAGATCCCAAAACTCGTGATATTCCAGTAATTTTTATCAGCGCCCTTGATGACGTTATGGATAAAGTTAGAGCATTTGCATCCGGCGGTATTGACTATGTAACTAAACCATTTCAAGAAGCGGAAGTCCTAGCCAGAATTGAAAACCAACTCAAGATTCAAAGATTACAAAAAAAACTGCTCCAGCAAAATGAAGAATTGGCTCGATCGAACCGGGAACTAGAGCAATTTGCCTATGTTGTTTCACATGATTTGCAACAACCTTTGCAAGTGATTACAGGTTTTGCCAAAATAATGATGCTCCAATATCAAAACTCTTTAAATGAAACTGCCTTGGATTATCTTAACCGAATATTTGATTCCGGGGGTCGAATGCAGCGATTGATCCAAGATTTATTAGCTTATGCTCAAGTAGGTACACCAAATCAGACATTTGAATTAATTGATTGCAATCTAATACTAGAGCAAGTAAGAGAAAATTTACAAACTGCTATTGCTGAAAAAAATGTCAATCTGGATTACCATTTTCTACCAAAAGTAATCGGAAATGAAATCCAATTAATCCAACTATTTCAAAACCTTATTAGTAATGCAATTAAGTTTACTAATTCAGAAGTTTCACCCAAAATCAAAATTTCCGCTACCAAGCTAGACTGCAAGTGGTGTTTTGAAATTCATGATAATGGCATTGGGATAGACTCGCAAAATTTTGAGCAGATTTTTGAAGCTTTTCATCGAACTCCCTCTGCTAAAGAATTTCCCGGAACTGGGATTGGTTTGGCAACTTGTAAGAAAATTGTTGAAAATCATCAGGGAGAAATTTGGGTTGAATCTGAGTTGAATGTTGGCACAACTTTTTATTTCACTTTGGCTCTAGAAAACCAAGGATAACCTTTCTTTCTTCTTTTTTGTCTAAGTCCCATTAGTACGATCGCCCTAATGCTAAATACTTATAAAATTAAGAAAGAGCGATCGCATCAACGCCCCTAAAATCGCTGATTATTTAATTGCCAATCAACACCAATTACCTACTACAAACTACCCTCAAAACGGCATATCATCATCATCAAAATCTGGCGATATATCATCATTAATTTCTAAATTTTGTTGTTCTTCTTCCATTTGCATATCAATCCAACGCTTTGCCATTTTCAGGGCTTCCTTAGCATTTTTGGCGTTGTGAACAGGAATAAAGCATTTACCACCAGCATTCCACACTTCCACACAAAAAACTGGTCTAGCTTCAATAATCCAACCTTTATAAATTTCGGGCGAACTCATAAATATTAATTCTCTACTCGGTTACTATCTCTATATTAAAATTCCACTGCCTGCGAAGAGTATGTCCGGCAAATTCTTTGTCGGGGTGAGGAATTGCGATATGCAACAGAGCAGGCTACGCCAACGCACTTCCCTCATCCAAAATTACCCCTGTACAATCTACTTGGGAAAAATCTGTGCCACTCAGATTCGCCCCCCGCAAATCCGCCCTCGTCAAATCTACATCACGTAAATCCACATTACTTAGATTAGCCCGACTTAAGCACACTCCCGTCAAATCCGCCCCCCGTAAATCCGCACCTGTCAAAATTGCCCCATGTAAATTTGCCTTCGTCAAATTCACCCCTCGCAAATCAGCATTACTCAAATTAGCCTGTTTCAAATTTGCCTTAGTCAAATCCGCAGCTTTTAAATCTGCATCTTGAAGTTTTGCAGTTTCTAATTCCGCCTTTCGCAAGTTTGCCTTACTCAAGTCTACACTCCTCATGTCTACGCCTGTCAAATTAGCACGACTTAAATTAGCACCTCGCAAATTTGCGCTAGAAAGGTCTACATAACTTAAATTTACTTCTACTAAAGATACATCAGGTGCAATCAAATAAGCACCTAACTTTACAGGATCGAAATCTTGAGAAAACCGAGTTCGTAGAGTATAAACCGCTTTTTTAAAAATCGCTTCTCGTAAATCAGCCCCAGTTAAGTTAGCGCCACTTAAATTTACACCACTCAAATTAGCTGCAACTAAATTCACATTTATCAACTTAGTTTCTCTTAAATTTGCCCTGCGTAAATCTGAGCCTCGCAAATCTGTACCACTGAGATCGACACCACTTAAATTAATCAGTGGTAAAAACATATTAGGGCCAATTAAATAAGCTCCGGCTTTAGCCATATCAAAACCTTCCGGGCAACGAGTTGCTAAATTATAGACAGCATTTTGTAACTTTACACTCCGTAAATCTGTGCTACTTAAATCTGCACTACATAAATTAGCTCCTACCAAATTAGATCCTTCTAAATTAGCTCCCACTAAGTTTGCTTTGCAGAAATTAACACCCCGCAAATCTGCCTGATGTAAGTCTGCACCAACTAAGTTTGTTTTAAATAAGTTAGCTTGAGTGAGTACTGCTTTCCTCAAATTAGATAAATTCAGACAAGCTTCGCTTAAATTAGCTAAAGTCAAACAAGCTTCACTCAAATTTGCTTCAATTAAATCAGCAAAACTGAAGCAAACTTCCCTTAAATCGAATTTTCTTAAATCAGCTTTCCTTAAGTAAGCGCCTCTAAGATAAGCACCCCGGAGATCGGTTCCTTTCACAGAAGGGTTAAGAGAATTTGCACCGATAGATGCTTGCCAATTACGGTCTTTTTCACTTATGGCATTACTATTTGCATTAGCAGATTTGTCCCCTCGTTGATTAGCCACAATTTTCGGTAGTCGTACTACGTTGGAAGTTTGCATATTTAACTAAATAATTAAATAATTTATTTATTGAATTTAATAAATAAACAGCTAAGTCATTAGCTACTAAATTTTATATTCACTTTATCTCACTTTATCATGGCAAAATGCCACAGTGAAAGTACTTAATGTTTACTAAATTTTTATATACTACCTGCGTAAATTTGAGGTAAGAAGCACCCTGAATGCTGCTATCATCGGAGGTTCAAAAACTTAACAAGCGCCTTTTTTAGCTAAAACTACCCAAATTGTCTGAAAAATTAGATAAAGATCGTAAGCGATCGACCATTTGCGTTGATAGTCAACATCCATCCGCACAATGTCTTCAAAGTCTGTCACTGTAGAGCTTGTAATACCAGTTTTAACTTGCAATCTTTTCCAGTGATGAATTTCGTATTTTTCGACTTCTTCAACTGTGGGTGTACGAGTTCCCACTAAACTCATATCTCATAATAAAACATTCCAAAATTGAGGTAATTCATCTAAAACAATTCTCTTAAAGACTACATAAATACGTAAAAATTTGGTATCAAAACTTCTAAGGCTTTTACTTTTCTACGGTTGCCAACCAGTAAATTGTGTATGGTTCTTCTAGTTTTTGGTAAGTACGAGCTAAAACCGCAGTTAAATAACTCCGTAAATGCTGTGCATAATCATAATTTAGGGAATATGTTTGATTTTCTAGCTCTAAAAACAGTTTTCCGGCTCTTATTGTTTGATAATCTGTATTTTGCCACGATGCTTCGGTGAGTAAACTTGCATCTAATTCCGAGGGAACTAAACCAGCGGGAAGTTCTCCTGCTAACAACGCAAATAACCGTTGTTGACAAGCACGAATATTAATACCTTTACGTTCCAGTAAGTTGATAATTTTACCTATAGAAAGTGATGTGTCTCCAAAGGTACGTAATAATTCAAATAGTAAGAAGTAATCGTTATATTGCTGTCGAGAATTGTCTAAAAGTTGTGGGTAAAGCGGTAAAATTGCCAATCCTGTAGCAACGCGGTTTTCTGGTTTGATTGTTGATTTTATTTCGGCTTCTTGGATAACTTTAGCATTAGGAAATTTTTGGTTTAACCAAGTAGTTAAACCGGGAAGCATGGTATTTTTACCTGTACAAAGTACTTGGGTTATTGCTTCAATAGAAGTACCTGCTTGAGTTAAAAGTGTGTTTAATTCCCGATTCAAACTTTGGACAAAACGAGCAATTACCCGCTTTTGTAAATCTTGTTTCCTGATTTCTCTATCTTCTTCTCCTAAAGTGAAAGTAAAACTATCTTCTTGGGACAAAGTTAGTTTTAAATAACTTGCTGCTGACAACAATGTTTCTCCCCATTCGCTACTAGACAAGCGCATTTGTAATTGTTGGCGAGTTAATAAGTCAGGTTCACCTGGTAAGGGTTTTTCTATTTCTGATTCCCCATTTAAAAGTAATTGACAAACAATATCTTGATCCAGGTGATTTCCTGCGTAAGGAAAACTGCGAAGGATAAAGTCTTGGTAAGTTAAATCTTGCAGTTCTTCTGGCAAGTCAACCAGTGCTAGTTCTGTGGTATTGGCTCCTGAATTTATGACTAAAGTTTCACCTTGCCAACGCAGGGGGTAATTGTCTGAGTTATATTTAGTAGTAGATGTGGCAATATTTTCTGTGGTTGTTAACTTGTTTGCATGAAAATGTAGTTCTGTCAATAGAGAGGCGATCGCTTCCTCTACAAAACAAATTTGCTCCCCATTATTAACCAAACCAGATGCTAAAACCACCTCTCTAATATTAAACCGATAAGCTTCTGAAAAATTCGCCGGACAACTCACAAAAATTCCCGCCAAATCCGCTATTGCAGCCGCCAAATCTTCTGCTGATAACCCTTCAGCAACGCTATAATTAACTAAATTATTATTTGATTCGATCGACAAATCTTCCGATTTTTTGGTAATATTCAAATATGACAATAGCACTGTTATTGCTGAGATGATTTTACTTAAATCAATCTCTTTAATTTCTGAACAATTTGCCTCTCTCAAAGCTAAACTTGCACTTTCTTGAGGTTCTGACCACTTAAATATAGGTTCAAAATTTCCCGATTCAGCCGAGTAATAAGGTAACGCAACGTTTAAATATCTTTTAAAGTTTTTTGGTAATGCTTTCCCAGAAAAAGTAATTGGTAATCGCTGAGAATTTTCTGATAAATCTGTCTGTTCTGCAACCAACCAACTAATCGGATAAACTTGTTTAGTAGACTTGTTTAACAAAACAGCAGCCAGTCCTGTCGTCCCAATATCAATTCCTAAATACCAAACACTAGCAGGAGCAACAGGTAACGGAGATAAAGGACGTAGCGACAACAGAGACGCAGGAGTAGGCCGAGAAATTAATCTTTTTTCAATTTGATGAGCAATTGTTAATGGAATTGACTCTTTAGGGGAATTTTCAGGATTTTCAGCTAACATCTGCGGCGCAGTTTTCTCTTTTTGTTTACGTTTTTTCTTACGCAGCGACTTAGATTTTAGTTTTTTTTTTTCTGACTCTAGAGATTCTTGGCTAGTGACTGATTCTGGAGTTTCTTCTGGTTTTAATTCTGGATTAATTACTGCAATAGAACTGTTACTAGAATCACCAAATAAATCTTCAAATTCTGCCAAAATATGTTCGGGAATTGCTGTATTAATTTTTTCCTGTTCATGTTCTACAGCAGCAGCCAAATCTAAATCAATACTATCAGTAGCATCGTTAAGGGGTTCTATAATTACTTCTGGCGGTTGAACATTCAATTGTTCAACTCCTTCTAAATCAGAAAGGTCTTCATTTAACTGTTCTACAATATTATTTCCTAACCAAAGGTCTACTTTTGGGGTAGGTTCTGCTAACTCATTTGTGAGGAATTCTTCTTCCGGCGATGCAGTGGTTTTAGGTGCATTTTCTATTAAATCTGTCAATGCAGGAGTTACACCTGTATCTTCTATTAAATCCGATGATGCAGTAGTTTTAGGTGCATTTTCTATTAAATCTGTCAATGCAGAAATTGTATCATTCTCCTTTAATTGCAATGGTATTAAATTGGTAATTTCGACTTCTTCACTAATTGTTGTCGTCAACTCAACACCAGCATAAGGTAGTGGTATCACTGACGCTGTAATCAATTCTAATTGAGGATTTTTTGCTGTTTTTTCTAATTCAATAAATTCCAGTTTTGGCGATTTTGTTTCTTGGTTTAAGGTAGTTTCCACATCTTCATCTGGCAACTCAACAGCTTGAATTTTTTCTATAGTTTCTGCTAATTGTTGATTGACAATTTCCTGCAAACGGTTGATTAACGATTGGGAAAATTCAGTAACGATATCCTGTTGTTCAACTAATAATAGTTGAGGATCGATTAATGCTTTTCTTTGTACCTGTAACTGCTGAATCTCATTTAATAATGCTTGCCTTTGTTGCTGCAATGAGGCAATGTCTGTCTGTAATGATTCCGCTAATAAAACTCGATCGCTTTCTGCGTCAGTTTGCTCAAACAAGATTTGGTAACTGCTGATTTCTGCGACTTGAGCTTCCCCACCAGTAGCTTGTACTATGGTTAATTGTTCTTGCCATTTTCGCAGTTGTTGGCGAACACGCTCCAACATTTGCCGATCGGCATTACCATCTCCCACCAACCAACCAAAGCGGGATTTACTATCTTTGCTAAGTACTTCATCAATCTCAGCAATCAGTGCTTGGATTTTAGTTGTTTGGAACGTCATTCGAT
Source organism: [Phormidium] sp. LEGE 05292 (assembly GCF_015207735.1). GTDB lineage: Bacteria > Cyanobacteriota > Cyanobacteriia > Cyanobacteriales > Aerosakkonemataceae > Floridanema. The sequence continues at coordinate 11,456 of NZ_JADEWG010000163.1, forward strand.
TTTAAATTTTAAATTTCAGATTTTAGATTGACCTCACAGGTTTGTTCAGTCTTTGCTTCTATCCGGTAATTCCACTTTGTTAATTTTAATTTACTTAATACTTACAATCAAGATGTGAACTTGCCTATAGGTAAATTCTTGGCTTTTCCTTGTTGTTCTTTACCATAAATTTAAAAAATTTGCAAGAATATACTCAGGGCAGTACTGAAGAGCGATCGCTAGAAAACTAACCATCTCGTAGTTTTTCGTGATAATCTCTATAAAGTGCTGCATTTGTAACGATCGTGTCAGTTTTAGACACTACTACCCATAGTTCTTCAGGAACTCCTGTTCTCGCAAGATATTGTGGTCAATTAGTTATGATTGATTTGCAGTCCTACTAAATCTGATACTATGCCAACTTATCAGCCTACCAAACTCTAAACAGCCCCCATTGATCTTTAGTTTATTTACTCAACATAGTCTTAGTGAAAGAATGGTCTGATGGAAGACCGAAACCATAATCTAATCCGTTCAACTCCTTTTTTCAAAGGATTACCAGAAGGTACCGTTGAAAAAGCTACAGCCCACCTCGTTACCCGTAATCATCCAGCAAACCAAGTAATTTTGCTAGAAAATGACTGGGGTAGTTCGGTTTACTTCATTCTCGAAGGGTGGGTGAAGATTCGCACCTACAACCTAGAAGGTAAAGAAGTAACCCTGAATATTTTGGGTAAAGGAGAAATATTTGGTGAAATGGCGGCACTTGATGAAGTACCCCGCTCCACCGATGTTATTACTTTGGCCCCCACAATAATTGGCAATATGCCAGCGCAGGATTTTGTCCAATTAATTTATTCCGAGCCAATGGCAGGAGTTCGTCTGGCTCAATTGATGGGACGACGTTTGCGCCAAGTCAATCGCCGACTCCGGTTAAGAGAATCTGATAGTATGTCACGAGTAGCAGACACAATACTATTCTTAGCAGACGGGCAGGGAAAACAAACTACCGAAGGAGTGGAAATTCCCAACCTGCCACATCGAGAATTGAGTAGCTTGAGTGGACTAGCAAGAGAGACTGTCACCAGAGTATTGACGAAGCTAGAAAAGAAAGGCTTAATTAAGCGGGATCAGGATATTCTGAGAATTCCTGACATGAATGCTTTGGAAAAAATGATCGTTTAAACCTGCTTACTTTTTGGCAATTTGCATGAGTGAATCTTTTCCAGACCCCGCAGAAGAAAATACTGGTAAATCTGGCTCTCCAACTCCACTACCTCAAACTCAAGCGCAATCAACTGCGCCTTTGGCATTAGTGGAAACAGCGTTTTTAGCCAGTACTGCCAGCTTAATTTGGTTAGTCAATTTTTACTTTCCTTTAGGTCCAGTACTACGAATCTTTTTCCCAGTTCCAATTGCTTTAGTTTACCTGCGTTGGGGAGCAAGAGCCGCTTGGATGTCGGCTTTAGTTTCTGGTTTATTATTATCAGTGTTGATGGGGCCGCCTCGCAGCATTCAATTTTTCATTCCCTTTGGTTTGTTGGGTGTGCTGCTGGGTGCTTGTTGGCGGCGGAGAACTAATTGGGCAGTATCAATTTTTTTAGGGACACTATTAGGCAGCATCGGCTTCTTTTTCCGATTTTGGCTGCTTTCGATCCTCTTAGGAGAAGACCTTTGGGTTTATGGTATTACTCAAGTAAGCAGTTTTTTAGATTGGGTATTCCTCAAATTGGGGTTACTGATAGAACCAAGTATATTTTTGATTAATGTAATTGCGATCGCAATGGTCTTCCTCAGCAACTTAGTCTACCTATTCGTCGTCCATTTAGCCTCCTGGCTACTACTAGAACGCTTAGGCAATCCCATTCCCCAACCTCCTCATTGGGTACAGGTGATTTTAGATTATGAAGAGTGAGTGTTGGGGGGCAGAGGGGCAGAGGGGCAG
>NZ_JADEWG010000164.1 GCF_015207735.1 [Phormidium] sp. LEGE 05292
TGTCCCCCCCGCCCTTCTTTGCGATAACATCACAATGTAGTACACCGCACATCTCAAGTCAGTTATGGAACCAGATTCATTACCAACTGAGGTGATTTTGACGTATCCGCGTCGTTCTCTGGGTAAAATCAACCTCGACTGGACACCTCAACCCGGAAACTATCTCGATTTAGAAGGTAAAACTTACGCGGTTTTAGAACGCAGTCACCGCTACCAATATAAGCTAGGTGGCTATCAACTCCATAAAATCGCGCTTTATGTCCAATCAGCGCCCAATACTGCTGACAAAAGTTTATATGATGGACGCTGGGTAGTGGGAGATGCTAGTTGTCGGTTTAACGCACATTCGGAAATTATGCGTTGTGCTGTTAATCCAGAGGGGCCATGCGATCGCTGTCGCCATTATGAATCATTACCCACTACTCAATAAAGTTCCATCACTGACCATTTTCTAACACCTCGCCTACGGTTAAACGAGTTCCGTTCACAAAATCCCATCCCGACTGGGGACGTTTACCAGCTATTTGAACTTCTCGAAGTAGCAAAAGTCCCTCTCCGGTTTGAATGATGGGGCCTATTCCCTTGGCAAGACTTACGACTTCCCCAGGCTTACCAAGATATGAAGATAAATTATCCCAATCTTTTTCTAACACTTGTAAGGATGGCGGTAAATCTGCCCAATACTCGGAGCCAAGGGGCGCAGTAGCGGTAATTTTGAGCGAATTTCCCCGTAAAGTTGCTACACAATCGGGATAAAATCCTCGAATTTGGTTGTGTAATGCGATCGCTTTTTGTGACCAATCGATCGAATAATCGGGCTTTTTAATCAGGGAAGCATAAGTAGCTTGAGAATCATCTTGGGGAATGGGTTCAATTTCTTGGTGCTGTAATTTTAACAGAGTTTCTATTAACAAATCTGCTCCTAATTGAGATAAAACCTTAGCTAAATCTAGGGAATTATCTAATAGTGCGATCGGTGTATATGCTTTTAACAACATTGCACCAGTATCCATCCCTGCATCCATCAGCATGGTAGTAATACCAGTTTCCTTTTCCCCATGATATAAACACCATTGAATTGGTGCTGCACCTCGGTATTTCGGCAAAATTGAACCGTGAACATTTACACAACCAATTTTGGGCATATCTAAAATTTGCTGAGAAAGTATTTGCCCATAAGCTACTACCACAAATACATCGGCAGCAGCAGCTTGCAATAAATCGAGAGTTTCTTGATCTTTTTTAATTCTTGCTGGTTGCCAAACTGGTAATTGGTGAGTTAAAGCTAACTCTTTCACTGGAGAAGGTATTAATTGATTACCTCTACCGCGACGTTTATCCGGTTGAGTAACTACAGCCAAAACTTCCAAGTCTGGGTGATTTAACAGTTTTTCCAATGTGGGAACTGCAAATTGTGGTGTGCCAAAAAAGATGATCTTCATTCAGTAAAAATCTAAAATCTAAAATTTACTGGGGGTTTACTTTAATTTCTACTCTGCGGTTAAATTGCAGGTTGGTTTGATTTTCATCGTTAACTAAAGGACTAATTTCGCCGTAACCTACAGGTATCCAGGTATAGGATTTACCCAAGGTAGAGGAGAGATATTGTGCGATCGCTTCTGCTTGGCGAAAAGATAACGCACGATTGTTACTTACTTCACCCACACTATCAGTATGTACACCAATAACAACAGCTGCGCCTGGGTATTTTTTTAACTCATCAACCAACTTATCCAAAACTGGTTTTCCTTCAGTTAATAGGTAAGTTTGGTTATCTTCAAACAAAACATCCGCAGGAATTTTTCCAGCGAGAGTGTCTGGATTAACCAGCGGTTCAGTAGATAAAGCTAATTGACTAGCTGTGGGCAGTTTAGCCAAGTTTATCCTTAATTGTTGCCGAATTGCTTTAATTCTGGCTTCTAGTTTAGGGCTACTGCCCCTCGTCTTTAACTGTCTTTCTAAACGTTGTAACTCTCTTTCCAGTTGCTTCCTTTGCGCCGTTGTCAGTAGCGGCTTCGTGTCTGATTGAACAGCAACGTTAGGATTATTACTATTATCATTAGCATCCATCCCCGGAAGTATTTCCGGTATTTTAGTTACCAAAGGTTTTTCCGGGATTGATGCAGGATAAACAGTAGCTAATGCCACACCTAAAAGGGCAGCAAAACCACCTCCCACCACCAACAATAAAAACCTAAACAGAAAAACTAAGAAAAATCGCCCCATATTGATTTTAATAAGTTTATCGGGAGCCAGAAAAACTTACTCCTCTTGAGCCTTTTTTGTCAAGTCACCTAAGAACTAATTTCAGTGGAGCGCAAAATTATCTGATGAATTTGGGTGTGGGGTGTGGGGTGTAGGGGTTAGGGAAAAGAGTCGGGCTTAAAGGGGGAAAGTTCTATGGAGGAAATTTTCTTTCTTGCTGTTTCCGGTTTCCTGTTCTCTTTTTCGATCGGATAAAACAATCAGGGAAAAAAATCTTAAAAACTATAAACAATTTCCCATCTGCTCTAGCAATTTCTCCAGATATGTATAGAATATGCTCAACCGTTCCTTTGGCCGTTCCTCCTTACACTAGAAGCGATCTCAAGAGAAACATCCATGTTTAAACGTCCACTGCAAATCGGTCTGTATCTAATTAAGCCACGCCAGTTAGCCCTTGCAACTGTGATATTTCTGGCTTCCGCTTTAGTTGCGGGAAATTTATCAGCTTCGACTAAAAGGGTAGTACGCGCAAAGCCTGTTACCCAAGAGATACCTACTAATCAAAAAACCGTTCCCCCAGTTCGCGCTACTCCACCAGCAGTAGAACCTTCTCAGCTACAAGTCGATCCTTTAGAAAGTCCCTATCCTGTACCTTGGAATTGGGTGATGTCCACTCATGAACAGGTGAGTTCTACTAAAGGTTCGGGAGTTCGCTTCTACCGCACTCCTTCAGTGATTTCGCCAGATGGTAAGTATGCCGCTTACAGTCGGGTGCAACTACAGGTTAAGCCGGAATTGTATAAGAGTCATGTTAGCAGTGTGATGTTTGTGGAGAATTTGCAAACTAAACAGTTGCGAGTTGTGACGGCTAGTTCTCCTTTAGCGAACAATCCGAATAAAGCTAAAGAAGCAGGGGATATGCCAGGGATTGTGACTATTTTAATTCCGGTTTCTTGGTCGGCAAGTGGCGATCGACTTTTGGCGCGTCAATTTGAAGGTAGCCTTAGCGCCTCAGATGCTTCTGACTATGCAGTAGTTTGGGATCGCAATAGTGGTCGCAGTAAGACAATTTCTCCTAGTAATGCTGGCGAATTTGGTCAGGCTATTTTGTTAGGTTGGAGTAAAGTTAATCCGCAAGATGTGATTTTCCAAGCTGGGGAATTAGGTGACGAAAATCGTCAATTATGGGCTGTTAATATTCAGGGGAAAACGATCGCCGCTAAACAAGAAGACCAGCCGATCGTTTTTGGGCAAACAGTTAAACAAGCTTGGGCAGGGCCTCAAGTTAGTTGGTAATCAAGTCCCCGATTTCTTAAAGAAGTCGGGGATTAGAGTGTCTCTAACAACAACTTAGTGACTAACTCAATAGCTGAAACCGGATTTTCAGCGATCAAAATTTGATTTTTGGCTAAATTCTGAAAGAAAAATTTACTATTCTCATCATTATTTAACAAAATTACTTTTTTATTTACTTTCAAAGCTAAAGCGATTTCGGAAGCGGTTCCAGCACCCATACCACAAGCAATAATCACATCACTGGAAAGCACATTAATATTATTTCGTGCATTTCCCAAATCGGTAACAATTGCAATATCAACAGCTTCCGAAGCAGTGGTATTATTAGACGAAGGAAGAATACCAACGGTTAAACCATTAGCGGCTTTTGCACCTTTACTGGCAGCATCCATTACACCTTGATTTCTTCCACCTGTGAGCAATACCCATCCAGCTTGGGCAATTAATTTTCCCAGCTGATAAGCATTTTCTAAATCAAGGTCTGTGGCGTTTACGCCTGGGCCCATGACACCAATGATAATTTTTCTCATCACATTTTCTCACTTTTAAATATGACAAAAATATCTTTAGATAGTGTTCAAAAAATGCGGCAGGAATTACTGGAAGATTCAGAATTAGATAGTAATTTTATGATTCTGACAGTAGGTGCTTGTTTAATTGCTACCTTTGGCTTAGTTGCTAATAGTGCAGCTGTAATTATTGGGGCAATGATAGTAGCACCATTAATGATGCCGTTGCGGGGAGCAGCTTTTGGGGCTTTGGACGGAGATCCAAAGTTATTCGGAGAAGCCGCTAAATCACTAGCTGTTGCCACTTTATTTGCTACTCTAGCCTCATGGTCGATCGGGCGTGTAATTGGTTTACCCGATTTTGGCTCGGAAGTTCTGGCTCGCACTGAACCAACTTTAATAGATTTGGGAGTGGCTGTAACCGCTGGAGCAATTAGTGGTTTTGCTAAGGTTAGACCAAAAATTATTGATGCTTTTGCCGGAACTGCGATCGCAGTTGCCTTAATGCCTCCCATCTGTGTAGTTGGCTTAAGTTTATCTCAAGGTCTTTGGAATTATAGTTGGGGCGCTTTCTTACTTTATCTCACCAATCTTTTGGGCATTATCCTCGCCTGTATGTTGGTGTTCATCAGTGCTGGTTATGCTAAGTACAACCATGCTTTTAGTTGGACTTTAGGTTTTGCAAGCATTTTACTGATCCCTCTGGGAATCAGTTTTTTCCAACTTCTCAGACAAGCGCAACTTCACCATAATATCAAGACGATTCTGCTCAACCAGACTATTACGTTCGGAAAATTGATGGAACTGAAATATACCAATGTTGACTGGTCAGCCAAGCCACCAAAAGTTTTCTTGACAGTGCGATCGAAAAACCTTGTTACTCCCAACCAAGTTCGCCTAGTAGAAGAATTTCTTTCCAAAGAAATGGGTAGACCTTTTACTCTAGTGTTTCAAGTTCAGCAAATTCAGGAAGTCAGAGCCAAAGACTCCGTAGAACCACCTAAACCATAATTTTTCTCTAGTCACTTCTATAGGACTTACGTGAAGGCTCTATTTGTAGGGTGCGTATAGCACCCTACAAATAGAGCCTTCGCTAAAGTGCTAACTTAGCGTACCATTCCACCATATTTAGCGTCAGTGCGTAAGTCCTATTCGAGTTATTTTTATTTGCTTGTAAATTTAACTTACGGATTCGTGTATTCACACAAACTTCAAACAGCCGCTACCAAGGTGAGTTGGCTGCAAACCTTATCAATTTCACCTGTTAGCAGATGCGGACAGAAACATCTGAGACTAAATCGATATAAAGTTTATGTAAAATTACTGAGAGAAGCTTGTATTTACCAGTAAACTTACTTAGGGTATGAAATAAGCAACTAGATAAGAACTGATTTACTCAGTAGTTTCAGGTTCTTATCTGTCAGTTCGAGTTACAATTGCCTACGTAGCTCTTACTGGGGAATGTTGGCTCGGCTCTTTTAGCATCTAATCATTCAAGCAAACGGCTTAGTCTAGGGGAATCAGTTCAATGTCTATGAATAATGTAATAAACACAATATTAGAAAATGCTGCTAAAACTAGGGAAAACAGTTATGGAAAATTACCAGCAAAAATACCGACAATAAAGTTAGTTACAAACCCTTCGCAATTAAGAACTAGCGATATAGTAGATTGGGGAACAATTGGTAAAGAATTTGATTTTATTTCTAGTCCTTTGTTAGTTCATTCTCCCAATGGAGTTCAACTAAAACTAAGTTCTTTCGGAACCTTTCTACGGCTTAATGAAGGTAGCGGCATTAAAGCAAATTTTTCATCAGGAGACAAACTACTGTTTTTAGAATTTGCCGACAGTGCTATTACAATTGATTTTAGTACTCCGGTTTCTGGTGTTGGTACTCAAATTCAAAGAGCATTTTTTGGTGCTTTTACCGGAGTACTTGAAGCTTTTGATAGCAGTGGTAAAAGTTTAGGTAAATTCAGTGTTTACACTAATAACAATGCTAATGATGACGCAGCACCATTTATCGGCGTACTGAGTCAAACGGCTAATATTAGCAGAATTACTTTATATGTACCGGAAAATGGTGGTTATGGCTTTACTATTAACGGGTTGCATATAGTAAGTCGATTGGATAAACCAACTGTTACGCCTAGTTCCTTGGAATTTAATAGAGTGAAGTCTGCGGGTACAGGATTGAATATTTATAAGTGCAGTAATAACGTTTATATTGCTCCTTAAAAAAGAAGAGTAAGGGTAGGATTATATTACTGAGATCTTGCACTCAGAGGCAGAGCCTCTGTTTTTCGTTCCCAGGTTGAACCTGGGAACGAGGTCTAGGGAGCTTCTACCTTCGCTGCGATCTTAAGAGGACTTGTATAGTTTGTGTAATTGTAGGGGCGGGTTTAGACGACAATCCTTGATTCCCACACACCACTTCCCAACAAAACCCGCCCTTTCTATACTTATTAATTAAAAAATCAATCCCCAAATCATTCCCGCAAGTAATCCAAACCCAATCCACACATTTTGGCGAAATATTTGCCCATAAACAGGTCTTGGTAAATCAGCGTTGCGTAATTGAGAATAATGCCAAATCCAGCTAACTATTGCTATTGCAAAAGCTACCCAAAAGCCGAAATGTAGCTGCATATCTATACCTAACCAAGCAAGCAAAACCGCAGTCCCAAAAAAGAAAATTCCCACCGATTCAGGGGCAAATTGCCCAAAAAATAAAGCACTAGAATTAATCCCAATTCGTCGATCGTCCTCTTTGTCACTCATGGCATAGACAGTATCAAATCCTAGTGTCCAAAACACTGTTGCACCCCAAAGCAACCAGGTATCAAATTCTAAATTTCCTACTGCTGCACTCCAACTAATTAATACGGCAAAACCCCAAGCAATTGATAACACTAATTGGGGGATGGGAAAGACTCGTTTAGCTGTGGGGTAAAAAATAATTACGGGAATTGCGGCGACGCATAACCAAAAGCTTAAAGGATTGAGATAAAGTGCTAAAACACCTGCACAACATAACGCGATAATGGCAATAACAATTCCGGTGCGAATTGATAAAGCGCGAGAAGCTAGGGGACGTTCTTTGGTTCTTTCCACTTGCGGATCAATATCTCGATCCCACAAATCATTCACAACACAACCTGCTGCACTTGTAGCTAAACTCCCTAAGACAATTACGCCGACGAGTGGCGCTGGTGGTGTGCCCCTGGCTGCTAAAAATACTGCCCAAAGTGCAGGTATCATTAAAATTAAACGTCCTGCTGGTTTATCCCATCTCAGCAGTCGAATTATAGTAGCGCCGGGAAAGGTTTGCTGTGTGTCTTGAGTGAGCATAGTTTGACTACGATATCAATCTTTTTCTTTAGTACTAAAAATATCGTTACATTATTTTGTTTTATTTTTGTAAAAAGTTTCTTTTTGCCTAGAGAAACCTAGTTTGACACTCCCTGCAATAAATTGACGATTCAAAATTCTGTAAGGGCGGGTTTTGTTGTTAATTCTTTGACGGCGATTACAATATTGTCTACTAAACCCGCCCCTAAAAATCAAAACTTTCCTCTGTTCTCTTCGTTGGGAAAGGACGAGAAAAACTGATATTATTCCTGAAGGGAGGGGGTGAAGGCTGTCAACCTAGATACTTTTTATGGGAAATGCTGTTGTGGAAAATCAAGTAAATATTCCTAGTGCTGCTTCTGAAAAAAACCGCATTCTCGCTGCTATTGATATGGGGACAAATTCGATTCACATGGTAGTGGTGCGAATTATCCCGGAATTACCAGCTTTTATGATTATTGAACGGGAAAAAGATACAGTAAGGTTGGGCGATCGCGATCCCAATACCCATAACTTAAAACCAGAAGTCATGCAAAAGGCAATTTCGACTTTACATCGTTGTCGAGAAGTTGCCAAAAGTTTGAATGCAGAACAAATTATTGCTGTGGCGACTAGTGCGGTACGGGAAGCACCTAATGGGCGAGATTTTCTCAAGCAAGTGGAAGCGGAAACAGGGTTAGTTGTCGATTTAATTTCTGGACAAGAAGAAGCGAGAAGGATTTATTTAGGCGTTTTGTCGGGGATGGAATTTAATAACCAACCTCACATTATTATTGATATTGGGGGCGGTTCTACTGAATTAATTTTAGGAGATAGTCACGAACCGCGATCGCTCAGTAGCACTAAAGTTGGCGCAGTCAGACTTAGCGCCGAATTTATTACCACCGATCCGATTAGTAACTCGGAATTCTATTACTTGCAAGCTTACATTCGGGTAATGTTAGAAAGAGCGGTTGACGATTTAAAAGCTAACTTAAAACCCGGTGAATCTCCTCGTTTAGTAGGCACTTCGGGGACGATCGAAACTTTAGCCATGATTCACGCCAGGGAAAAATTTGGGATGATTCCTAACCCTTTAAATGGCTATCAATTTACTTTAAAAGATTTACGAGAAACTGTAAATCGCCTGCGGAGAATGAATAACGCCGAACGCGCTGCTATACCAGGAATGTCCGATCGGCGATCGGAAATTATTTTAGCTGGCGCTTTAATTTTACAAGAAGCCATGTCTTTATTAGGCGCAGAAAGTCTCACTATTTGTGAGCGAAGTTTGCGGGAAGGCGTAATAGTTGATTGGATGCTGACTCATGGTTTAATTGAAGATCGGTTGCGTTATCAAGGTTCAGTTAGAGAACGCAACGTCTTCAAAACTGCTCAAAAATATCGAGTTGATTTAGCACATAGTCAAAGAGTTGCAGAATTTGCGCTTAGTATCTTCGATCAAACCAAAGGTAAATTACATAATTGGGAAGAATCAGAAAAAGAATTGCTCTGGGCTGCGGCTATTTTACATAATTGTGGGCATTATGTAAGTCATTCAGCACACCATAAGCATTCTTATTATTTAATTCGCTATAGCGAGTTACTTGGTTACACGGAAACAGAAATTGAATTAATTGCTAATTTAGCCCGGTATCACCGAAAAAGCGCCCCCAAGAAAAAGCATGATAACTATCGAAATTTACCGACAAAAGAATATCGGCAAATGGTGAGTCAGTTGAGTGCATTACTGCGAATATCTGTGGCATTAGATCGCAGACAAATTGGTGCTATTAGTCGCGTGGAATGTGAATATAGTCCCCAGTTGGCAGAACTTCGGTTAAAACTTTTCCCCACTTTCCCAAATGATGATTGCGCCTTAGAACTTTGGAGTTTAAATTATAAGAAAGACTCTTTTGAAGCTGAGTATAGCTTGAAATTGGTTGCTCAATTGGAACCTACTGCTGTTACTGTTGGTTAAGATAGGTACAACTAACTTGCCAAAGTTGAGATTGCGCGATCGCCCTTAGATCTGCGAAAATAAAAATTCATGAAAACAAACAGCCTGTTTTATCACATATTGCAAAGTTTTCCCAGTATCTTCTTTGAACTGATTGGACATCCGCCAACAGAAACCAGCGGTTATGAGTTTCAATCTGTAGAAATCAAAGATACAAATCAAATAATTGATGGGATATTTGTTCCTGCTAAACGCACCCGTCAACCGATTTATTTTGTTGACGTGCAATCTCAATTTGATGAGGATTTTTACTATCGATTTTTTACAGAAATCTTCCTTTATTTAGGTAAGAATAAATCTAACAGAGATTGGTTTGCTGTGGCGATTTATCCCCGTCGTTTTATTGAACCAGTTGTTCCCAGACCTTACCAATGGTTAGTAGAAAGCGATCGCATCAAGCGTTTGTACTTAGATGAATTAGGATTAGTTGCTAATCAATCATTGGGGTTGGGAATGTTAAAATTGCTTGTGGAAGATGAAGCTAAAGCCCAACAAAGAGCAGAGTATTTAATTCATCAAATTCAGCAAGTAACCCCTATAAGTGAACAATTAAAACTGGGGGAATTATTGACGAAAATTCTGGCTTATAAATTCCCACAATTGGGAATTCAGGAGTTAACAAAAATGTTTGAATTAAGCGACTTAAAACAAAGCAAACTTTATCAAGAAGCTAAGACAGAGGGTAAATTAGAAACTGTGCCTCTGTTATTAGAATTAGGATTGACTGTGGAAAGAATTGCTCAAGAATTACATTTAGATATTGTCGAAGTTAAGAAAGCAGCTAAAGATTTTGCTGGACAAGAAACTACTTTGGAATAGCTGTTTTGGTGACTGGGGACTGGGGATTGGGGATTGGGGAATTAGCGTGAGATTAAAGAAGTGATAATGTAGAAGAAATTTCACGTAAAATTCCATAGGTGTTTATACCACCAAAAATCTCCAAGTCTTGAATTTTCTCAGGGTTTAATCTCCCCGTAGTGTTTGATACCTGTAGGAAGCGTATGTATCAAAAATTGCCCCTACCAGAGCGAAAGTAAATCCGATCGCTAAAACGCCTTCCATCGGGGAACCGCCACCAAAGATTTCCAGAAACTTCGCCAGTCCCTCAATCCCAGACTGACAAAGAATTTCAAAACCGGGAACGAAACCCACCACACACAGACCAACGATGATTGCACCAATCAGAATTACAGGAGCTACGAAACTGAGGGCAGTTGTCAGCAGCAAGCGAAAGAACTTCGGTAGAATACTCATGTTCGGAAATGGTATTGCAATTGAACTGAGTCACGACAAGTTGATCGATCAACTCCGTCACTATATACAATAAGCGCTATACCCAGATTTTGACCCAAAGTTTAAAAATCTTAAATCTTCCTTAAGAAATCAGAGGAAAATCTATAAATTGTGTAACAAAGCAGTTTGCTACTGAGGGCTAAGGGAATAGGGAATATATATAGTGAGTGAAACATCTTCTAATTCTGATTTAGAGAAATGGGGACGGCGTTTAGTAGCGGCGATTTTCCTGGGTGGACAAGTCATAGTTCATTTACTCAAAGGCAAAATTCATCGGCGCAACACCTTAGAACAAATGGCAACGGTTGGGCCAGAATCATTGTTGATTGCCCTGATCACGGCTGCTTTTGTGGGGATGGTGTTTACAGTGCAGGTGGCGCGGGAGTTCATTAGTTTGGGCGCAGGTAACACTGTCGGCGGAGTTTTAGCATTAGCATTAGCCCGGGAACTGGCACCGATTCTGACTGCTGTAGTATTAGCTGGAAGAATTGGTTCAGCTTTTGCGGCGGAAATTGGCACAATGAGAGTCACAGAACAGATTGACGCTCTGTATATGTTAAGAACAGATCCGATCGACTATTTAGTAATTCCCCGTGCGATCGCCTGTTGCCTAATGTTGCCAATTTTAACAATTATGAGTTTAATCACTGGCTTGTTAGGCGGGTTAATCATTTCTAGTAGTATATATGGGATCTCACAGGCAGTATTTTTAGATTCCGTGCGGAACTTCCTCTCCGTTTGGGATGTTTGTAGTGGCGAAATTAAAGCTTTTTGCTTTGGCGCGTTAATTGCTGTTATCGGTTGTAGTTGGGGTTTAACTACTTCCGGGGGTGCCAAAGGTGTGGGACAATCAACCACAACTGCTGTAGTAACTGCCTTGCTAGCGATCTTTATTAGTAACTTCTTTTTGAGTTGGGTAATGTTCCAAGGAACAGGCAGTGCAGTTTTGCAAGGTTTGTGAGTCAGGGTACTGGGGATTGGGGACTAGGGACTGGGAAAGTTCAATTAGTTGAGTTTTACAAGTTCTACCAAGGTTTGTGAGATACTAACCTTTTAAAATAGTATTGACTGGTGTTTGTAAGTTAGGAAAGAAAGACGGTGACTACGGCTACTCCGATCGGATCGCAACAAACTGTTGAATTAGCTCCCAGCTACACCATACCTTTAGTTTTAGTTTTGGGCGCAATACCATTTTTAGTGGTGCTACCTTGGCTGAGTTTGGCAATTGCAGTTTTTGGCTTGTTTCTGTTGTTCCAAACTGTCACCCTCCGGCTAAAATTTACGCCCACAGCTTTAGAAGTGTGTCGAAGTCAAAAAGTGATTCGCAACTTTCCTTACTCCGAATGGCAAAATTGGCGAATATTTTGGCAACCTGTACCAATTTTGTTGTACTTCAAGGAAATTAAAAGCATTCACTTTGTACCGATTATTTTCGATCCCAAAATGCTACAAACTTGTTTAGAACAGCGTTGTCCCCGGAATTAGTTGTTATTTGTTATTACTTTAAATGAATTCAGACTCATCCCCCCTGCAAAAATCAGACTCAGAGCCAAAAGTTGATCCTTGGGCAGATCCAGAACCGGAAAATGCCACAGTTGAGCAAATTCCCATAGCATTAGAAACCCAAACTTCTGATTTCAATTCAGTACCAGTATTGACTAATTCATCACCAGAAAATGAAGTAACTACCTGGGAACAAAGAGTAGCAGACTTACAGCAGCAAGAACGAATACTCAAACAACAAATTGCTAGTTTGCAAGGTGACTACACTCAACAAATAGCAGAAATGCAAACTGCTATGAGTCGGGTAGTGCAAGAAAGTTTGCGAGATTTAGAACAACGGCGACAAACTTTACAATTAGCAGTTGAACAATTAGAACGTCGCCAAGAACGCATTCGCAATGAAATGAAAACAACTTTTGCTGGTGTTTCCCAAGATTTAGCAATTCGGGTGCAAGGTTTTAAAGATTATTTAGTTGGGAGTTTACAAGATTTAGCAACGGCGGCGGAACAATTAGATTTAGTTCCGCAATCTGAAGAATCAGAAATGGTAGAAGTTAAAGAGGCAAAACCTGCAAAAAATACTTCTGTAACTCCTCAATTTGCGGAACAAGGTTTCGAGGAACAAGCAAAGACAATTCGCAGATTATTAGATCAATATCGCAATCGTCCAGATTATTATGGCCCGCCTTGGCAATTGCGCCGCACTTTTGAACCTGTTCATGCAGAAAGAGCTTCTCAATGGTTCTTTTCTCAAGGTGGAAAAGGTGCGTTGCGATCGATGGGAACTCGCTTACAAAATATCTTAGTAGCTTCGTCAATTATCTCGGTTTTAACTGAGTTGTATGACGATCGCCTCCGCACTTTAATTTTGGCAAATAGTCCCGAACGTTTGGGAGAATGGCGACGCGGTTTACAAGACTGTTTAGGCATTTCTCGTGGCGATTTTGGGCCCGATCAAGGTTTGGTTTTATTTGAAGCGCCTGAAGCCTTGGCAGTCAAAGCAGAAAGGACAGTTAAAGAGGGAGATTTGCCGTTTATTATTATTGATGAAACAGAAGATAAAATTAGTCTTTCTGTGTTGCAATTTCCCCTTTGGTTAGCCTTTGCACCCGATCCGCAATCTCCTAGCTATTCTTCCGATCGATATTAGTTGGGGACTGGGGACTGGGGACTGGGGG
>NZ_JADEWG010000165.1 GCF_015207735.1 [Phormidium] sp. LEGE 05292
AGGTGGGGGAGTGTGGGAAGTGTTGGCAGAAGATACTCCCTGTAGCCGTTACTTCCCCTACTCCCGCTACCTTCCTACCTTCCCACCTCTTCTTCCCTGTTCTCTTACCTAACCAAAATGTCTTGCTTTAGACCAATAGCCTCTACTTGAAAAGCAATAATTCTTTACTCTCACCTGTTACCTTCATCTTCCATTTGACTGACAATTTTTGTAAAATCAGTAGTAAATATAAATAAATTGTTAAATTTGCTTGACAAAACATCTTTTTTCTTAAATTTTTCCTCAAGGCAACCAAAGTAATATTCTTAGTAGACTGTTTAAATTAGAAGCCCAACAGGGAAAAATAAATTAGCTCTCTTGTACTTCTGGTGATAAGCAAACCGGATTATTTCGTCAAATTCTTGATTTATAAGGAATCCCAGTCTCCAAACAATAAACATATCTTCTCAGAACAGAGGAAAAATTTAGCAATAGGAATTCGCAGAACATGGCTCGTCACATTATGCTCAGGCTTTATGATATGGGACATAGAGACTTCTCTGGATATGACCTGCGAGGAGTAGACTTAAGCAGTGTAACTTTAATCGGAGTAAATTTAGCACAAGCAAATCTTACTGGAGCGAATTTTAGTAAAGCTTTTCTCACTAAATCAAATCTGAATGGCGCATCATTAAATTGGGCAAATTTAAGTTTTGTTAAATTAAGTGAAGGTAGTTTGGAAAATGCCGATTTAACTAAAGCTAACCTAAATGGCGCTTTTTTAGTTAAATCAAAATTAACAGCATCTCGACTGAGTGGTGCTAATCTTCATGCTGCTAACTTGAGAAATGCTGACTTAGCAAAAGCAAATCTTTGTGGAGCAAATTTAACCGGAATTAACCTCAGAGGTGCTAATCTTAATGGTGCAATTCTTAGCTGGGCAAATTTAAGTGCTGCTAGATTAAGTGGAGCTTCTTTAGAAAACGCACTGCTCCAAAATGTTAATCTCACTGGAGCTTTTCTCAACGGAGTTGATTTCACTGGAGTTGACTTAAGTGGAGTAAATTTAAGTGAAGCAAAGTTGAGTGGTGCTAACTTTCAAGGAGCAAATTTAATTGGCACTAATTTTACCGAAGCAGAACTCAAGGGAGTCAATTTTATAGGCGCAGACCTAACTAGCGCCAATTTTACTAAAGCTTCCTTGTACAATGCACAATTAAAGTGGACAAATTTGAGTAAAGCTAATTTAACTGAAGCTGACCTCAGAGGTGTGAATCTTTCAGGAGCTAAGTTAGATAACTGTGTGTTTAACCATTACACACAATTAGCCAACTATTATCTTCCGCAATATGCTTGTCAGTTTCCGATCGCCAGAGATGGTTTTAATAATAGTGAAGCGGGTGTTAATGCTAATTATTCGTTAAGTTGGAACTAGAAAAAATTTGCTAAATTAAGAACCGAAAAAAAGCCAAAGCAAGGCAAGAGGTTCCTTTACTTTGGCTGATTTTTTTAGTAAGCACCTTTCCTCATCACTACTACTTCTATAGTTTTAATAATTAAGTAAATGTCGTAAAGAGGATGCCAATTTTTTTGATAATTCAAATCCAAAAGTACGACTTCTTCAAAATCTTTAACAGAAGAACGACCGCTAACTTGCCATAATCCAGTAATACCAGGCTTAACATCTAGTCTGCGCCAGTGATGTTCTTTGTATTGAGCAACTTCATCAAGTGTTGGTGGACGAGTACCAACTAAGCTCATTTCTCCCTTTAAAACGTTCCAAAATTGCGGCAATTCATCCAAACTAGTTTTTCTTAGGAAATTTCCGACGCGAGTAACACGAGGGTCATTTTCATTTTTAAATATCAATCCTTTAGCTTCGTTCTTTACTTTTGATTTAAGAGCTTCTGCATTAGTTACCATCGATCGGAATTTACGAATCTTAAAAGTTTGTCCCTGGAACCCACAACGCTGTTGAGTGTAGAATATGGGGCCTGGGCTATCTAGCTTAATAGCGATCGCAATTGGTAAAAATACAATAGCCAGAATTAACAACCCGACAATACTGCCTACTATATCTATAAATCGTTTAATCACAGAATGAGTTGAAGGGTGAGCCACCTGATACATTCTAGAATTAAACATTTCTTCTTGGACAAATGTTGGACACAGCCCTGGTGGTGTCATCATAGATTCTTTTAAACTGAATTCCCGTGAAACTACTTAGGTATTAGATTCAAATCATAAGGGCATAGTTCCTGATCCGGTAGTATTACGGGATTTTCTTATTCAAATCTTCATTGACCTTCTGACTCATCCTAAGTTATGTGAAGCTTGTATAAAGCTTGTAGTAAATTATGTTCCTTTGGTTACACAATAACTTAGCTTGCAATCCCTAAAGATAGGTATAATAGTATCTAGAGATACAAACGCTATGGGTTCATTTTGCTAAAGGATAGCCTTCTAGACAATTAGATATGGAGGGAAAAAACTAAGTACTAGCTCAAAATCCGTTACATTACTTAGCAATCTCAACCATTTTCTCCAAAAGCGCGATCGTTTTGTATCCTTGAATCAGATGCAGACTAACTCGTTCATAAATTGATACCCAATTTGGTAGAGTAGGCTACTAAAATTACTAAAATAGATAATCCTGTAGTAAGAAGAGATCGTCCATAGAAGATTTCTAGGATGTAATTAGCTGCATAATCAAATTGCCAGGTTTGAAATAAAGTGGAGTCTAGTCATGGCAGAGAAAAGTAAACGCGGATTCGCCTCAATGGATAAAGAGAAGCAAAGAGAAATTGCTAGCAAAGGTGGGAAAGCTGCCCATGAAAAGGGTACAGCCCATGAATTTACCCCAGAAGAGGCTAGAGAAGCTGGACGTAAAGGCGGCGAAACCGTCAGTAAAGACCGCCAACACATGGCAGAAATTGGTCGTAAGGGCGGTGAAGCTGTGAGTGAAGACCGGGAACATATGTCTGAGATTGGTAGCAAGGGTGGCAAAAATAGCCATAAAAATAAGTAGTACGATCGCTCGCTGCCGATCTGTAATCTCAGCTAACCCATAACCTAGAAAAAAGCGCCTGCATCTTCAGGCGCTTTCAACCAGGGGGTGGAAAACTGAAATATTAATAATGCTTGGTTCTAACCTAGAGCATCCGCACCAGCAACAACTTCTAAAAGTTCCTGTGTAATGGCTGCTTGTCGTGCCTTATTGTACGACAGGGTTAATGTCCCAATCAACTCACTAGCGTTGTCGCTAGCATTGTTCATTGCTGTCATTCTAGCAGCTAGTTCACTAGCTGCTGATTCTTGTAATGCCCGTAACAATTGGTTATTTAAATACAACGGTAACAAAGCATCAAGAATTTGCACTGGATCTTGCTCGAAGAGCATATCTCTGGGGAAACTGCGAACTTCGGTTGTTACCTTACTGCGTTCCACCTGAAATTGACCACCCTTAGTAGTGAGACGGAAAACTTCATCATCTGAGGGTTCCAAGCCTTGGGGATCGAGGGGTAACAAAGTTTGAATTACTGGACGAGAACTAATCAGCGAGACAAACTTGGTGTAAACCAGTTCTACTCGATCGACACTTTCCGACAAAAATAAAGACAGGAGTTCATCCGCAATAGCTGATGCTTCTGCCGCTGTCGGAACTTGTTCTAAACCGGAAAATGTAGCATCAATTGGTTGTTCGCGGCGTTGGAAATACTGAATCGCTTTCCGTCCCACCAGAACAAACTTATAGTCGAGTCCTTCGGCTTTCAGTTCCTTGGCACGGTTTTCTGCCCGCTTAATTACGTTATTGTTATAACCACCACACAGACCCCGATCGCCTGTCACCACTAACAACCCTACAGAACGAACTTGCCGTTGTCTGAGTAGAGGTAAATTAGCATCTTCAAAGCGTAACCGGGACTGTAAACCGTAGAGAACCTGAGCTAAAGCATCAGCAAAGGGACGGGTGGCGATAACTTGTTCTTGAGCACGACGCACCTTAGCTGCTGCTACGAGGCGCATCGCTTCGGTGATTTTTTTGGTGTTTTTAACCGACTTAATGCGATCGCGAATTGCTTTTAAATTAGCCATTGTCCGATTTTAGATTTTAGATTTTAGATTTTAGATTTTGGATTTTGAATTAAATTTAAAATCCAAAATCCAAAATCTGAAATTACTTAGCCATTGCCAGGAAGTTCTTCTTAAAGTCTAGGATTGCTTCCTTCAACAAAGCTTCTGCTTCATCACCCAACTTCTTCTCGTTGCGGATCAATTCGATATACTTCGGCTTGCTGGTCTTTAAGTATTCCCGCAGTCCAGCAGTGAAACCAGTCACTTTCTCTACTGGTACATCATCTAAGTAACCATTCAAACCTGCGTACACCAAAGCAACTTGTTCTGCGATCGACAGTGGCGAATATTGAGGTTGCTTCAGCAGTTCGCGCAAGCGTTGACCCCGTGATAATTGGTCTTGAGTCGTTTTATCCAAATCAGAAGCGAACTGAGCGAAAGCTGCCAAATCATCAAACTGAGCCAATTCCAGCTTCAGTTTACCAGCAACTTGTTTCATCGCCTTGGTTTGTGCTGCCGAACCTACGCGAGATACGGAGATACCAGGGTTAATCGCTGGACGAACACCAGAGTTAAACAAGTCTGTGGTCAAGAAAATCTGACCGTCGGTAATCGAAATTACGTTGGTAGGAATGTAAGCAGATACGTCACCCGCTTGAGTTTCGATGATTGGTAAAGCAGTCATACTTCCGCCACCCAGTTCATCATTCAATTTAGCGGCGCGTTCCAACAAACGAGAGTGGAGGTAGAATACATCTCCGGGATAAGCTTCCCGTCCTGGTGGACGACGCAGCAGCAAGGACATTTGGCGATAAGCTGCCGCTTGTTTGGAAAGATCATCATAAATGATCAGGGTGTGTCTGCCTTTGTACATGAAGTACTCAGCCATACTTGCACCGCTATAAGGCGCTAAGTATTGTAGGGTAGCAGGGTCACTAGCGTTAGCAGCAACAACAATGGTGTAATCCATAGCGCCGCCATCTTGCAGCTTTTGAACTACGTTAGCAACGGTGGAAGCTTTTTGTCCGATCGCTACATAAACGCAGACAACGTTTTCTTCTTTTTGGTTGAGGATGGTATCAATTGCGATCGCAGTTTTTCCGGTTTGACGATCGCCAATGATTAACTCCCGTTGTCCCCGACCTACAGGAATCATCGCATCGATCGCCGTAATCCCAGTTTGCATTGGTTCACAAACCGATTTCCGGGCTACAATACCGGGTGCTGGAGATTCAATCAAGCGAAATTCGTTAGTTCCCAAATCTCCCTTACCATCGATCGGACGGCCTAGAGCATCTACAACTCTACCAATCAGAGAATCCCCTACAGGAACCTGAGCGATTTTACCAGTAGCTTTAACGGTACTACCTTCTTGGATTTCCAAACCTTCGCCCATCAACACCGCACCCACGTTATCTTGTTCCAAGTTCAACGCGATGCCGATCGTGCCATCTTCAAACTCTAACAGTTCCCCAGACATGACCCTATCCAAGCCATAAATCCGAGCGATCCCGTCTCCCACTTGCAATACTGTACCAACATTAGTGACATCAACAGTTTGGTCGTATTGCTCAATTTGCTGGCGAATAATGCTGCTAATTTCGTCTGGTCTGATACTGATCATGGAAGTGTTAATTTCTTAGTTGTTACTTAGTCAGTTAATTAATGATTGGCAGAGCAAAAAAGTAAAAGCCTGCTTTCCTTCTGCCCTGGAGCCTTCCCAGATTAGGCGTTACTCAAGCGCAGAGAAATGCGACGTAATTGACCGCGTAAACTCGCATCAAACACCTGAGAACCAACCTTGATGATTACCCCACCGATGAGGTCTCGATCGACTTTCGTTGCGAGTTCTACTTCGTGAGCACCTGATAGGGATTTTACCCTTTCCCGAACCGAGTGTTTCTGCTCTTCACTCAATTCCACAGCCGAAGTCACCTCAGCCAAAACAGTTTGATTGAGTTCTCTCAACCGATTTAAATACTCTTGGCAAATTGTTTCTAAAAACAGAATCCGCTTCTTATCTACCAAAAGCATCAAAAACTTCACCATAAAAGGATGAATTTGATCGCCGACAATTTGACGAATTATTTCCTTTCTTTTGCCTGCTGGAACTAATGGATCGCCAAGAAACTTTTGCAGTTCAGGAGAACTTTTTACCAGTTCAATTAAACCCCGCGCATCTTCACCGAACTTCTCTGTCAAGTTCTGACTTTGCGCTACTGACATCATCGCTTCTGCATAAGGTTCTGCTACTGCTTCACCAAATAAGTTTCCTTTCATTGGTTTCCTCCTAGCAGGGCAATGCTGTTATTAACTAATTCTTGTTGCGCGGATTCATCCAAAACAGATGTTAGCTGAGATTCCACTCTTTGAATTGCTAACTCTGTTACTCTTTGGCGTAACTCTGCTAGCACTCTTTCTGTTTCTGTATTCAAATCTTCGCTGGCTTTTTTTCGCAAATTTTCTACTTCCTTAGCTCCTTGAGCTAGGATAGATTCTTTAGCCGCAAGAGCCGTCGCTTCAGCTTCTTTTCTAATCCGTTCTGCTTCTGCTTGTGCCTGAGCCAACTTTTGTTGTTGATCTGCTAAAGCTTCAGCTGCTTGGCGTTGGCGACCTTCTGCTTCGCCAATCTCTTCTAAAATCCTTTTACGTCTTTCGATCAGGATATTAGTTACGATTTTACGCCCTAAGTAAAATATGACTCCAATCAGAATAGCTAGGTTAATCAGGTTGGTTTCTAATAAATCAAAATTCAGCCCAAAACCCCCCGATTCCGCTGCTTCCGAATGAGCTTCTGTAGCCAGTAAAAAGAAAGTCTCCATCATACCCATTCACATTGATAGCGGCTCAATTTCCCATACATTCGCTTTTTACTTAGAGCCGATTTTTGACACTAAGTAAAGCCTTGTTTCAGCAATGCCAAAAAGCATTCACTCTATCTATTTGCTAGACTTGGCCCCAAAAGCTTTTCCAGAATTTGGCGACTTAGAGCATCTACTTCCTGTTCTAGAGAAGTCATTGCAGCTTGTTTTTGCTCGTCTATTTCTTTCCTTGTCTGCTCTAGTCGAGCTTGTACTTCTGCAACAGCCTCAGAATTTTTCTGTTGCGCGATTTTCTTGGCATCTTCTTGAGCGGCGGCAATTACACTTTGAGCTTGCCGACGAGCTACAGCTAGCTGTTCCTCATACTGCTTTGCCAGTTGCTCTGCTTTCGCCAAACGTTCGCGTGCCTCAACTTCATTGGTGCGGATATATTCAGAGCGCTCATCTATTGCCTTAGACAGAGGCTTATAGAAAACCGCATTCAACACCGCCGCCAACAGCAAAAACTGTACTGCCATTAAAGGCAAAGTGGCGTCGAAATCAAACATTTTTTACAGTTTCAAAAACTACCTGGGAGCAAAATAAATCTGGACAAAATCACTTTCTTGGGTATGGAGGAATTTCAAATTCTTAGTTGGCAGATGGCAAATTAAATCTCAATTTTCCATCTCACATCGCAAATTTGCTATTCTCCATTACCCATTTTTCCCTCTAAGCGTGAGTGTGCTTAACCTGCAAATGGGTTAGCAAACAACAATACTAGAGAAATAACCAGACCGTAGATGGTCAGTGATTCCATGAACGCTAGAGTTAACAGTAAAGTACCGCGAATCTTACCTTCAGCTTCTGGCTGACGCGCAATACCTTCTACAGCTTGTCCAGACGCATTACCTTGACCAATACCAGGGCCAATAGCAGCTAAACCAACAGCTAAAGCAGCAGCCAATACTGAAGCAGCAGCAACCAATGGATCCATGATGTTTTAACTTACCTTATCTACACAACAAAACAAATCGGATTTTTGAGTCTTGAGTTTTGAGCCAGGAATGAGCAATTTACTTCCTTAATGCCAAATTCTCTCTTCCTACTCAAACTACCATTAAATGAGGACTAACCATGCTCCTCATGATGTTCTTCTCCACCATGCCCTTCCATCGCCTCATGAATATATGCCGCCGCCAGGGTAGCAAATACTAAAGCTTGAATTGCACTGGTGAACAAACCTAAAGCCATAATCGGCAAAGGTACAAACAGAGGCACTAGTAGCACCAACACCCCAACTACTAGTTCATCCGCCAAGATGTTTCCAAATAGACGGAAGCTCAGGGAAAGTGGTTTGGTGAAATCTTCTAAAATCGCAATGGGTAATAGGACTGGTGTTGGTTCGATATATTTCCTAAAGTACCCTAACCCCCGCTTACTAAACCCAGCGTAAAAGTACGCTAAGGAAGTTAGTAATGCTAAGGATACTGTCGTGTTGATGTCATTGGTGGGTGCAGCTAATTCGCCTTCTGGAAGTTGAATTAATTTCCAAGGAATCAATGCTCCTGACCAATTCGACACGAAAATAAACAAAAACAGTGTGCCGACAAATGGCACCCAAGGACGGTATTCTTTCTCACCTATTTGGTTTTTCGCCAGGGATTGGATAAACTCCAGAACATATTCCATAAAATTCTGCATACCGCTAGGAATTCTTTGGATGTTCTTAGTAGCTAGGAATGAAGCTACTAATAGGAGAGCAATTACGAACCAGGAGGTGAGAAATACTTGCCCGTGTAGTTTTAAATTGCCGACTTGCCAGTAGAAATGATGACCCACTTCTAAACTAGCTAGGTGCGTAAAAGTTAAGTAATTTAAGTCACTGAGCATTTTGACCTTCAGGAGACTTTCCCCGAAATTTAGCTTTTGAACCCCTTACCTAGTTTGCCTAATCTATCTAGGATCGGACGGCATGAGGGCTCGCACCATCTGGTATAGGAGTGCAACTTTGTATGTCAGGAATCCCAAAAATATCGGGAGTACCTGTAGCTGACTCAATTGAGTTGCTAGTATAATCAACCCAATAAATACGGCAAACCGAGACTTGCTCAGACGGCGATTTTGTTGACCAAGCTGTTCAACATTTTTGGCCAACATTCTCAAGTAAACCACACCTGTACACGCCCCAAGCAAATAATTTAGCCCTGTGTTCAGGTTGTAAGAAATCCAAACAGAGACGAAAATAATCGCTGTTGTCGTCAGGGTGACTACGTATAGTTCTTTTTGCAGGCTATAGTAGTCCTGCATTGATTCTTTAGGTGTTTCTCCCTGAGAATCGACTTGAGAACTATCTGTAGCTACAGTGGTGGATTCATGAGATGAGTCTGACAAGATGACGGAACTCGCAAACCAGTTCTATAATTTGACTTTGGCTTTTTCTAGCCAGATGCAATCATACCACGCAGGAAGTAACAATACTTAAAGAATTATGATCTTTCTGGGAAAGGCAGAAGGCAGAAGGCAGAAGGCAGAAGTAAAAATTCCCCTTGTCCTCTGCTATTAAGGTAGCAGGGTGAAGATTTCTTGGGCTGCTTTTTCGCACACCCTGCCCTCTTGCCCTAAACTTTGGCGCATCAGCTGATAATTTGCCAGAACTTGGGAACGGTTGGCAGGATTTAACAAGTTTAGGGCTTCTTTGACTATATTTTCGGGTGTGGCTTGTTCTTGGAGTAATTCGGGTACGATCGCTTTCATCAACACCAAGTTCGGTGGCGACATGAAGGGAATAGAAAATTTTAAGAGTTTTTTGGCGATCCAGGCAGTAATTGGGTTAACGCGATAGATTACGACTTGAGGAACATCCAAAAGGGCAATTTCTAGATTTACGGTTCCTGATTTGGTAATTGCTAAGTCAGATGCGGCAATTGCTTCTATATTTTTATCAGCTAGCAAAGTAGCTTTTAGGTTATAATCTTTAACTGCTTTTTCTATAGACTGGCGGAATGCTTCCAAGGAAAGGGGAATTAAAAATTTGACCTCTGGAATTTTAGTTTGGATAATTTTCGCAGCTGCCAACATTACTGGTAAAACATATCTAAGTTCTTGTCGTCGAGAAGCTGGTACTAAGGTAATTACTGTTTCTTCTGGCGCAATTCCCAAACTAGCACGCGCAGCGGAACGAGTCGGGGCAGCAATCATTTTATCTAGTAAAGGATGACCTACCCAAGATACTTTTACGCCTTTTTCGGCGAAGAAACGAGCTTCTTCGGGGAAAATTGCCAATATTAAATCGGAATTTTTGATAATTTGTTTAGTGTCCCGATCGCTCAACGACCATACCCAAACTTGGGGGGCAATATAATATACAACTGGCACATTTGTCAAGACTGTTCGGACAAAATTTCCAATAACAAGATTTGGCCCCATGTAATCAATTAAAATCACCAAATCTGGAGGATTTTGCCGTAAATACTGTTGAGTACGATTTTGGATTTGCAGCGTTGGCAAAATATAGGGCAATGATTCCAGAATGCCCACAGAGCCAATTTTGGTTGTATTTTCCAACAAAGTAGCACCTGCTTGCGCCATGCGGGAACCACCCAAAGCCACAATTTCCAATTCTTGTTCTAATTTTTCGGCTTGGCGCTTCAGCGCGTTAATTAATAATGCGCCTTGTAAATCCCCAGAAACTTCACCAGTGGAAATGAAAATGTGAATAGCCATTATGTCATTTGTCCTTTGTCATTTGTTAAATCTTGACCTTGGCGAAGCTATGGGGGTAGCACTCTATGACAATAACTAATGACCTTTTGACTAATTATCATCAACATTTATAGAAAGAGATTTGCCAGGAATTAGCCCTCGGCGTTTTGGTAATTGAGACAGTTGGAGAAAGTGGTATAAATGTTCGATATGTGGATTATTAATTAATACTTCCAACTGTTCTAGGGCTTGATTTAAGGTAAGTCCAGAGCGATATAGTAGACGGAAAGCTTTTTTAATATCTGCCAAATCACTACTAGTAAAACCTGCTCGTTTTAAGCCGACTAAATTAAGAGTTCTCACCCGTGAAGGGCTGCCTTCTACTAGCATAAATGGTGGCACATCGCGATCAATCCGACTCATCCCGCCCACCATTGCCAAACGTCCCACATGAACGAATTGATGGATACCCAAAACTCCGCCAATTACCGCTTTCGACTCAATATGAACATGACCTGCTAAAGACACAGAATTAGCAATTACCACTGAGTCTTCAATTACGCAGTTGTGGGCTACATGGACATAAGCCATCAGTAAGTTATTATTACCGATTTCAGTAGCTTCCCCGGCATTAGTGGCACGGTTAATCGTGACATACTCACGAATTTTGTTACCATTACCGATTTTGACCAAACTTAGGGAGCCATCGTATTTTAAATCTTGAGGTTCCAGACCGATCGCAGCCCCAGGAAAAATTTCATTGCGTTCACCAATTTCTGTTAGCCCTTCAATCACAACATGAGGGCCAATAACTGTTCCGGCACCGACTTTGACCTTTTCCCCAATTACAGAATATGCTCCAATCTGAACTGTAGGATGAAGTTCGGCGCTGGGATGAACGACGGCAGTGGGATGGATTAAGGTAGTCATCATAAATTTCAGGCTTTAGGCTTTAGATTTTAGAGTAAATTTACAATTTGTAAATCTCCAATCTAAAAATCTTCAGTTCCTAGTCAACCAAAGAAAACATTAGTTCGCCTTCGCAGGCGAGTTTACCGTCTACGTAGGTAACGCCGCGCATTTTTCCAAATCGACGACGTTTGACGCTGAGTAGTTCCAAGGTCATAACTAATTGATCCCCTGGTGTTACAGGACGACGGAAGCGTACACCATCGATGCCCGCAAACATAAATAACCCGCGTTCAATCTCAGGTAATTGAGTCAGCACTATGCCACCCACTTGCGCCATTGCTTCAACAATTAACACTCCCGGCATAATTGGTCTTCCGGGAAAATGTCCTTGAAAAAAAGGCTCATTAACTGTGACATTTTTAATGCCTACAGCCTTTTCTCCTGGTACATAATCAATGATGCGGTCTACTAATAAAAAGGGATAACGATGGGGCAGCAAATTTTGAATTTCTTCAATTGTAAAAATTTTTTGGCTCACAAAAGAAGCTTCACTATTTGTTGCTTCAGAGGTTTGAGAATTTGATGTACTTGCTTCGATTACGGACATGAGCAGATTAATTTTAGATTTTGGATTTTGGATTGTCGATTTATAGGAATAAATCTTTCAATCAAGAATTAAGTGAATTAGAGATTGCAAAGTGGGGTAAAGACGTTGTATACAAAGTCTTTAAAGAGTCCTTTTTTGAGTTGTGAGCTAGGGAGAAAGTTTAGGAAGTAAGAGAGTTTTTACGCTTGTATCCTCGTCCCCTTGTCGCTTTGTCTCCACTTGTGCTTGTAACAACTTAGCTAGTTGGATATGCAGGTTGTGACTTGCTTTATAGGCAAAGTAATGAGCGATCGGGATATTGCCCAATAAACTCAGATCTCCTATTAAGTCTAAAATTTTATGACGTACTGGCTCATTTGCAAATCGCAAAGGTGGATTAATCCAACCAGAATTGTCACAAACTAGTGCATTATCCAAAGTACCACCTTTGATTAAACCTTTAGCCCGTAACTCTTCAACTTGGTATGCTAAACCAAAAGTGCGTGCAGGTGAGATCGCACTAGCAAAACTTTCCTGACTTGGAGACCAACTGTACCACTGATTCCCGATCGCTGGAACAGCAAAATCTATTCCATAAGTAAACCGCATTTCCGGCGCAGGCATAGCACAAACAAAAGCATCACCATGATAAACCGATAAGGGACTAGTGATTATGGACTGGGAAGAAGAAGTAGGGGAGTGGGGAGGTAGGGGG
>NZ_JADEWG010000166.1 GCF_015207735.1 [Phormidium] sp. LEGE 05292
CCTCCCCATCCCCCCACTTCCTCCCAGTCCCCATTTCCCATTTCCCATTCCCAACTCAAAACTCAAAACTCAAAACTCAAAACTTCCCCGACACATTGGGCAGATTTAGGGACGGGGAGTGGTGCGATCGCAGTTGGTTTGGCAGATGCTTTTCCTCATGCCATAATTCATGCAGTGGATCAAAGTGTAGAGGCTTTAAATATTGCTCAAGAAAATGCTCAACGTTTAGGATTTTCGTCCAGAATTCGTTTTTATCAAGGTTCTTGGTTTACACCTTTACAAGAATTAAAAGGTAAACTGACTGGGATGGTATCAAATCCGCCTTATATTCCTAGTAATATCGTGCCAACTTTACAACCAGAAGTGGCAAATCATGAACCACATTTAGCCCTTGATGGCGGTAATGATGGATTGGATTGTATCCGTTTGTTGGTAACAGAAGCAGCAGAATACTTACTTCCGGGCGGGATTTGGTTGATAGAAACTATGGCAGGACAAACTGAGGCAGTCGTAGAATTGTTAAAAAATCAAGGAAGCTACTGCAATATTCAAGTATTCGCTGATTTGTCAGGAATCGATCGCTTTGTGTTAGCTTATCGTTCAGAATAAAAATAATCTAAAATTTTAGCCAATTAGTTAATATCTAATTCAGTAATGAAGGTTTCCATAGATGTTTTGGTAGCAAAAGCAAAATCTGGTTCTGTAGTCAGCTTTCCTACAGATACAGTACCAGCATTAGCAGCTAACCCAGAAAAATCTCATCTAATCTTTGAAGTTAAACAGAGAAGTCAAGATAAACCTCTGATTTTGATGGCTGCAACTGCGGAGGAACTTTGGCCTTTTTGTCTTGGAAATATAGCAGAATTCCGAACTTGGCAGCAAGTTGCCGATCGATATTGGCCGGGTGCGTTAACCTTAGTATTACCTGCGTCTGATAAAGTACCGATCGAGGTGAATCCTCTCGATCCGACTACTATTGGTGTAAGGGTGCCCAATAGCAGTATCGCTCGTCAAATCTTAGCGCAAACAGGCCCTTTAGCCACCACAAGTGCTAATTTATCTGGTCAGCCACCATTAGAAACTATGGCAGAAATTGAGGCGCAATTTCCTGAAGTCGTGACTCTGTTATGGGAGGAAGAATTAAAGAATCAGGCTGGTGGTATTCCTTCCACTGTTGCCAAATGGACAGATAAAGGTTGGCAAATTCTCCGACAAGGAGCAATTAAGCTAGTGTAAGAAGGCTGAACGCAAAAAGCCGATCTAAAACTTTGTTACCTTTTGGAACTTGTGGACGAGAAATTTGATACATTTAATTTAACGAAAGTAACCTGTTTAATAAGTAATTTTAAAAATTTCCTTTTGATGACTAAACCTCAAAAATCTAAACCTAGTATCGCTGCTATTTCCGAAGAACTGAAGCTGACTCGTGCAGCTTATCATTTAGCTGCGGAAATGAGCCAATTTAAAGCAGGTTTTTTAGCCAGAATTTCCCATGAATTGCGATCGCCTTTAAATAGTTTAATCGGTTTGCACCAATTAATTATTTCTGATTTGTGTGAAAGTCCCGAAGAAGAAAGAGAATTTATTGAACAAGCTCATGCTTCAGCTTTAAAGCTAGTAGGTTTAATTGATGAAGTTCTCAATGTTTCTCGCACGGAATACGGTACTAATCGATTAGATATTCAACCTTTGCAATTAGCAGAAGTACTCTCTCAAGTCTACGATTTAACTCATTTACAAGCGGCAAATCGCAATCATCGCTTAACAATTGAAACACCCTCACCAGACATTTTTGTATTAGCAGATCCCCGCTGGTTAAGACAAGTATTACTAAATTTGGTAGATACTCCACTTAAATATATGGAACCAATTAATGTACAAGTTTCTGTACATTTAGATCCAGCAACCGAATATGTTAATATTTGGGTAGAAGATGAACGTCCAGCTGAAGCTTTAACAGAACCAATAGATTTATTAAAAACTATTTCTGAAGACAAAGAACCCTTACCTGTAAATGAAGATTTTACCCTTTCCCCAGGATTATCTTTGATGATGAGTCAAACTATCCTGGAATTAATGAAAGGGCGTTTAGAAGTTATTGCAGTTCCTTCGGATGAGGAAAATTCTAAATTTACCAACATTCAGTGTTCAATTCCTTTGTGTACAAAGGAAGTATTTGATACTGAAAGTTAGATAGTTTTTTCAAACATTTGCTCGATCGCTTTTGTAGAAGCAGCATTAATTCGGCGTTGATTGTAGAGTACCATAGCAGTACTAGGTTGAGGAAATTCAAACCCTAACTTGAGATAAAATCCCTGTTGATAAGTAGTCATTAAATAAACCCTTTCCACGCGCCGAATCCGGGGATGATTGAGCAAAGTTTCGATTAACTTGCGCCCTAAACCTTGACCTCGATAATCAGGGTGAATTACCACATCCCAAATTGTAGCTCGAAAAACGCAATCCGAATTAGCTCTGGTAAATCCAATTAAGCGATCGTCATCCCAAATAGTAATTACCGGATCGCTGTTAGCGATCGCAATTTCCAAATCCTCAAGCGATCGGTTTTGCGCCCAAAAAGCAGCGACTTTAAATAATTCTTGTAATTGTTGAGTATCTACATCTGCTTGGCGATCGCAAACCCGAATTTGACCACACTTCATTCGTTAAAAACCCCCAGTCTATTACCGAGTTATTTTACTAATTAAATTAGAATTGTGTGGTGTCTAAAAACACTGAATCATTTGGTAACGGGTAGTAGGTAGTTGGTAGTTGGAATAAAAATCTAGTCAGAAAAATCCTTTTTCTTTAACCCTGATTCCGATCCCATTACCTACTACCCACTACCCATTACCATTTAAAATTAACCATTCAACCAACGAGCAGCATCTTTCGCATGATAGGTCAAAATTAAATCAGAACCAGCACGCTTAAAGCTAGTTAAAGTTTCCATTACCACCCGTTCTTCATCAATCCAACCATTGAGGGCGGCAGCTTTTACCATAGAATATTCGCCCGAAACATTGTAAGCCGCAACAGGCAAATTGCTAGCTTCCTTAACGCGCCAAATCACATCCATATAAGCCAAAGCTGGCTTCACCATTAGCATATCAGCGCCTTCAGCCATATCTAAAGCGATTTCCTTGAGGGCTTCGCGGGCGTTACCGGGGTCCATTTGGTAAGTTCTGCGATCGCCAAACTGAGGCGTAGACTCAGCAGCATCCCGGAAAGGCCCATAGTAAGCCGAAGCATACTTAGCCGCATAAGACAAAATCGGTGTATCTTGATACCCAGCCTCATCCAAAGCAGCGCGAATCGCCTGCACAAAACCATCCATCATCCCCGAAGGCGCAATAATATCCGCCCCCGCCTTCGCCTGAGAAACCGCAGTCTTCTTCAACAAATCCAAAGTCGGATCGTTCAACACCCGCCCCGACAAATCACCAACCTGCAAATAACCGCAGTGTCCATGACTCGTATACTCACAAAGGCAGGTATCAGCAATCACCACCAAATCAGGAACCGCTTCCTTAACAGCAGTCGCCGCCTTTTGTACAATCCCACAATCATGCCAAGCGCCAGTCGCATCAGCATCCTTATCTTCAGGAATCCCAAACAAAATAATTCCCGGAATGCCCAAATCGTAAACTTCTTTCGCTTCCTCCACAATCTTATCGATCGAAAGTTGATAAACTCCCGGCATCGACTTCACTTCCTTAGCAATAGCTTGACCAGGAACAGCAAACAGAGGATATATTAAATCATTCGTCGTCAGAACAGTTTCCCGCACCATACGGCGTAACTGAGAAGAAGTGCGGAGACGGCGAGGGCGATGAATTGGAAACATGACTTTTTTTAAACCTTATTTTGCTGAAGAGTTACTCACAGGCTGCTAGCCCAGAAAAAATAAACTAAGCCTAGCTTAGATATGCTAATAAAAAATCATAATCTCTTTGGTACCCCAAAGCAGCTTTTATTTATCGACTTCAAAAATTATCTAAATCCTTGTAAAAGCCCCCTCCTCGCAAGCGGGGAGGGGGTTGGGGATAGGGTTCAATTAGCCTTATTAAGCTGTAACAGCTGCGGTTTGGGCTTCAGCAGCAGGAACAGCATAAACGCTAACTTTCTTGCGAGTTTTACCCTTTCTTTCAAAAGTAACAATGCCATCGATGAGGGCAAACAAAGTATCATCGCCACCGATACCGACATTGTTACCTGGATGGAACTTAGTTCCCCGTTGGCGAACTAAAATATTGCCAGCACGAACAACTTGACCACCGTAGCGTTTCACGCCTAAACGCTGGGCGTTAGAGTCGCGCCCGTTGCGCGTACTACCAGTACCTTTCTTATGAGCCATGTTTCCTTCCTAATCTATCTACGTTCTACTTTCTACTAACTCAAGTTGCTAATTACAAATATTATCGCTTCGATCCCCCCTAGCCCCCCTTAACAAGCAGGGCTAATTCATGGTCATCAAATAAAATTAACCGGATGGGGGGACAAGGGGACAAGGAGACAAGGGGACAAGGGGAAAGATGATTTTTCCGTTGTTTGCATTATCTCTCCTTCACAAATCAATTTCTCCGTTGAAAATGAATTAGCCCTGCCTTAACAAGGGGGGAACCAGATTCAAAGTTCCCCTGATTAAGGGAGTAACCGGATTCAAAGTCCCCCTTGGAAGGGGATAATCAGATTCAAAGTCCCCCTTGGTAAGGGGATAACCGGATTCAAAGTCCCCCTTATTAAGGGGGATTTAGGGGGATCAAACCCTAAGCGGATAACTAGCAACTCTTACTATTACTCAACTACCTCTGCGGTAACTGCTGGTTCTGGTGTGCTTTCTTCTTTCTTCGCACCAATTACTGTACCGTTCAGATCGATCGAATCAATCATTAAACGAGTAATTTCCTGGCGATGTCCGCGTTTTTTGCGGGTTTTCTTTTTCGGTTTCATCTTGTAAACCAGGACTTTGCGCCCCCGAAGATGACGCATTACCGTGCCTTTAACGGTAGCACCTGCAACCAAGGGTTGACCGATACTTACATCGCCATCATTGTTAACAAATAAAACTTTGTCAATGGTGACTTCGGCATTTTCTTCTACGTGCAGTAGTTCAATGTCGTAAAAGCGACCGGGTTCTACCCGTAATTGTTTGCCGCCTGTTTCAATAATTGCGTAAGTCATGAGTTTTTGCTGATTTGGGCCGTACAGGTAGCTGAATCGGTAGTTGGTGATGGGTAGTTGGTAGTTGGTAATAGACAACCAATGACCAATGACCAGTACCAGTTAAGCTTTTGGAATGTCTTGACCTGATCCGAGCAGGGGTAGACAGACAATCTATTATTATCTGTTTTTTTGTATGTAATTGTCAATAATTAAATTGCCTCTCTACAAAAATAATTGCCCCTATTTGGTTTTTCACTAAAAATTACGGATGAAATTACTGTTGATTCAAGCTAACTTTTGCTATGGGGAATTTTTAGTCATTTCTCAATAGGTAAAATCTGCAACCACACAAGTTAAGTCTGAATTTTTGCTGCGAAATTATCTACAAAAAACGGAATTTTTAAATTTTGAGCGCTAATTATTGCTGATTTTTTGATTTTCGTCAACGGGATAAGCCATACTATTAATGTATTTCAATTACCTGTGTTTCCGTAAAGTTACGTTAGAATTTTTTATTTTTTCTGTAAATTTATACTTAGTTAAAATTTTATAGCGTTCTCTTTTAGGTAAAGTAGCAAAACCAAGTTTTTAGAGAAAGTAGTTTCCCTCAGCTAGTAAAATTAATTTTATTGAAAATAAATTCAAAACATCGGTTTTCGATCGCCTGATTAGGCTGTAAATTTTATAACTAAGGATGTATCACATTCCAAAAAAACCGCTAAAAATAACAAATTAAAAATTAATTAAACGAAATACTTTCTCAAACTTTACACAGTAATAATATAGCGTGTAGTTATTTTTGTCTTATTACTTATTCGTTGTTTGGAGATTGATTGAACAATGAAGCGTCTAGTGATTTGCTGTGATGGAACTTGGCAAAACTTAACAAGTCCTTACCCTAGCAATGTGGTTAAGTTAGCTCAAGCAGTAAAACCGATCGCCAGTGATGGAGTTGCCCAAATCGTTTTTTATGACGAGGGTATTGGTACTGAGTATCAAAAGGTAATGGGTGGAGCTGCTGGAATAGGAATCGATAAAAACATAGAAGATTGCTATCGATTTCTTAGTCTAAATTATGTCCCTGGTGACGAAATCTATATGTTCGGTTTCAGTCGTGGTGCATACACAGTTCGGAGCTTAGCAGGGATGATCTATTGCTCTGGTCTTTTAGAGCGACCGCACGTCACCAAAACACATGAAGCTTACGAGCTTTACCGTAAAAGAGGCATCAAACCAAAGGATAAAGAAGCGGTGGACTACCGTGAAGCTTTTGGCGATCGCGTTCCGATTACCTTACTTGGTTGTTTTGATACTGTTGGTGCTCTTGGTATTCCTGGGCTAGCTCCCTTCAAAAAATTTCACGATCAGCTAAATAAGCGGTACAGATTTCATGACACTACTTTGAATAAATATATTCAAAATGCCTTGCACGCTATAGCGATCGATGAAATCCGCGAAGTTTTTGATGTTACTCCCATGAAATCCAATCCTGATGCCAAAAACCAAAGGGTAATTCAAAAATGGTTTCCTGGTGAACACGGCTGTGTTGGTGGAGGAAGCAAAGAATACAGTGGCTTATCGGATGCTGCCTTAAAGTGGATGATTGATTCGGTAGGTAACTTGGGATTAAAGCTGGACTTTGATATCAGTGCAATTCCCACAGGCATCAATCCTAATTATGAATGTGAATTTAAGAACAATCCAGGATTCTTTAAACTAGCAGGAATTAAGTTTCGTGAAGTCAGCGATACCATTGAAGATCTTCATGAAAGCACAATCTACCGATTGAAAAGTCGCCAAGACTATCGACCCAAAAATCTCCAAAAGATTCTCTCCAAAGTTTTGGAAAACGTAGAGAAATGAGAACAATTTCTAAAGATTTCCGAACCTAACATATACGGGGCATATAATCTATAGCAATCAAAAGGAAAGGTAATCATGGCAAGAGACACATCTAGAGATGGATTTAGTAACAAAGTTTTAGCTTATACTTTGACTCATTTCAAACCTATTTGGAATTTAGTTCAAAGTTACGATCCGTTGAAACGTAAACTCAACAAATTTTTTCTAAATAGTATCATTTATAAACTTCCAACCCGTCCTCTTCCCTATAGCTTAATGACGCTCGATCCCAAAATTCCTGGGACAGATATTCCCAAGAAAACTGATACCTATATCTCTTGGGATTCACTGACAGACAAGACTTATACTGGGCGGCATTTACCTCCCGACCCGGAATTTAACAAAGAAGGGAATTTGCCACCACTGGACAAAGTAAAGACCTTATTCCAAAAAAGAGACGGAAAAACCATTTATTCGGAAAAATCGACTCTACTCTTTCCCTATTGGGTGCAGTGGTTTACAGATAGTTTTCTGCGAATCGATCAGAACAACCGCTTAAAAAACACCTCTAATCATCAAATAGATATGTGTAATGTTTATGGGTTAACCCGTAAACAAACAAATCTGATCAGATCTTTCAAAGACGGTAAATTCAAAACCCAAAAACTCAAACGTAAAGATGGAGTAGAAGAAGAATATCCACTCTTTTATTATTCCGATCCTGAGCAAGGTATTGTCGATCCTCAATTTGAAGGTCTTCATGCACCTCTTAATGATGAGAAAAGACAACCACCTGAAAAGAAAGCCAAGATTTTTGCAATGGGAGTTGAACGAGCAAACGTCCAGATTGGCTATGTCATGCTCAATACTTTATGTATCAGAGAACATAATCGAATTTGTGATGTTTTGTCAAAAAATTATCCACAATGGGATGATGAAAGGCTTTTTCAAACTGCAAGAAATATTCTCATGGTGATTGTTCTAAATATCATCATGGAAGAGTACATTTTTCATATTACGCCTTACAATTTTAGGTTTTTTGCCGATCCTGAAGCTTTTACCAAGGAAAGTTGGTATCGAGAAAATTGGATGGCGATCGAGTTTAGTTTTGTTTATCGCTGGCATAGTGCGCTTCCTGAAACCTTCATTTATGACGGCAAACCAAAACCTATGTACGCTTCCCTCTGGAATAATCAGATGTTAATTGATAAAGGGTTGGGTGCGTTGATGGAAGAAACTTGTTCCCAACCAGGTACTAGAATTGGTTTATTTAATACGCCTGATTTTCCGATCGCAGAAACACCAGCAGGAACACCCTACACATTTATCGATGCTACCGAACTAGCATCTGTTAAACTCGGACGGCAGGCGCAATTAGCCAGCTATAACGATTACCGAGAAATGTGTGGTTATCCCAGAGTAACTGATTTCAATCAAATTACAGGTGATGAATACACTCAACAGAAATTAAAAGAGTTGTATGGTCATGTTGATAAGATTGAATTCTTTGTCGGATTGTACGCTGAAGATGTTCGGAAAAATTCGGCAATTCCGCCTTTAGTAGCACGGATAATTGGCATTGATGCTTTCTCCCAAGCATTAACTAATCCTTTGTTATCACCTAAAGTCTTCAATAAGGAAACTTTTTCTCCTGTTGGTTGGGAAATTATCCAAAATACCAAAACTGTCTCCGATTTAGTGAATCGTAATGTTCCTCCAGGCGAGCGCAAATACAAAGTCAGTTTCAATCTTCCAACTGTTGATTAACAAGCCGTACTGCGAAGAAAAAAGGTAAATATGAGCCAGAAATTATTTACAGAATATCCCGAACAGGATGAACGCAAATATTACGAACTTGTGATTGAACAAGTTAGGATGCGGATGGATAATCTGTATAAAGATCAAGAGCGGGCGCTGAGAGATACTCACACAAAAAGTCATGCTGCTGTTAAAGGAATTCTCGAAATTTACGATATTGATGAAGAAGCAATTAAACGAGAATTAAGCCAACATTCTTCCTTGACTGCTTCGCAGCTGAATGGAATTTCAATTAAGCAAGGCTTGCTTTCCTCAGCAAAACAATATCCTGTGTGGCTGCGATTTGCTAATGGAGCTTTCCAAATCAAGAATGATTATGAGCCAGATACCCGCTCAATGGCAGTGAAGGTGATGGGGGTTGAAGGGGAAAGACTTGAACACAGCTATGAGTCAAAAACTCAGGACTTTATTGTTCATAATTCGGAGTTTTTCTTTGTGAAAACTATCAGAGATTACTACGGCTTTTTTTCGGCTGTAGTTGAGTCAAAAGAAGCAACAAAGAAGTGGCTTTATAAACATCCCAGGCAGTTCTTAGCACTCCTTAAGGGTACGAGTGAGGTGCCAAAAAGTTTACTAACACAACGATATTGGAGCAGTTCTGCCTCTGCTTTAGGTCTAAAGCCGAATTTTGATCCCTCCCAAATGGGTCTTGTTCCGGTGGAATATCCTGCGGTAATCAAATATGCTTTTACTCCAGTTTTACCCAAGCCACCGCATAACAAGATTTCGTTCCAGTCTCGACCAGGGATTCCTAAATTTCCGATGAGCGATCGCGCTAAAGCACTTGGTTTAAATCCCAATCAACCTGATGATTACTATCGAGAGGACATAATTCAATCTCTTGCCAAGCCTGATGCTGAATACATTTGGGATTTTGGCATTCAATTTCAAACTAATCCAAAGATGTCGATCGACGATGCCACAATTACCTGGAGAGAAAAGGAATCACCCTTTTTCACCGTAGGTCGTCTCATCGTCAAGCATCAAATGATTGATTTTGAAAAACAATACAATTTCTGTGAAAATCTGCGCTTTTCTCCCTGGAACGGTCTAGCAGTACATCGTCCAGTGGGTGCAATCAATCGGCTACGCGGTGTTGTTTACCCTGTTGTCGCTTCCTATCGCTATCAAAAGCAAAGTCTTGTTCCCCAAGAACCTACTGGAAACGAGACGTTTTGATTAGCTATAGCAGAAGGCAGAAGGCAGAAGGGAAAAGTCCTAAAAAAAAGGGTTATAGCTCTTCATACTGCCTTAACTGACTTGGCGGTTGCTATATAAAAAACCACCCCTGATTAATTCAAAATTTGTCATACAGAATGCAAAATAGAAAGGTTTTGAATTCTGAATTACCACTTTTGAATTTGTTCAGGGGTGAGTTTTAGGAAAATTGTGGGTAATTAATTTTTTGCCGACTACCGACTACCAACTACCCACTACCAACTTAACGATAGATACCGTTGTTAATGCGATCGTCTCCTTCGTTAAAAGCAGACTCTACTGGTGTGACAGTAAACTCATCCAAGTTAGCTTGGAGAATTTCTTTTTGACGAGCACTAAGTCCCGGAATATCCAATACATCTTCTACCTTTTCATAAGGTGCATTTTTGACGATCTTCGCACCCAAGTTGGGGTACATTCCCTGAAAACGCTTAAATGCCCGTAAGTTGGTATTGTTTAAATCAATTTTGTTGGCCATTTCTCCTAGCTTTGCGTCTACTTTATTTCGCAACGCAGCTTCAGCTGATGTTTCTGCCAACACTGGTACAGAGTTAAACGCTACCTGGGTCAAAGAAAGTGCATTAGCGCGTTGGGTGAATCCCAATCCTGCCCAGCATCCAATGACCAAAGCGCATACTGTGAACAAACGTAACAATTTTTTCATGTATCAGTACCTCCCTCAAAAACTGGACTGATGTCCACACAGCTTCCATCAAAAGATTATTATCGGTCTTATAGTACCGTCTTTATGAACTTCTATTTATTGAGTTTTAGTTTGCATCGTCAAAAACCTATCCAGGTCGGCAAAAGTGCCTGCGTAGGTAACGGTTGGTTTGTCGTAGCCTTTGAGATTTACTACTTTTTGTTTAAAACCAGCGTCCTCAAAACCTAGAGGTAACAAATATTGATAAGTACTTTCACCTAAAGCTACCTCCATTCCTAGCTGCTTGGTAGAAGATTCCAAGCGGAATGCGGCATTAACAGTATCTCCTAAAGCGGTGTAGTCTGGTCGATCGCCACTCCCCGTATTACCCACCATCGCATAACCAGTATTAATTCCCGCCCCAATTCGCAGCGGAAATGGTAAAACATATTCCCGATCCAATTCCTGAGTCATTTTGTACAGGTCGCTAAGTGCCTGACAAATTTTACCCACCTCCTCATTAGTAATAGTGCGTCCACCATGAAACCAGACAGCCATAACTGCATCACCGATGTACTTATCGACCCAACTACCATAGTCGCGGATAATACTCCCACAATGACGAAACCAAGTGCCAATCAATTCGGAAAGCACTTTTTCATCTAATTGCCGCGTTAAAACGGTAAAGTCGCGAATATCAACTACCATTACCGAGATCAAACGGCGAACGTGCAGGGCAGAAGTAGCAGTTAATTCGTCAGAGTTAGTGTTCGCTTGCGGTGCAGAATTATCGTTACTGGGAGTAAAGAAATCTAATTCGGTTTGACCGAAAGTAAGATGATCTCCATTTCGCAGTGTTACAGGAATGCTAACCCTGCGCCCATTGACAAAAGATCCATTACGGCTTCCTAAATCGATTAAATAAAATTCCCCTGTCTCCATGCACTGTAACATTGCATGGTTACGGGAAATCCAGCGATCTGGAATGACAAAGTTATTGTCGTCGCTTCTACCGATCGTCCAGCAATGACTGCCAACTAATGGTAGATATCGATTTCCAGAATCAGTTTTTAGTAACAGATAGGGAACGGATGTAGGTTGCAACGTCACCGGATGTTTAGAGAAGCGACGTGGAGTAGTCAGAGTCTCTAATATTTATACTAATTTAACTGCCTGAAGTCGCGTGACACCTGTAAGTAACAGTTTCGTCAAGCGAATGCCTTGATTCAGGCAGCTGAGGCAGCTAACCAAAATAAGCCATCTACCAAAATCGTACTCAAAACTGCTCCACTAAACGCCCACCAGTGTAACTGTACTGAGCGCCAGGGTAAAGTACCCACGCCCAAGAGTAGATTTAATAGTACGATCGCCCAAGCAATTCCCCAAGGGCTATTAACATGAGTTGTCGCATCTTGCAAGATCTGGATTGCTAATTCTGGCTCTACCTGCATGAGTTGTCGCCAGGAAGGAATTAAATCTACTAAGTAAAAATATGTATCTGTAACTGCTGTGCCAAATAAAGAACCTAAATAAAACCAGTTGCCGACTTTACCCCAACCTTGTCTAAGACACCATAGCGCAAACGGTAGTCCGATCGCTTCTACTGGCAAGTGAATTAACGGTTCCCATCGCAGCCAACCCCAATAAATTGACCCAGCTAACCAACTCCAACTAAACCCGATGAGCAAATCTCCCCAAATTTGGGTTTTTGGCCTCCTCAGCAGCACAAAACTTAAACCGACCCAACCCAAAGTTAATAACAAGCTCAGCAAGGGCAAGAGACGCACTAGGGGCGCTTGGATGAACACTGGCACCGAAACTAGGAATGATGCTGCCAGAAAGACTAACCAGGCTTTCTTAGAACCGATTCGCCACCAATCAGTAGCTCGACAAGAGGTGTAAGCAGACAAGGTATTGTTTAGCAAGATTTTTAATTTTTGTTACTTAAGTTTACCTTATTTAATATATCACAACAAATATCCCCCAGGGGGGTATTTTTATATTAGCTTAGTTTTGGGAAAAGGGGAGGTGGGGAGGTGGGGAGA
>NZ_JADEWG010000167.1 GCF_015207735.1 [Phormidium] sp. LEGE 05292
TTAATAATAGAATTAAGCTCATTATTCGACAAAGCTATGGCTTTAAAAGCTTTGAATCTTTGCGAGAAAAGCTGTTAGCTTGTTTATTTAAATAAGATTTACTTATCCCCACAGGTACGGGAGAGCCAAATGTGTTAAGTCAATGAAAGCTATGAGTTTAAACAGAGAAATTCAAGGCATTGCTAAACTATAGCGATAAGATTTCAGTCGAGAATAATGAACGTTGCAACATTGAGCTTGATTGCCACACTCATCTTGGGTACTCTTCCAGCTACAGCACAAACAACCTTTACGGCCAATGAAAAGCGATATTTAGCAGAATTTGAGGTAGTGGCTAACGAGAAAATATCTAAAATAGAATTAATCAATTTCGTCAGAAATCACCCAGATGCGTTGATAGCATCAGCTAAAACTTTGTGTGTGGCGTTGCAAAACGGAATTTCACAACAAGAGTTAGCCCAAATTACTCTCGGCGTTAATGAAGAAACAAGACGCAGAAATGCCTTTGGCATTGACAGGTTTGATATAGAAAGTCGGTTAGCTCCTAAATATTTTTGTCCCCAAGTTTTACAAGGTTAGCTATTAGCTTAGTAAGGATATTATAGTAAAACACATCTGCTCCATAAGCTATAGCCAGCATCAGCCTATAATTATTCAGCAGATGGTGTAGCGACTGGCTCTTTCGGTGCTTTCGGCTTCCGTTCAAAAACTTGAATATTAGGCTCGTTCAGTACAAATCCTTCATCAGTTATGTCACCCAATTTCCCTGCGATCGCTGCCACCCACATCGGATAATTCGCTTGTGCCTCTTCTAACTTCTTAAACACTTTCGGTTTAACTGTAATGCTAGCAATTCGACCATCACAATCAACCTCAAACTTTTTCCACCCGTTGTCCACCGTTTCTACATTGGTGGGAAAGTCATTGATTTTGATGGGAAGTTCCAGTTTTCCTGCTACTGCCATAGTTGTTTCCTTTGAGAAAGTGCCAATTAGTCCTTAGTTATTCTACTCACAACTAAACAATAAAGTATTAAAACTCATTATAAATTTCCCGCAGCATTGACAGAGAAATACTCAATCCTTGCTGCAATAAAGTTTCTAAATAATCATCAATAGATTTGGGAGGATTTTTTAATTGCTGTCGGCTTTGCAATGCAACGATAAGAAGACCCCTGCTCAACCGAACGGTCTTTATGGGGAAAACTGGTTAATCGCTTTCTACTCCTGCCAGTTATGGGTCGAGGAAATGCTTAATTATACACCCAATAAAAAATCATTTTATCAACAAGGTGTGAGAGCTATAACCCTGAGCCAGCAACCTCTCTAGCCCTGTTGTCGCCCCCTGAATACTTCGCGTCATAATATTGCGAAGCGACTTTTCTTTTGTCCAAAGTCCAATGAAACAAGAATCTCCCGCCACAGCGTAGTGCAGTGCGGTGAGAGTGTCAACCCTAACAGCTAAGTTGCTTAACTTGATAAAATTTTGCTTATCTTGCGAAATCTATCGTCATCATGATAGTGTTACCACATCAACATAAAGACAAGCGCAAACGCGGTGTAATCCTTACTCTAGAAGGATTGCAGAAGCTAGAGGCTGCCAAAACACGAACCGAATTTGAGGAAAACAGCGGGACTCGGTATACTTTGGAACAAATGAGCGATCGCACGCGGTTAGCCATCAGTACCGTGATGAAAATATACGGACGCAAAATGGGAGTCGATCGCAATACCCTCATAAAGTGTTTCAGCGCTTTTAATCTGATTCTTTCGCCAAGTGATTATTCCTGGGTGTTTGCTGAGAATGACGAGGTTGAAGAATCCCATACCCCACCAAAACCAGAAAAAGATATAGAGTTGGAATTGCCGGGGGGTCAAGTTCCTCTGGATTCGCCCTTTTACGTGGAACGCGACTTAATTGAATCTGAATGTTATAAGACAATTTTGCAACCGGGAGCGCTGATTCGCATACTCGCTCCCAGACGGATGGGAAAATCCTCCCTGATGGCGCGGATTCTCCAGAAAGCCACCGAGCAAGAGTATCAGACGGTTATTATAGATTTTCAGTTAGCAGATAGAGAAATTTTTCAAGATTTAGATAAATTCTTACGCTGGTTCTGCGCCAACGTCGGTTTGGGATTGCAACTGAGCAATCAGATTGCGGAATATTGGGATGAGCTTTTTGGCAGTCAGGTTAGTTGCAAAATGTACTTCGAGCAGTATTTGCTACCATCAATGACTCAACCTGTTGTATTAGCTTTAGACGATATCGATCGCTTATTTCCCTATCCCAACCTGGCGAGCGACTTTTTCGGACTGTTACGAACTTGGCACGAGGAAGCCAAAAATCGGGAAATTTGGCGAAAACTTCGGTTAGTCGTGGTACACTCAGCCCAGATGTATATTCCTCTGAGTGCTAATAGATCGCCTTTTAACGTGGGGCTACCGATCGAACTACCGCCTTTTAACAGCGAGCAAGTGCAGGATTTGGCGAAACGGCAAGGACTGGATTGGTCGGCTGAAGATGCCCAGCAACTGACGGCTTTTGTCAATGGCAATCCTTATTTAATAAGGGTAGCGCTTTATTATATCGGGCGCGGTGAAGTCACCCTAGAGCAAGTGTTGCAAACCTCCTCTATTTCAGAGGGAATTTATGGCGATCGCTTACAGCGAGAACTGTGGAACCTACAACAGGAGCCAGAGTTTATAGCAGCTTTCGTGCGAGTTGTCAAGAGTAGCACGCCTGTGGAGTTGGATTTTGTGGAGGCATTTAAGTTGAAAAGTATGGGATTAGTAAATTTACAAGGCAATCAGGCGACTGTAAGTTGCGAGTTGTATAGGCAGTATTTTGGCGATCGTTTTAAGTAGCAGTTGATAAGATTTTTTGCGAAAGATTGTGGCTGGTGATCGATCCGAGTTGAATAAAGTTTAACTAAAAGTGCAGAAACCTTATGAGATTCATCAGGCGTCGATTGGTTGCGATTGCGATCGTAGCCTTTATTGTTATTTGTGGAGAGATCGCGTTGGGGAATACGATCGCCAAAAATCAAGAACTAATTCAGCCTCCCATCAAAATAACAGAAGCATTTAAGGACATCCCCTACAATCCAGATTCTTCGCAAGAGAAGAACATTCCAGGAAATCCTAGAACAGTGCAAGAACAAGAAATTAATGATTTTTCCTGGAAAACTTTCATTGCTTTAAACTGGCCAGTTGATTGTGAAGGAAAACCATTAGAATCTACCGATCCGCTATCAGATCGGAAGTATCCGAAAATAATCGGGCAAGCTCCAGAAGCGCCTCGTCGTTGGGAACTATATCGATCTCCCAAGAGTGTATTTCTACCAAATGGAACACCACCTCCATCAGAGCCACCAGAAGTCAAGCAGTGTTTGAACGATCGCGCAGGCTCGGAAATAGAATACAACCAAAATTTACGCCTAACCGAGGCAGAAGAGTTTGTCACAGCAAAGGAATCAGGTGAGTATAAAATAGCCAGTAGAAAAGATTTGTTGGATGCTGATGGAGAATTAGAATCAGAACTGACAATTGATGGAAAAGAAGTAAACATATCACTGAGTAGTATTGATGCAGCAAACAAAATTCCTTTAGTGGATCGGCAAGGTAATTACGTTATTAATGAAATTCGCCTTAATCCGGTTGAATTTAACCAAATAGTTGAAAATAAATGGTATGATGCCACTAACTTAGTATCTTTATGGCGGCAAAACTCAGATTCGGAAAAGTTATTTCAACTTGTCTGTAGCACGGGAGAAAAAGGGAAATATTGCAATACTAATGAAGCTGAGGGTGCAATTGAAATTAAAGCAGCTTGGCGAGTATTTGATGAGCG
This sequence comes from [Phormidium] sp. LEGE 05292, assembly GCF_015207735.1. Taxonomy (GTDB): domain Bacteria; phylum Cyanobacteriota; class Cyanobacteriia; order Cyanobacteriales; family Aerosakkonemataceae; genus Floridanema. The sequence continues at coordinate 3,853 of NZ_JADEWG010000167.1, forward strand.
AAATAACGAACAAGAAAAAGCTCGATACTATACCACTAAACGCAAGATAGTTAGTAAGAAAGGTGAAATCTTGAATGAAAAAGCTGAATTGGGATTAATTGGGTTCCATATTATGCACAAAACTAGCAGTCGAGGTTGGATCTGGTCTACCTTCGAGCATATAGATAATGCGTCACCCTGTGATGGTCAAAAAACTAAAGATTACACTCTGCACAACAATGAATGCAACACGAAAAACTGCCAAGAAAACGAGCCTTATGTAAAACCCCCTTACCTTTGGGATATCAGCAACAACGAGCCTAAAGCAGTTACGATCGAAGTAAGTCAAGGAATCGCAGTTAAGGATCAGATTCCATCTCAGATTTGTCGAACAAATAAAATAAGTAAATTCGCTACAAACCTAAACAAGAAATACCAAAATAGTCTCAGAGAGATCGATGAATCATCCGTGTGGCAGTATTATCAATTAATCGGCACTCAGTGGCTAGAAGATCCAGATAATCCTTACAGTAACTTTGCTGAGGGCGAAACAATTCGTCTCAGAAAAATTATGCCAGATAGTGAAGGTAGAAAACCATTGACAAATGTTGCTTTAGAACCCTATGCTCAAGGAGTTTCTTGCATAGTCTGTCATACTTCTGCACATCTGCCGATAAAAGATAATATTTGTCAGTTAAATGGCGATCCGAAAAACTGTGCAGACTTTAGTTTCTTGATGGATAATGCTGAATTTAGCCAGTAGATTCCTATCAAAGCTAATTGATGATTTTTCTAATTAATTTGAGGTAATTTGAAAATGGACGACAAACAATTGCCTGATGGACTTAGAGATGAGTTCCGTAATATGCAGAGGGGAGTAAAACAATGGTCTCAATTTGTTGCCTGGTCTTGGAGTAACCATTTAGCATATAAAGGCGATCAAAAAAAGGAGGAAGAGGAACAAGAATTGAAGGAGTTTTTTATCAAAATCCTGCAAGACCAAGCTCGGTATCGCTATGCAGTCAGTAGTTATGGAGACAAAGATGCAAAGCCACTTGCCTACGCGACGAGTCTTAAAATCAAAAAACTCTTGATAGGTAAAAATTCAGATATTGACGAGTGTATTTCACAAAAAATCGACCTGACTTTACCTGACGTTTACGGAAAACTTACCAAAAAAGAAAAAGATTCTGAGAAAGAGGAAAATACTAAAAAGCCTAAAAAACCTGACAGCTTAAGCCATGAGCCATTTATGCAAATGTTTCATGTTGAGATAGTGACTGATAGCTTTTCAGGCCGCGTCCGTGATATGTTATTGTCTGAGAAAAAAGAACTCAAAAAGATCATTGAAAAGTATAGTAAAGATGATTTGAAGTATGTTGAACCTGTGGAATATGTAATCTATCTTGCTTATCCGCCCTGTCCGGCATTTGGTAAAGCTACCGTTACAGAGGATCAATTGAAAAATTGGATGCAAGGTAAAAACGAAGATGGCGAAGGTACTACTGATTATCTGCCGCCTTCTGCTTATATTCCTGTTAGCTTCACCTAAAACATTGCCAATTTGAGATTGCATAAGAGGGAGAGGGTGGTTCAGATCCCCGACTTCTTCAAGAAGTCGGGGATCTAGATTCCAGGTTAGTCGAACAAGTTTAGTTAAATATGTTAAAAAGACCGAGGTTTAAGGCTCAATTTCGCGTTGAGACGATTGTGGGAGAGGGGATATTTCTTTTATCTGAAAATGGCTCAACTTTTTTGAGCGATCGCATTTACCAATCTATCTGCCCTTTACTCGACGGAAATCGCACCGTTGATGAAATTGTCGATCGCCTTCAGGAAGAATTACCAGCAGCATATATTTACTATGCCTTGATGGAACTGGAGCATAACGGCTATCTCATTGAAAATGAGACAATTTTACCTGAGAATATAATTGTATTTGTCGAACATTTGAATGTCAATATTAAAGATGCTTATCATCGCTTGCAAGAAACTAAAGTTATAGTCAAAGCTTTAGGATCGTTATCTGCTTCGGATTTTATTAGTATTCTTAATTCCTTACATATTCAAGTAGCTGAAGATGCAAATTTTGAAATTGTTTTAACTGACGATTATTTGCGTCCAGAACTGGCAGAAATTAATCGAGAAAATCAAATGCGATCGCGTCCTTGGATGTTGGTTAAACCGATCGGAACAGCGCTCTGGATCGGGCCGATTTTTCATACTCCCCAAACAGGTTGCTGGGAATGTTTGTCTCAACGCTTACAAGGCAACCGACCGATCGAAAAGTTTATCCAAAGACGCAGAAATACTTTATCTCCACTTCCACTAACACCACCACTAGCTGATTTGCCATCAACCCAACAAACTGCCCTGACAATGGCAGCAACGGAACTCCTGAAATGGATTATCCAAGGAGAAAATAAATCTTTGGAAGGAATGCTAATTACCCATGACACGCTAACATCGGAAACGAGAAAGCACCCATTAATTAAACGCCCTCAATGTAATTGTTGCGGCATTCTTAAACCAGAACATCAAAAGCCTTTACCTGTAGTAATTGGTAGCCGCAAAAAAAAGTTTATCGCTGATGGCGGACATCGTTGCGTTTCTCCAAAAGAAACCTTTGAGCGATACAAACATCATATTAGCCCCATCACGGGAGTTGTGCGAGAGTTGGGAAAATTATCCCGCAATTCTAATGGTTTAACTCCTATTTATTTTGCCAAGCATCATTTTGCTTCCACGTTTGATGAAGTTAGATTATTACAACAGAATTTAGGAGGCAGAAGCGCGGGGAAAGGAAGAACAGATGCTCAAGCAAAAGCAAGTGCTTTTTGCGAAGCGATCGAACGCTACTCTGGTGTTTTTCAGGGAGATGAATACAAAATTAAAAGTAGTTATCAGCAATTCAGAGATAAAGCAATTCATCCCAACTCTTGCATGAACTTTAGCCATAATCAATACGAAAACAGAATAGAATGGAATGCCAAATGTGGCAGCTTTTTCCAGCACGTACCCGAACCATTTGACGAAACGCGAGCAATCGACTGGACACCAATTTGGTCTTTGACTCACCGAGAATTCAAGTATCTACCAACAGCATATTGTTATTTCGGCTATCATCAATCACCGCAACCCGATTGTTGGGCAGATACTAACGGTTGTGCGGCAGGTAATACGCTGGAAGAAGCTATTTTACAGGGCTTTATGGAATTGGTAGAGCGAGATAGCGTTGCCCTGTGGTGGTACAATCGGATTGCCAGACCAAAGGTAGATTTAGAAAGTTTTGATGAGCCGTATTTTCAAGATTTGATAAATTATTACCGCTCAATTAATCGCGAAATTTGGGTACTCGATATTACCAGCGATCTGAATATTCCTGCTTTCGCTGCGATCAGTCGCAGGTGCGATCGTCAAGTAGAAGATATTATCTTAGGTTTCGGCGCTCACTTCGATCCTAAATTAGCAGTGCAAAGAGCGCTTACGGAAGTCAATCAACTGCTTCCACCTGTCTTAACAGCTAATGCTGATGGTACAACTCAATATGCTGATTCTGCCGATCCGCCCGTTATCAATTGGTGGAAAACTGCTACTTTGGAGAATCAACCTTATTTAGTTCCGTCATCGCAAATCCCTGCCAAACTATATTCTGATTATCCTCGCGTCAATAATGAAGATTTGCTAGACGATATCAAGCTTTGTCAGCAAATTGTCGAACAAAAAGGAATGGAAATGTTAGTTCTCGATCAAACTCGTCCCGATATTGGGTTGAGAGTAGTAAAGGTAATCGTTCCGGGAATGCGTCATTTTTGGAAACGACTAGCACCAGGACGACTTTATGAGGTTCCGGTGCAATTGGGTTGGGTAAAAAAAGCGATGACGGAAGAGATGTTGAATCCGATACCTGTTTGGCTGTGATGGTGTTTGCGAGAGTAATTTTAAGAGGTTTTTTACAACAGATGAACAGAAACAAGTAGGGGCGAAGCATTCGGGCGACAATTTATTACACAAACCCAAGATTTTCTGTCCGAATGCTTCGCCCTCCCTCACAGATAACCTGTATCTACAATCTGGCGCTAAGGCAGGGCGAAGCATTTGGATACAAACATCTTTAGTAAGTTACAGAAGTTATCGCCCAAATGCTTCGCCCCTACACTAATTAATTTGCCACCCCCAACTACCTACCATGCTCAACGGATACCGCATTATTGATGCCGATTCTCACGTTTACGAACCACACCAAATGTGGTTAGATTATCTCGAACCTGCATTTAAAAGTTTCGCCTTATCTGCGGATCTAAAAATTAAAGGTGAATCGATCGTCAATCTCGATTCAGATCGCCTGCGTTGGGAAGCAGGTAAGCAAACGATCGCATCTCATCCTCGATCGTGGCTGAATAATTTCGATCCGGAATCTCACGTCCAAGCAATGTACCAGATGGGGGTTGATATCGCGTTTATTTATCCCACGTATTTTTCATGGATTATTGCTGTAGACAACATGGCTCCTCAATTAGCTGGTGCGTTTGTTCGTGCTTATAATAATTGGATGCGGGATTTTTGCAGCTACAACCCGGAAATTTTGCGAGGGGTAGGAGTTGTCAATCCCCACGCGCCAGAAGAAATGGTATCGGAATTGCAACGAATAGCTGATTTTGGCTGGAAAGCAGTTTTTTTACGTCCTAATCCTGTAAAAGGAAGGTTGTTAAGTGATCGCGCTTACGAGCCTTTTTGGAGTGCGTGTGAAGAGTTGGAAATTGCGGTTAGCCTGCATGAAGGAACTCACAGCCGATCGCCTACTGCTGGAAGCGATCGCTTTCAAACTCGTTTTGCACTCCATGCTTGCTCTCATCCGATGGAACAAATGATGGCACTGTTATCTTTAATCGAAGGCGGTGTCTTAGAGCGTCATCCCAAGCTGAAAGTAGGATTGCTGGAGTCTGGCTGCGGCTGGCTTCCCTACTGGCTGTGGCGGCTCGATCGCGAATATGAAGATTTGCAATGGGAAGTAGCAGATCGTGTCAAAATGAAGCCATCCGAATACTTTCGCCGCCAGTGCTTTATTGCGATCGAACCTTCAGAATCCTATTTACCCCAACTGATTGATGCGATCGGTTCGGATAACTTAATCTTTGGCTCTGACTATCCTCACATGGATCATAAGCCAAATATTGTTACAGAAGTAGTGGCGCTCGAATCGCAACTTTCACAGGAAATTGTGCGTAAAATTGTTTGGGATAACCCGACTCGTTTTTATGGCTTGAACTGAATTCAGGAATGAGTGAAATGGACAACTACCAGATTCTCTCCAAGATTTACGAAAGCGCTAATTCATTGGTGTATCGGGCTGTCCATAAATCTCGCCATCATCCCGTTATTCTAAAAATTCTCAAGGAAGATTATCCAAATCCCGCCGAATTAACTCGATACAAACAAGAATACGAAATTACCAAATCCCTCCAAATCGATGGCGCAATAAAAGCATACAAATTATTGCCCTATAAAAATACCCTGGCGATGGTATTAGAAGATTTTGGCGGACAATCCCTCGATGTTTTATTACAATCCCAAACATTCTTGCTGGCAGAATTTCTCTCGATTGCCATTCAGATTGCAGGCGCACTTGGCGAAATTCATGCTGCACATATTATTCATAAAGATATTAACCCTTCTAATATTGTTTACAATCCCCAAACCGGACAAATCAAAATTATTGACTTTGGCATTTCTACAAAATTTACCCGCGAAAATCCAACTATTAAAAATCCCCATCTTTTAGAAGGGACATTAGCTTATATGTCCCCGGAGCAAACTGGCAGAATGAATCGCTCCCTCGATCGCCGCACGGATTTTTACTCTCTCGGTGCAACTTTTTATCGATTACTCACCCAAAAACTGCCGTTTGAAACCGAAGAGCCATTAGAATTAGTTCACTGTCATATTGCCAAACAGCCAAATCAAGTCAAAAGTCAAAAGTCAAAAGTCAAAAGTGAAGAAATACCACAGGTTATTTCAGATATCGTGATGAAATTGATGGCGAAGAATGCGGAAGATCGTTATCAAAGTGCCTTGGGGCTAAAAGCAGATTTAGAAGAATGTTTGCATCAATTACAGCAAAACAGCAAAATTTTAAATTTTCCTCTCGGTCGTGACGATATTTCCGATCGCTTCGCAATTGGGCAAAAACTTTACGGACGAGAAGTGGAAATAGAAACGTTACTTTCCACCTTTCAAAGAATTGCGGAAGGGACTGGCGAAAGAGCGACGGAAATGGTGCTGGTAGGGGGTTATGCTGGTATCGGTAAATCAGTCCTGATCCAAGAACTTTACAAACCAATTACCCAGCAACGCGGCTATTTTATTTCCGGTAAATTCGATCAGTTTCAACGCAATATTCCCTATTCGGCGATCGCATCTGCATTTAAGTCTTTAGTTCAACAACTGCTGACGGAAAGTGACGCTCAATTAGCTCGGTGGCGAGAAAAACTTCTGGCTGCTTTGGGAGCCAACGGACAGGTAATAATCGATCTGATTCCCGAAATCGAACAAATTATCGGTTCTCAGCCTCCCATGCAGCTTCTAGAAGCCACAGAAAGGCAAAATCGATTTAATAGTGTTTTCCTAAATTTCCTGCGAGTTTTTTGTCAGAAAGAACACCCGTTAGTTATTTTTCTCGACGATTTGCAATGGGCTGATTCCGCAACCTTAAAGTTGCTGGAAGTGATGATGAACGTTAGCTCCGCGGGTGCGGAGCACCTTCGCGATTTAGGATATCTAATGTGCATTGGTGCTTATCGCGATCGCGAAGTCGATCTGAATCACCCCTTAATCAAAATGCGCGATCGCTTGCAAGAACAAGGCGCGATCGTTAATACAATTATCCTCACTCCTCTGCAACTTTCAGAAATAGTACAACTGATTGCCGATGCGCTTCACCAGGAACCAGAAAGCGTTCAACCGCTAGCAGAATTAGTCGCTCGAAAAACATCTGGCAATCCTTTTTTCATTAATGAATTCCTCAAAACTCTTTATCAAGAAAATTTACTCAGTTTCGCTCGCGCTCAGAAATGTTGGCATTGGGATATTGCTCAAATTGAAGCTTTAGGCATCACAGACAATGTAGTTGACTTGATGCTGGATAAACTGAGAAAACTGCAAAAACCAACTCAAAAAGCATTATATCTAGCTGCTTGCATTGGCAATCGCTTCGATATTAAAACTCTCTGCAAAATTGGCAAAAGCTCTGCTCATAAAACTTTTCAAAATCTCTTGCCAGCCATTCAATTAGGCTTGATTCAGCCAACTTCATCCTTAGAAATTACTGCTTCAAAAGCACCTATCGAATCTGCATTGATTGTCGAAGAATATAAGTTTCAACACGATCGCGTGCAACAAGCAGCTTATGCTTTGATTGATGACGATCGCAAACAGTCCGTCCATCTTCAAATCGGCAGGTTATTGCTGAAAAAACTCGGTAAAGCAGAGTTAGGAGAAAACCTATTTACCTTAGTCGATCATCTCAATAAAGGTCGAGGATTGCTAGAGAGCGATCGCGAAAAAATCGAACTGGCAGACTTAAATTTACGCGCTGGGAAAAAAGCCAAAGAAGCAACTGCTTATGCAGCATCCAGAGAGTATCTAATTCTTGCTAATGATGTATTTCCGGGAGATATTTGGCAAGAGCGTTACGCGATGGCGATCGACCTTTACAAACAACTCGCAGAAGTCGAGTATCTGAATGGAAATTTCGATCGCTTTCAGGATTTAATCGAACAGTCATTACAGCAAGCAAAATCGGCAGTCGATCTGGCAGAATTTTACTATTTGCGGATTAATCAATATACATTATTAGGAAAATATAAAGAAGGAATTGAGATTGGTATGACTGCTCTCAAGCTTTTGGGAAGCGAACTACATACAGACAACTTTCAAGTTGCCTTCGATAGCGAAATAACGGAGTACAGAAAAAATTTAGGAACTCGAGAAATTAGTTCTCTATATAACAGCCCAGAAATGGAAATACCAGAGAAAAGGGCGGCTTTAAAAATCCTTTCTCGGATTTTCCCAACGGCTTGGGCTGTAAATCCAATATTGATGAACGTCATCGCAGTTAAAGCTGTCAATATCAATCTCAAATACGGTCATACACCTATATCAGCAACGATCTATAGCTTCATAGCATTTATTATGGCTCATGTCTTACAGGATTACAGATCGGGCTATGAATACAGTTCCCTTGGGATAAAGCTAACGGATAAGTATAAAGATTTAGCTTCCAAAGTAGTTGTAACCCAAGCTCACGCTAATTTAATTTCCCCTTGGTTGAGGCATATCAAGCTTTGTGAAAATATCAATGCTGAAGGAGTTGATGCTGGGCTGCAAGTTGGCGATTTACAAGTTACTGGATATACTTATACCTATAACTTATACAACCTTATTTATCAAGGCAAAAATTTAGAATCCCTTTTACAAGAAGCTTCTGTAACTTTAGAATTTGCTCGTAAAACTCAAAATAATTGGGCTAAAAATTGTATTTTAACAGCTAAGATTATCATCCAAAATTTGCTTGGATTGACTCAGGATAAATATTGTTTTGCCACAGAAGAAATCGATGAAATAGCTTTTTTGGCAACTTGCCAAACTGAACAAACCCTTGCAGCCATCTGCTTCTACCAAATTTTTAAAATTCATATTCTCTATCTATACAGTCAGCCGCCAGAGTTATCTTATCTGGAAGAAACAGAGAAATTAACGGCTTTTATTCCCGGCACTATTTCCCTCGCCAAGCTAAATTTTTATTGCTCATTAACTCTCGTTGCTCTCTATCCCCAAGCTGACGAAA
>NZ_JADEWG010000168.1 GCF_015207735.1 [Phormidium] sp. LEGE 05292
TCTTAGCCCCCCTAAAAGATCCCCCCTCCGCCCCCCTTAATAAGGGGGGAACCAGCGGAAGCTTCGCTATTAACATCACGGGGGTTGGGGGGATCAAAACCTAGTAATCACAGTCTTAGATCCGCCCTAACCCCCCTTACTCAAGGGGGGAACTCCAAAAGAATTAATAACTAGTCACTTGCGTTAAATCTGTTCATCTTGGTCAGACTTTCTCAGTCCCTAGTCTCCAGTCCCCAATCCCTACAACAATCCTACTAAATGCAATGGCCCATGACCGCTGATTAACTCAATTAATAAAGCAATCAAACCAAGCATTGCTAACCGTCCATTCCAAACTTCTGCCGAAGGAGTCAGACCCCATTCCCAACGTTCTTGGGGGTACATCTTCACTTGCTTCTTCATTTGAGTGACTTCGGAAAGCTGCACGTTGGGAGAGTTGAGAGCATTAACTACCAAATCTGCTAAAGCTTTAATAAATACTGGGTGAGTATTCAAAGCTGGAACTCGACGGAAATTATGAATTCCTGCTTCTTCAGCTATTTCTCGATATTCGATGTCTATTTCTTGCAGGGTTTCTATGTGTTCAGAAACAAAGCTAATGGGTACTACTAATAAATTTTGTACGCCTTCGTTAGCTAGTTTTTGAATGGCATCTTCTGTGTAAGGTTTGAGCCATTCCACAGGGCCAACCCGACTTTGATATGCTAAAACGTGGGGATTTGGGCGATTTAAGGTTTGCATGATTAAATCTGTGCATTCCTCAATTTCTTTCTGATAGGGATCGCCTGCTTCTTCCACATAGCTAACGGGGACACCGTGAGCACTAAAGAAAATGGTAACTTCGTCAGGGTGGGAAAATTGGTCAAGTTCCTGAGCTATTAACTGCGCCATTGCTTGTAAATAACCAGGTTGCTCATACCAGGAACGAACTACAGTGTAATTAATTCGGTTTAATGAAGGGTCTTCTTGCCAAAGTTTTTCTAAAAGACGGAAGCTAGAGCCGCTGGTGCTGATGGAAAATTGGGGATAAAGCGGTAGGATTACTAAGTTGTCGATGCGATCGCGCTTAATTTTAGCAATTGCTTCCTCAGTAAAGGGATGCCAATAACGCATCCCGATATAAATACCTACAGGATCTCCTTTTTCCTTTAACTGTTCTTCTAACGCTACTGCTTGAGCTTCCGTAACTTGACGTAAAGGAGAACCTCCACCGATCGCCAGGTAGTTTTCTTGTGATCTTTTGGAGCGTAAAGTAGAAATTAGCCATGCCAGAGGTTTTTGCAACCAGGGAAAAGGCAAGCGAATAATTTCCGGGTCAGAGAACAGGTTAAAAAGAAAAGGTCGGACATCATCAATTTGCTCTGGCCCACCTAAATTAAGTAGTAATACCCCAGTACGCCCCATAACGATTACAAGTTTTCTAATGTTTTCATATTTGTTACCGATTTTAACAATATATCGCTTTAATTGTTTCAGTTAGCAACAATAAATACACAATTTAGCAGGAGAAAGGATTTTGGCAACTATTTTACGCAGCTGGAGTTACCAGTATCAATGGCTTTACGATGCTGTTTCTCGAATCGCAGCTTTAAGTGTGGGTGGAGAAGGGCAATTTCGTCAATTAGCTTTACAAGGTCTAAGTATTAACTCACAGACAAAAATTTTAGATCTTTGTTGTGGTAGCGGTCAAGCTACTCAGGTTTTGGTGCAATATTCCCAAAATGTGATAGCGTTGGACGCTTCTCCTTTGTCTTTACAACGTGCCAAAAATAATGTCCCGGAAGCTGAATATGTGGAAGCTTTTGCTGAAGATATGCCTTTTGCCGATAATAGTTTTGATTTGGTGCATACGAGTGTGGCAATGCACGAAATGAAACCCCAACAATTAAGACAAATTTTTCAACAAGTTTATCGAGTGTTAAAACCAGGGGGAATTTTTACTTTGGTAGACTTTCATGCTCCTACAAATCCACTATTTTGGCCTGGGATATCTATATTTATGTGGTTGTTTGAAACGGAAACTGCTTGGGAATTAATTAATACTGATTTGCTTGGGTTGTTGCGTTCTTTTGATTTTCAGGAGTTGCAGCAACTTTTGTATGCAGGGGGAAGTTTACAGGTAATTCAAGTTAAGAAATGAATAAAGGTAAGGGTTAAATATGACTCAAGAGTTAATTGATTTTAAGAAATGGCATTGTGGAAGGACGTTACACCGATGCTTTGGCAATAGTAGATGAATTAGAAGGAATAAAACGACTTTCTACCCATACAAATTCCCTAACCAATCATTAGCAGCTTTTGGCGATCGCAATTCCACAACTTCCAAATGCGAATATTCCGGTTGAGCAAATAAAATCGGATATTCTTTTCGTCTTCTGCTATATGTCTGAAGCGCCCATAATAAAATAGAATCTCGACTCAAAAAAGCTTTTTGTAAGGTTTCGCGGTTGCCACTCCAAAGTTCTTTTTGTGTTAAACTACGTTCAAATGTCCGCCACAATAATCGCGTCAAAATTACTGACAAAGAGTAATTTAGCCAAACAATAGTATCAGCCTTTACCCAAATAATATTGCGTATTTGGCTATAATTACCATCAACTACCCAGCGATCGCTAGAAATAGCTTTTAATACCCGTTCTTGAAAAATACAATCGGGCGCTTCCACCCAATTCGGTTCCCAGTGAAGTGCATCTAATTCAATATGAGGAATTGCAAGGCGTTGGGCAATTTTTTTGGCTAAAGTAGTTTTACCAGTTCCACTTGTACCAATTACAGAAATGCGCTGAGGATACATAGTTTTTACGGTTTTCTTTGACCTCTAGAAGGAGCGATTTTTGCTTCTAATGCTTGGATTCGTTCCTTTAATTCGATTACTAGAGTAGCTAATCTTTGAAACATTGGATCTGATGATAAAGTAGATGTGCTACCCCGATAGGGGACTGTTTGGGAAGTAGGGGAACGAACAGGGGCGCTTAAATTAGGTCTGGATGAAGTTCTACCCTGGAATTGATTTAATTGTGATTCTAGACGGCTAATTTGCGATCGCACTTGAAAGTTTTCGGCTTCTAATCTAGAAAGACGAGATTCTAGACCTGATGATACTTGAGCTTTGACCTGAACAGGTATAATTATCAATACTAAGACCAGGATTAAGCAAAGTAGGCGAAATTTGTTTATCATTTTATTTGCTCCTAAAAATCAAAACACCCTTTATCTATTCTAAGAAATCCACATGACTAGATCCGATCAACTCAATCGTTTTGACCGTCAGCTATGGAATCGATTTATCGCGATCGCACAGCCTTACTGGTATCCTACTTCTGGTAGAATTAGCGGAACTTTTTTGATTCTCCTAGCACTTTTGTTAGTATTTCTCACAGCAGTTTTGTTCGTCGCAGTAGCCGCTGTTAGCTTAGGTAGTCAGTATATCTTTCCCAAATTTTTTAATAGCATTGCTCCCGGTTTAGCCCAAAACATTACTAAGCTGATCGATTCTCCAGCAATTCTCGTTATTGTTGCTGCATTAGTAGCACCAAGTATTGTTTTCTTCATCTATCGACGGAATTTAATACCCCGTTGGCGACCTTGGGCTCTGTTATCAGTACTGCTCTTACTTGCCTTTTCCGTCAGTGGTTTAAATGTAATTATTAGCTATGTGGCAAGATTTTTCCAAACTGCTTTAGCACAAAAAGACCAAGCAACTTATTGGCGATTTTTGTTTGTTTATGCCAGTGTTTTTGTAGTAGGTACACCGATTGTAGTTTACTATTCTTATGTACAAGAAAAACTAGGCGTAAATTGGCGAGATTGGCTCACAAATCGCTTTTTAGATGATTACTTTTCCGATCACGCTTATTATGACATCAACAATAACAGCAAAATTGATAACCCTGACCAAAGAATCACTGAAGACATTCGCTCTTTTACTCGGACTTCCCTTTCTTTCTTACTAATTATTCTCAGTTCAATTATCGATTTAATTGCTTTTACAGGTGTACTTTGGACAATCTCTGTACCTTTGGTTTTCGTGTTAATTTTGTACGCTGCATTTGGGACAATTGGTACAATTTTAATTGGGAAGCGGTTGATAGGAATTAACTTCAATCAACTGCGACGAGAAGCAGATTTCCGTTATGGTTTAGTTCATGTCCGTGATAACGCAGAATCGATCGCATTTTATCGAGGAGAAGCTCAAGAATCTTCTGCTATAAAACAGAGATTTGTTGAGGTGTTGCGTAATTTTAATATTTTGATTGGCTGGCAAAGAAATTTGGGTTTCTTTACTACAAGTTACAACTATTTTGTGGTTATTGTACCTGCTTTAGTAGTTGCTCCCAGATACTTCGCTGGAGAAATAGATTTCGGTGCAATTACTCAAGCAAGTATGGCTTTTGGTCAGGTTTTATCTGCTTTATCTGTAATCGTTACTCAGTTTGAATCATTGAGTGCTTTTGCTGCTGGTGTGAATCGTTTAAGCGAATTTGAAGAAGCAATGATTACACATACAAAAGAACGTCCCGAAGGCGCAACTACAATTGACATGACAGTTAATTCTCATTTAGCTTTAGAGCACGTTACTTTGGAAACTCCGAACTATCAGAAAATATTGGTAAAAGATTTGTCGTTAGATGTTGAACCTGGGGAAGGTTTATTAATTATGGGACGCAGTGGTGCGGGGAAAAGTTCTTTACTAAGAGCAATTGCTGGTTTGTGGAACTCTGGTACAGGAAAATTAGTGCGTCCTCAACTGGAAGAAATGCTATTTTTACCGCAACGTCCTTACATGATTCTTGGTACTTTGCGCGATCAATTGTTGTATCCTTTCACTAGTCGAGAAATTAGCGAAAATAAACTGCGGGAAGTGTTAATTAAAGTTAATTTAGCTGACTTACCAGAAAGAGTTGGCGGGTTTGATGCTGAATTAGATTGGTCAACAGTTCTTTCATTAGGAGAACAACAGCGTTTAGCTTTCGCTAGGTTGTTATTAACTGCACCTCGTTACGCAATTTTAGATGAAGCTACTAGTGCTTTAGATTTGAAAAACGAGGCTGAACTTTACAAACAAATACGCACTGGTAAAACAACGTTTGTAAGCGTAGGACATCGCGCCAGCTTGTTAGCTTTTCACCAAAAAGTTTTAGAACTTGATGGCGCGGAAGGTTGGCGAATTCTATCAGCAGAAGAGTATGCTACTCAAGAAAGTTAATTTGATTTGATGTTAAAATAGGAGCGATCGCATTTTGCAGAAAAATTGCGATCGCTCTTTCCAGACTCGTCTGTAGTGTCAATTTAAAATCCCATGACTCAAGAACTAATAGATTTAAGAAAAAGCATACTTGAGGGACGTTACATAGATGCTTTGGCAATTGTTGATGAATTAGAGGGAATGAGCAAGCAAGCAATTCTGCGAAATATTCAATCATATTTAAAAATTCTGTTGATTCATTTGATTAAAAATCAAGTCGAACAAAGATTAACTAATTCCTGGGCTAATTCAATTCGTAACTCAATTAGAGAAATTAAAAAACTAAATTTGCAAGATAATAAAACATCTTATTATATCAAAATAGATGAGTGGGAATCGACGCTAGAAGAAGAATTTGAAGAAGCTATTCGCGAGGCTAGCTTGGAAGCTTTTAACGGTATCTACAATGAATTTGAATTTACTGAAATGGTGGACAAAGTACAAGTAATCCAATTAGCGGAAAGATTACTAACTTTGACATATACTTATTCAATTAAAGAATTACCTGCAATAGTGGCAGATAATTTAATTCAACTTCCAGGTGGTGAAGATTGGAAAGCAGGAAGGAGGTAATTAAGAGTGTGAACCAAGAAAAAACCAATTTCACAGAACAGGCAGTAAACAAGTTTATTGAGTTTGTTTTGTCCCGATTTATAGATGCAGAACGTCTGCAAGTTAGGATAAAATCTAATCTCAAACAATTAAAACGTGGGGAACTGGATGCACTGACTATTCAAATGTCTAATTTTCTGATGCAACCTAACTTAAGAATTGCAGAATTTCAGTTAGATATTGGTGCTTCCGCTGTTAATATGCAAAGGGTAATTCACCGCAAAATAGAGTTATTACATCCTTCAGAAGGTAAACTCAAAATTATAATATCAGAAGAACAATTAGCTGCGGTACTTAATAGCGAATTAACAAATTCATTCAGCGATAAACAAGATGAAATTCAATTTCAACAGGTTAGTTGTGATTTAAGAACAGAAGGCGCGATCGCATTTCATTTTAACTGGCTTTTGGCAGGAAAAATTAAATCTGGAACTTGTATTACGAGTCCCAAAATAGAATCAAATAGTAATGAAATTGTTCTGATTAAACAAAATGTTGTAGGTCAAGAACCACCAACGGATTTGGTGGATTATGCGATCGCAAAAGTAACCGATATTTTGAGCCTCAACGATCTTGGTCATCGTGGCACAACTTTTAATATCCAACAAATTCAGATTGCAGCAGGTAAAGTTACAGTAGAAGCTGATGCCAATATTGAACAATTTCCATCAGGATAATTAAGTAAAGACGTTTCATGAAACCTCTCTACTTTCTTTTTTAGAAACATATACTCAGGTCTTACAGCAGGGGAGGTAGAACCTCCCAAATCTCGTTCCCAGGTTCAACCTGGGAACGAGAAAACTAGGAAATGCGATCGATCTTTCATGGGTTAATAATTCTGTGCATATCCAAAACTGGTGGTGCAATTTCTGTTTGAGTTAGCATATCGTGAATTTGTCCGCGATGATGAGTTTGATGATTAAAAAAGTGAGTAATTAACAACTCAACCGGATCTTCATACAACTTTCCTTGATTATTGACATATTTAATCGTACCTTTGATAAACTCCTCTGTTAAACCAGCAGCAAAATTTTCAATCCGCCGATCTTCTAATCTTCTGACTGCACTTAGTTCCGCAAAATCTTCATATAAAATCGCATCCAGTCCAGTCGAGGGGATTTTTTCACCTGCAAAGCGCGTTAACCAAATGCGATCGCCCACCATAATATGATTCAGCGTACCATGAATGCTTTTGAAAAATGCAGGTCTGGCTCGCTTACGTTCAGCATCAGAAAGCAACGCACAAGCGTCGTAGATGCGGCGATTTGCCAGAGTATTGTAACGCGCCAGCATTTGGAAGTGTTTTTGTAACATATTGTTATTTAGTAAAAAAATACACAGGATTTATTGAAAAAGTTTATTAAAATTCCATAATTTAATAAATAGCCATTGACTGTCAAAATACTTTCCTTGTATTATACGTAAAAATACTGTGTAATCTAGGCTACTGAAAAGTTTAAACTGTGATTAGCGAAGCGGTTGGTAAACATATCAATCGCCTAAAAAGGACGTTTGACAATGATACATTGGTTGACAACATTATCTATCCACACTGTTTTCTTGTATAATTTTTTACTAGGAAATATTTACTTGGAATCAAGTCAAGGCATAAATTATTACTTGCAGCAACTTAATGCGCTACCAGCGATCGAAAACATCAGTAGCGCAGATATTTTATTTAAAGATAGTAAATTAGAAAAATTTCAGCGATTTTCGGAAGTAGTCAGAGACACAAATAAATTAGAAGGTTTATTCACCATTTATCGCAGTTTAGAAGAGGATCAAATTTACTTAGAAATTCAGTCAGAACAGTTAAATAAAAACTATTTAGGTACAGTAACATTAGAATCAGGAATTGGCGAAAGTGGTATTTATAGCGGACTTGCTTTGCAAGACTTTATTTTCTACTTTCGTCGCGTCAATAACCGCATCCATTTTGTAATTCGTAACGTCAATTTTCGCGCCAATTCCGGCGAACCAGAACAAAAAGCATTAACTCGTTCATTTAGCGACTCAGTGCTTTATGCAGTTCCCATAGTTAGCATTTCTCATCATAGAAAAAGCATTTTAATTAATTTGGCTGACTTGTTAATGCAAGATTTTGCCGGACTAACTCCCCTATTAAAAAATTCTTTATTGACTGATTATCAGTTATCAGAAAATACTTCATATTTTGGCACAATTAACAACTTTTTTGAAAACTTAGAAATAAATTCAATTTACAACTTTTCGGCTCATCAGGGAGCAAATTTAATTACTTTACCTGATAGCAGAGCACTGACTCTCAAAGTGCATTATAGCTTATCCCAATTACCAGAAAATAATGGTTATATTCCCCGAATTGCTGACGAGAGAGTAGGATATTTTATCACTGCATATCAAGATTTATCAAATTATAATAGCTCCGAATCTTTTGTACGTTATATTAACCGTTGGCATTTAGAACCATCCGTGACTGATGCAGCTTTGTCTCCGCCGAAAAAGCCGATCGTATTTTGGATTGAAAACGCTGTACCTTTGGAATATCGAGAAGCGATTCGTGAAGGTGTTTTAATGTGGAATAAAGCATTTGAAAAAGCAGGATTTCTCAATGCTATTCAAGTGCGACAAATGCCAGATGATGCCGATTGGCATCCCGCAGATGTGCGTTACAACACGATTCGTTGGTTTAATTCGATCGATGCTTTTTTTGCTAAAGCACCAACAAGAGTTAACCCCTTAACTGGAGAAATATTAGATGCGGATATTATTGTAGATGCTAATATGGTGCGTTCTTTGCAACCAGAATATCGCACTCTAATAGAAGGAAGCTCAAATAAAATCAATCAATTCTTTTCCGTAAATAATCAAAATTCTTGTAAAAATACCAATCATGAAACCGAAGTTAAAGCAGATGATAATTGTTATGGGATCGAATCTTCATTACAAGCATCTATTGGCGCAACAGCACTGTCAATGTTACAAAATGCAGAGTTAAATAAGGATAAAATGCAGCAATATGTGCATCAATATTTGCGTTCTTTAATTGCTCACGAAGTAGGTCACGCTTTAGGTTTGCGGCACAACTTTCATGGTAGTACCATGTTATCACCTCACGAATTAAATAATACCGAAATAACTCATTCTAAAGGTTTAGTTAGTTCAGTAATGGATTACTTACCTGTGAATTTAGCACCGCAAGGAATAGCCCAAGGTGATTATTTTCCTGCTACAATTGGCCCTTATGATGAATGGGCAATTATGTATGGTTATAAACCTAGTAATTTTGAGTCGATTGAGGCAATTATTCCTGAAGCTGAAAAACAGTTTTTAGAGCAAATAGTTGGAAGTTCACAGCAACCAGAATTAGCTTATGCTACTGATGAGGATATCTGGGATATTAATCCTAATGCTAATGTTTGGGATATGAGTAATGATGTGTTGCTGTATTCTCAATGGCAAATGGATAATGCTCGTTTTATGTGGGAGAAACTTGACAAACCTGATTCTATAAAAGAAGAAAATTTAAGTCATTTAAGAACGGTTTTTGATAAAATATTAATCTACTATTTGCGTAATGCTAATTTAATTGCAGATTACATTGGTGGGCAAACTTTTAGACGAAACTATGCTTTAAATGTAAATAACTGGGTGTTTGTACCTACAAATTTAGCAAAACAACGTGAAGCTTTAGCTAGATTAAATGAGTATGTGTTTGCTAAAGATGCGTTTAATTTTTCGCCGCAGTTACTCAATCAGTTAGCACCTTCTCGCTGGAATCATTGGGGAAACTATGTACCTATAAACCGCCTTGATTATCCAATTCACGATCGCATTTTACGGTTGCAAAGTACGATTTTGCGATCGCTCTTAGATGGCGATCGTTTACATCGTTTATTAGACATAGAACTGAAAACTTTACCAGGGGAAGCATTGACTATCCCCGAACTGTTTGACACACTGCAAAATAGTATTTGGACAGAAATTTTAGGAATTGAACAACTAAAATCAATTTCTAGTATTCGCCGTTCTTTACAAAGAGAACACTTAGATATTTTGCTGGGAATGGTGTTAAGACAAACAAATGTTCCCGAAGATGGAAGAACATTAGCTTGGTATGAATTAAAACAATTACAAAAAGCCCTGTCTGCGAAATTAAAAAAATCAGGGGAACAGCTTGATATTTATACAATTGCTCATTTGGAGGAAATTAGCGATCGCATTACCAAAACCTTAAACGCTTCTTTGTTATCTCGGTAACGCCTCACAATTCCGTGCAGCAGACAGATACAAATAATTCATCGATCGCACTCAACGCGCTAAAGTACAATGTAACCAACTTACTTTGAGGTAAGCAACAATGGGTAAAGGAAGGTTAGAA
This sequence comes from [Phormidium] sp. LEGE 05292, assembly GCF_015207735.1. Taxonomy (GTDB): domain Bacteria; phylum Cyanobacteriota; class Cyanobacteriia; order Cyanobacteriales; family Aerosakkonemataceae; genus Floridanema. The sequence continues at coordinate 10,218 of NZ_JADEWG010000168.1, forward strand.
GCATTCAGCGATGGAGTGATCGCCATTCTCATCACCATTATGGTGCTGGAATTGAAAGTTCCTCATGAAGCTAACTTAGTAGCGTTGCGTCCGCTAATTCCCATATTTTTGAGCTACGTTCTTAGTTTTATATATCTGGGTATTTATTGGAACAATCACCATCACTTGTTACAAGCAGTTCGACAAGTTAATGGTAATGTTTTGTGGGCTAATCTGCATCTACTGTTTTGGTTGTCACTTGTTCCCTTCGTCACTGCATGGACTGGCGAGAACAATTTTGCCGCTTTCCCAGTTGCCTTTTATGGCATTGTACTTTTGTGTGCTGCGATCGCTTATTACATTTTGAGTCGGACTCTAATTGCTCATCATGGCAAAGATTCTACTTTAGCAATAGCAATTGGGCGAGACTTTAAAGGCAAGATATCAGTGGTAATTTATGCCTTGGGAATTGCACTTTCCTTTGTTAATTCATGGTTGGCTTTCACATTATATGTTTTAGTTGCAATTATGTGGCTGATTCCCGATCGCCGCATTGAAAAAACCCTGACTTCGTGAAAAATGCGGTTCCCAAAATACGCTTCCCCTGCTCACTTCCTTAAGAATAGCCTAAAGCTACATAACGTAAGTTGCTAGTTATAAGCCCAGACGTTTTAGATCCCCCTAAATCCCCCTTACAAAGGGGGACTTTGAATCCGGTTCCCCCCTTTTTAAGGGGGGTTAGGGGGGATCTAACCGACAATCTATGACCAGATTAGTCAGCACTTTAACTAGTTTCAATCCCTGATAGGGATTAGTTGAAATTGCAATGTACTTTTTGGGCTACAAGTAGATTTTTATGGAATTTTGTTTCAATCCCTGATAGGGATTAGTTGAAATTGCAATCAGACATCTCAAAATCTACTCCCGTGCTGTAACGGTTTCAATCCCTGATAGGGATTAGTTGAAATTGCAATATTCTATTATTTTTAGTACGAATCAGCCAATTCTTATGTTTCAATCCCTGATAGGGATTAATTGAAATTGCAATTTCAATTAATCCCCAACTATGGGGAAATTGCAATTTCATCGTCATCCGATGTCGCTGACAGTAGTCAGCAAACTTTTCAAATCAGCCCCCAACTATGGGGAAATTGCAATTAGCGAGAGAATGAGGCTGCGAACAGCGGATTCAATTTTCAAATCAGTCCCCAACTATGGGGAAATTGCAATTGTGAAACGGACAAATCAATGTCCGGCAACAGAGGTTTCAAATCAGTCCCCAAGTATGGGGAAATTGCAATTTGACCGGAGCGCTACCGTCAATCGATCGAGCCGGAAGTTTCAAATCAGTCCCCAAGTATGGGGAAATTGCAATTCATGCCATCTGCAAAGATATCCGCCTGATAACCGATTTCAAATCAGTCCCCAAGTATGGGGAAATTGCAATTAGTAGCGTGGAAAAGATGAAGTAATAATCTTTGGAATTTCAAATCAGTCCCCAAGTATGGGGAAATTGCAATTGGGGCGGAACGGAACGGCGCTACACACGATATCGATTCATTTCAAATCAGTCCCCAAGTATGGGGAAATTGCAATTTTAATTTGGGCAAAAAAAGCATTTGAATTTAATCCCATTTCAAATCAGTCCCCAAGTATGGGGAAATTGCAATAATAACTCCTTCTTCTAACGCTGAGTCCAACTGTTATTTCAAATCAGTCCCCAAGTATGGGGAAATTGCAATTTGGAGCGGGGCAGTGGGAAATCACCCACCATGAAGATTTCAAATCAGTCCCCAAGTATGGGGAAATTGCAATTAATCAACCATTTAAGAAAGTCTGGCAAGACATCCTTTTCAAATCAGTCCCCAAGTATGGGGAAATTGCAATTCTTACCACTTTGCAGTCCTGCTTCGTCTAAGTCATTTTCAAATCAGTCCCCAAGTATGGGGAAATTGCAATTGTCGATTGTCGAATGTGCTAGTGTTTTCTCCTTATTTTCAAATCAGTCCCCAAGTATGGGGAAATTGCAATTTTAAGGGAATTTTGACTGCTGTCAATTTGGCGATTTTTTCAAATCAGTCCCCAAGTATGGGGAAATTGCAATTGACAAACTCTCAGAAACCTTACGATATTTAATTTTCGAGGTACACTTGCGCGAATCCAATATCAAAATACCGTTTTAGCCAAAGACTTGTCAAGCCGAAAAAATGTCAAAAAAAGTAAACCCAGACACAGAAAGCATTTCCGACATTGCGCGGAACCCTTTACCGCTACCAAATGACTCAAACCCTTACCCCATAAAAATCACAGCCGAAAAAAACCACATTCCCAAAAAAACACCTAGCCATCCGCGCTACATCTTCAAAATAACCAAAAGTAAAGGGTAAAAGGTAAAAAGTAAACGAAAGAGAGTTTTAATTTTGAGCTCTGAACCAAAAACTGTTCCTGCCCCTCTGCCCCTCTGCCCC
>NZ_JADEWG010000169.1 GCF_015207735.1 [Phormidium] sp. LEGE 05292
CCCCTAACCCCTCCATGTGTTTGAGTATCATTCCACTGGACTAACAACTGTTGCTGTTCCGATGAAGTTAACATCGGTAATTGAGAAATCGGCGTTTCGGGATTAGTGACAATTGCTTCTAGCAGTGTCACCAAATGACCTGTCATTCGCTCAATGGTGCTGCCATCAAATAAGTCGGTGTTGTACTCCCACATCCCCACCAATCCAGTTGGGGTACTCTGCATTGATAAAGTTAAATCAAATTTGGCGATCGCACTTTCGAGATCGATCGGACTTAGGGTTAACTCACCCAGTTCTAACTCAGGCAGAGGTGCATTCTGGAGGATAAACATCACCTGGAACAGAGGGGTATGGCCTAGATCCCGTTCCGGTTGCAAAGCCTCCACCAACATCTCAAACGGCAAATCTTGATGGGTGTATGCTGCTAAAGAAACCTCGCGCACTCGATCGAGCAGTTGAGCAAAACTGGGATTATTTGATAAATCTGTTCTGAGGACTAAAGTATTGACAAAAAAGCCAATTAACCCTTCGATTTCACTTTTGTTCCGGTTGGCAATGGGTGAACCGACGACAATATCTGTTTGTCCACTGTAGCGGTAGAGTAAAGTATCAAACGCTGCCAACAGGGTCATAAACAAAGTTACCCCTTGTTCTTGACTCAGGATTGTCAATTTTTGGGTTAATTCCGCAGACAGGGCAAATTCTTGATGAGCACCTTGATAAGTTTGCACTGCTGGTCTGGGGCGATCCGTCGGGAGTGATAATAGAGGTGGCGCATCTGCTAGTTGATTTTGCCAGTAACTTAATTGGGTTTGCAGCACTTCACCTTGCAACCATTCTCGCTGCCAGATGGCAAAGTCAGTGTATTGAATTGGCAGTGGGCTTAAAGGTGATTGTTGTTGAAGAGTATAAGCATTGTACAGTGCTGTTAGTTCTGCCACAAATACACCGATCGACCAACCATCAGAAACTATGTGGTGCATACACAAGCTCAAAATGTGTTCATCGGGAGACAACACTATTAATGTGGCTCTGAGTAAGCAATCTTTTGCGAGGTCAAATGGTGCAAGGGCTTGTTGTTGCAGTAATTCTAATAGTAGGGGCGGGTTTTGTTCAGAGATTGTCTGTTCGGTACAAAAATTATTTACTAAACCCGCCCCTACAAGTTGATTTGGGGATAAATCTTTGAAGTTAACAACCGATAATTTCCAGTTAGCTTCTCCATGAATGATTTGTGTGGGTTGCCCATCAACGGCAATGAAATTGGTGCGTAATGCTTCATGACGCTGGACAATTGCTTGAAAGCTTTGTTCTAAGGCGGCTACGTCTAAGCTTCCGACCAAACGTAATGCAGCTGGGATGTTGTATAAGGCACTATTTGGTTCCAGCTGGTCAATAAACCACAACCTAGTTTGGGCAAATGAGAGCGATCGATCGCTTTGGTTGTCTCTGGGTAAAAGTGGTGGCGAACTCAGTTGTAAATTCTGTTGCTGTAATTGTTGAATTATCGGTGCTAACTCTGCAACTGTAGGTGCTGCAAACAGACTCCGCAAAGGCAGTTCCACTTGGAAGTGGCTGCGAATCCGGGACATTAGTTGGGTGGCGAGTAGGGAATGTCCCCCTAGTTCAAAGAAGTTGTCGTGAATCCCGACTTGATTTATTTTGAGAATTTGTCCCCACAGGTGGGTGAGGATTTCTTCTATTGGGGTGCGGGGTGCTTGATATTTGTCTTGTTGAGTCTGAAAATCGGGTGCTCTTAGGGCGCGACGATCGAGTTTACCGCTGGGAGTCAGGGGGAGAACTTCGAGAATCACAAAAGCACTTGGCACCATGTACTCTGGCAACTTCGATTTCATGTATTGCCGCAATTCGCTGCTTGTCAGTGTCGCTGACGTTTCTGAGGTAATGTAAGCTACTAGGCGTTTGTCTCCGGGTGTGTCTTCGCGGACGATCGCCACCGCTGTTTTCACTTGGGGATGTTGGTTTAAAACTGCTTCTATTTCACCCAACTCAATGCGGAAACCCCGAATTTTTACTTGATTGTCAATCCGTCCTAAGTATTCGATATTACCATCTGGCAAGTAGCGGGCTAAGTCTCCAGTTTTATAGAGGCGAGAATTCGGTTCATTGTCGAAGGGATTGGCGATGAATTTTTCATTAGTTAATTCTGGTCGGTTCAGGTAGCCTCTGGCTAGGGAAACACCGCCTATGTGCAATTCTCCTGGGACTCCGATCGGTACTGGCTGGAGAGATCGATCGAGGATATAGATTTGGCTGTTGGCTATGGGGCGACCGATCGGTGGTAGTAAAGGCCAACTTCCTGCTGTTTGATTTAGGGTATAACTGGTAACTACATGACTTTCCGATGGCCCATAATGATTGTGCAAAGTACAGTTACTTAGCTGATGCAACCACTGGGTAATTGCTGGTGTCATTTGTAACTGTTCCCCAGCCGTGATGATTTCTTTCAGACATACAGTTGATTGGTTTCCCACCGCTACCTCTGCTAGCTGTTGTAAGCCGACAAAGGGGAGAAACAATCTCTCAACTGCAAGTTCAGAGAGTAAATTTAATAAAGCTACAGGTTCTTTGCGTAATTGTTCAGTAATCAACACTAATGTCCCACCACTACACCAAGTGGAGAACATTTCTTGGCAGGAAACATCAAAGCTAATCGGGGCAAATTGTAGGGTTTTTGCTCCCTGAGAAATCGTGGTATTTTGCTGCTGCCAAAGGATCAGATTCACTAGGGGTAGATGATTCATGGCTACGCCTTTGGGTTGTCCTGTGGAACCAGAGGTATAAATTACATAAGCTAGGTTTTCTGGTTGGACATCACAAATCAGATTCTCTGGACTGGATTGCGAAATCACTGTCCAGTCAGTATCCAAGCCAACTAAGTGTGTGGGTTGTGTAGGTAGAGACGTTGTATACAACGTCTCTACAAATTTGTGTTGAGTCAGCAACACAGATACAGATGAATCTGCGAGCATAAAACGCAAACGCTCACTAGGATATTCTGGATCTAAAGGAACGTAAGCTCCTCCGGCTTTGAGAATACCAAGTATTCCCACAACCATTTCGATCGATCTTTCCACACAAATCCCCACTGGCACATCTGCACCCACACCCAAAGAGCGCAAATAATGGGCTAATTGATTCGATCGATCGTTCAATTCTCGGTAAGTCAGTTGTTGATTCTCAAATACTACTGCTACTGATTGGGGTGTCTTTTCTACTTGTGCTTCAAACAATTGGTGGAGACATTTATCGATCGCGTAATCTGTTCGAGTATCATTCCACTCTACCAACAACTGCTGCTGTTCCGATCGCGTTAACATCGACAATTGAGAAATCGGCGTTTGGGGATTGGCGACAATTGATTCTAATAGTGTCACAAAATGACCTGTCATCCGCTCAATAGTGCCCCCATCAAACAAGTCGGTGTTGTACTCCCACCAGCCTACTAGTCCATCAGGGGTACTTTCCATTGCCAAACCTAAATCAAATTTGGCGATCGCATTTTCTACTTCTACTTGAGTCAACCTTAATCCATCTAGCGGGACTAAAGACACAGGTGCATTCTGAAGCGCAAACATCACCTGGAACAGAGGCGAATAGCTGAGGTTGCGTTCTGGCTGCAATGCCTCCACCAGCATCTCAAACGGCAAATCCTGATGTGCATAAGCCCCTAAAGACACCTCTCGCACTTGATTGAGTAATTTGGTGAAACTCTGATTATTTGATAGGTCTGTCCTCAACACTAAAGTATTGATAAAAAAGCCAATTAACCCTTCGATTTCGTGGTGATTCCGGTTGGCAATAGGTGAACCGACGACAATATCTGTTTGTCCACTGTAGCGGTAGAGTAAAGTATTAAATGCTGCCAACAGAGTCATAAACAAAGTTACCCCTTGTTCTTGACTTAGTTGGTTCAATTTTTGGGTTAATTCAGCAGATAGGGCAAACTGTTGATGTCCACCGACGAAGGTTTGTACTGCTGGTCTGGGTCGGTCTGTGGGAAGTGATAATAAAGCTGGTGCATCAGCTAGTTGATTTTGCCAATAACTTAATTGGGTTTGCAGAACTTCACCTTGTAGCCATTGTCGCTGCCAGATAGCGAAGTCAGCGTATTGAATTGGTAGTGGACTTAATGGAGATGGCAAACCTTGAGCATAAGCATTGTATAGTGCTGCCAATTCTGCAAGCAAAACACCGATCGACCAACCATCAGAAACTATGTGGTGCATACATAACAGCAAGATATGTTCGGTTTCAGATAGTGCGACTAATGTAGCTTGAAGCAAGCAATCATTTGCTAGGTCAAATGGTTCAATTGCTTTTTGTTGGAGTAATTCTAATAGTAGGGGCGGGTTTTGTTCAGAGATTGTCTGTTCGGTACCAAAATTATTTCCTAAACCCGCCCCTACAAGTTGATTTGGGGATAAATCTTTGAAGTTAACAACCGATAATTTCCAGTTTATTTGACTCTGAATAATTTGATTTGGTTGCCCATCAACGGTTATAAAATTGGTGCGTAATGCTTCGTGGCGCACCACAATTTCTTGAAGACTTTGTTCTAAGGCGGCTACTTCGAGACTTCCTTCTAAACGTATTGCAAAAGGTATGTTGTATAAACCACTATTGCTTTCAAATTGGTCGATAAACCACAACCTTGTCTGGGCAAATGAAAGTGGTAAATCGTTATTGTTGTCTCGTTTAACAATTGGTGGCGCACTCAATTGTAAATCTTGTTGCTGTAATTGTTGAATAATTGGGGCTAATTCGGCTATGGTGGGTGCGCCAAAAAGACTCCTTAGTGGCAGTTCTACTTGCAAGTTGCTGCGTATGCGGGAAATTAGTTGAGTTGCAAGTAATGAATGTCCTCCTAGTTCAAAGAAGTTGTCGTGAATGCCAACTTGATTTAGTTTGAGGATTTGTTTCCAAGCTTGTGCCAGAATTTCTTCTACTGGGGTGCGGGGGGCTTGATATTTGTCTGGTTGTTGGGTGTGAAAATCTGGTGCGGGAAGGGCGCGACGATCGATTTTGCCGTTTGGTGTCAAGGGGAAAGCTTCAAGAAGCACGAAAGCACTCGGCACCATGTATTCTGGAAGCTTGGATTTCAGATATTGCCGCAGTTCGTTGTTTGTGGGTGTGGTTTCGATTTCGGGTATGATGTAAGCGACTAGGCGTTTATCTCCCGGAATGTCTTCGCGTTCGCGCCAGCGTGCCGTAGGCGTAGCAATGACTACAGCGGTTTGCACTTGGGGATGCTGGTTTAAGATTGCTTCTATTTCGCCTAATTCAATACGGAAACCACGAATTTTTACTTGATTGTCAATCCGTCCCAAGTATTCGATGTTGCCATCTGGTAAATATCGGGCTAAATCCCCCGTCTTATATAATTTTGACGGTAGAGACGTTGTATACAACGTCTCTACAGCTTCGTTTTTTGAATTGTCAAAGGGATTGGGGATAAACTTTTCATTTGTTAATTCTGGTCTGTTAAGGTAGCCTTTGGCTAATCCAGCACCGCCTATATGTAATTCTCCTGGTACGCCGATGGGTACTGGCTGAAGAGATCGATCGAGAATGTATATTTGAGTATTAGCGATGGGACGACCAATAGATTCTAAACTATCTTGAACGGCAGCAAAATTGCGATCGGTTTCTACTCTAGAAATCGTTGACCAAATAGTAGTTTCTGTTGGGCCATACACATTCCACAAACACTGACTTCTTTCCAAAAGTGCCACAGCTAACTCATGACTTAACGCTTCACCACCACAAAGAATTTTTAACTGATGATTACCTTGCCACCCACTTCCCAAAAGCAATCGCCAAGTAGCTGGAGTTGCTTGCATAATTGTGACACCAGATTGCAGCAACTTTTCGGATAATTTTGTACCATCAGCACTTTGTTCGCGGGGGAGTAAAACAACTTGAGCACCAACAATTAATGGTAAGTAAAATTCTAATCCGGCAATGTCAAAACAGATAGTAGTAACTGCCAAAAGAATGTCTTTGGCATTGATGCCTACCTCCTGTTTCATTGAGTAGAGAAAGTTGGTCAGACTAGAGTGTGAGATTTGAACGCCTTTAGGTTGTCCTGTCGATCCAGATGTATAGATTACATAAGCTAAATTTTCTGGACAAACTTGACTAATAATATTGTTTTGATTTTGCTGGGCTATGATTTCCCAATCTGCATCTAAGCTGATGAGATGAAGGTCAATTTTAGGTAGTTGGGTTATCAATTTTTCCTGTGTCAAAAGTACTGACACTTGGGAATTAGACAACATAAAAGCTATACGTTCAGTGGGATATTCTGGGTCAAGGGGAACGTAAGCTCCACCTGCTTTGAGAATTCCCAAAAGTCCGACTAACATTAAGAGAGAACGTTCTACACAAATCCCGACTAGCACATCTGCACCTACACCCAAAGAGCGCAAATAATGTGCTAACTGATTTGCCCGATTATTTAATTCCCGATAAGTCAGTTGTTGATTTTCAAATACTACTGCTACTGCGTCTGGTGTTTTTTCTACTTGTTCTTCAAACAACTGATGGATGCAATTATTTGTCGGATAATTAGTTTGTGTATTATTCCATTCTATTAATAGTTGATTTTGTTCAACTGCGGTTAATATTGGTAGTTGGGAAATTGGCATTTGAGGATTAGCGACAATAGCCTCAATCAGAGTTACAAAATGACCCAACATCCGGCTGATTGCACTATCATCAAAACGATTGGCATCGTAGCTCAACCTAACTAATAATTGTTCCCCAGGCTCAACAAAAAGTGTTAAAGGATAATTAGTTTTTTCAATAACCTGAACATTAGAAAGCGAAAAATCACCTTTGTCTTCGAGGACAGAACTATCTACCAAATAATTCTCGAAGATCACAATACTGTCGAACAAAGAAGTACCTCTAGGTACATCACTAAATCCCTGAATTTCCACTAAGGAACTATAGGAAAATTGTTCTGAGTCTACAAGTTGCAGCTGTAAATCCTTCAACAAACTCAAAAGTTCGGTTTGTTCTGAGATTTGGACGCGCACAGGTAAGGTATTAATAAATAAACCTACCATTGATTCGACTCCTGCGATCGCAGGCGGACGACCTGAAACAGTCGCACCAAATACCACATCAGTTTCTTGAGAATAGCGAGACAGCAACAAAGCCCAAGTTGCCTGCGCTAAATTAGAAAGTGTTAATTGATGTTCTCGAACAAAAGTATTAGCATTTCCTGTTGTCTCACGACTTAAACGGATTTCTTGTTCTTTATAACTAGGCGATCCATTTTCCCGATTGGACAAAGGTTTATCCACCATCAAAGGAGTCGGAGCACTAAAACCTTGGAGTTTTTCTCGCCAGTATTCTTCCGCTAAGTTTCGATCTTGTTTTTGTAGCCAAGCAATATAATTTCGGTAGTTGAGTGCAGGTTGATAAGTTAAAGTTTTTCCTTGAGAGATTGCTTGGTAAAAGTTCAATAAATCTTTAAACACCAAAGATAAAGACCAACCATCAAGCAATAAATGATGATGACTCCAAACAAATTGGTAAGTATTTTCCTCACATTGAATTAGATGTAAACGCATCAATGGCGCTTGGGAAAAAGAGAAACCTTGCTGCTGTTGAGCATCAAGAAACACTTGTAATTGTTGTTGCTGTTCTTGTGTAGATAATGCTCGCCAATCGAATGTTTCGATCGCAACATTCACTTGTCGATATACTATTTGTGTCGGCTGGCTAACACGCTCCCATAAGAAAGCTGTACGGAAAACTGAATGTCTCGCTACTACTTGTTGCCAAGCTTGTTTAAACGCTGATACATCTAAGTTTCCCTGAAAAGTACAAACTACCTGCTGAAAATATACTCCTGAGTCGGGAGCATACAAACTTTCAAACAGCATCCCCTGTTGCATTGGGGATAAGGGATAAATATCCTCAATATTTTGCTTGTTAGTTTTGTTAATTTCAGGTTTCATAGATTTTCTAAAATTTGATCTAGTTCTAGTTGGCTAAGTTGTACTAAGGGGAAATCACTAGGAGTAAAACCAGCGTTTTCTGGTGATAAACAATGAGCAATTAACTCTTGCAAAGTGGAGACAAATTCTTGGGCAATTTTCTCGATCGTGCTTGAGTTATGCAGGTTACTACTGTATATCCAATCTATTTGCAACTGATCGTTGGTAATAATAGCATTGATTTCGAGTAAATTAGAGCGATGAGATTGTAAACTTTCGCTGTTTCCAGTCGATTCATTTGCTATTTGTAGTAGAGAATTTTGCTGGAACAATTGGCTAAATTGACCTAAATAATTGAAGCAAATCTCTGCTTTTGTTAGGTTTTTAATTTGGTTTTGGATGTCTCGATCGTCAGATAAATAACGCAATATTCCATAGCCAATTCCTTTTTTGGGGATCGATCGTAATTGTTCTTTGACTGATTTTAAAACCTCTCCTAAATGCTGTTTATTGCTGTCTTCGAGTTGTACACAAACCGGGAAAATTGTGGTAAACCAACCAACAGTTCGGGATAAATCTACCCCTTCAATAATATCTTCCCGTCCATGACCTTCTAAGTTGAATAACACAGAATTTGAGTTAGTCCATTTACTCAAAACTAAGACTAAAGCTGTCAATAAAACATCATTAATTTGGGTAGAGTAAGCTTTGGGGACATCTTGTAAGAGCGATCGAGTTTCGGCTTCATTTAACGATACAGATATATTGTTAGCTGAAGCAACAGTGTTTTCTCCTTGGGGATAGTCTACAGGAATACCAGAAACATTGGCGTAAGATTCGGTCAACCAATAAGATAATTCAGATTTTAAAACCTCTAATTGAGCATAATTGGTTAACTGTTGCGCCCAATTTTGGAAGGAGGTTGTTTTCGGTGGTAGTTGAATTGCTTGCCCTTCACTTAGTTGTTGGTAAGCTGTTTGCAAATCTTCTAATAAAATCCGCCAAGAAACTCCATCGACTACTAAATGGTGAATTACTATTAATAATCTTCCTTCTTGGTTTTCTCCCCCTTTGAAATAGGCGATTTGAACGAGATTTTCTGCCAGATTCAAACTCGCTTGTAAGGAGTTAGCCGTGTTTTCAATGTTAGATTTCTGCTCATTGTCTGGCTGATTTGATAAGTCAAAATAGGAGATGGCAATTTTATCATTTGGCGTAGCATGAATCTGTTCCCAACCTGATTCTGTTTGGGTAAAACGTAAGCGCAACGCATCATGATGGATCAGCAATTGCTGCCAGATTGGTTCTAAAAGTTCGGGTTGGAAGTTAGATGGTGTTGTCAGCAAAAATGCTTGATTAAAGTGTTCAGTCTCAACAAAGTTTTGCTCAAAAAACCATTGTTGAATCGGTGTTAATTCTACTTTTCCTGTAACTAATCCTTGTTCGATTTTAGTTACTTTACTAACACCTGCAACTGCGGCTAATTCAGCAATTGTCTGATTGGTAAATAGTTGTTTGACACTAAAGTCTAATCCTGCTTGTCTTGCTTTGCTAATAATTGAAATGCTCAGGATTGAATCGCCACCGAGTTCAAAGAAGTTATCGTGAATGCCGATTTCTTCTACTCCCAAAACTTGTTGCCAAATAATTGCTAGCGTTTCTTCGGTTGAAGTGCGAGGGGCAACTATATTCTGATCTATTCCTGAACGGGATTCTGGGATGGGTAGGGAATTGCGATCGATCTTCCCGTTTGGTGTTAATGGCAGCGTTTCTAAGAACACGAAGGCACTCGGCACCATATAATCTGGTAACTTGGCTTTGGTGTGCGATCGCAATTCGTTGATTGTAAGTTTCCCCTCTGTTTCGACTACGATGTAAGCCACAATCCTTTTATTCCCTGGAATATCTTCTCGCACAATGACCGCAGCGGCTTGCACTTGGGGATGCTGGCTCAAAATCGCTTCGATTTCGCCTAACTCAATGCGGAAGCCACGAACTTTTACTTGATTGTCAATCCGTCCCAGGTATTCGATGTTGCCATCAGGTAAATAGCGTGCTAAATCTCCCGTTTTATACAGTAGGGGCGGGTTTTGTCCAGAGATTGTCTGTTTGTTACCAAGGTTTTCTACTAAACCCGCCCCTACAGAATTGTCAAAGGGATTGGCAATAAACTTCTCATTAGTTAATTCTGGTCGATTCAGGTAGCCTCTGCCTAATCCCGCACCTCCAAGGTGTAATTCTCCTGGGACTCCTACTGGTACTGGTTGACAATATTCGTCGAGTATGTATACCTGGGTGTTAGAAATCGGGCGACCGATAACACATTGTCTGTAAATCTGGGGCTGGCAATTCCAGAAAGTTGAATCAATACAAGCTTCTGTAGGGCCATAGAGATTGTACAAATTCACATCTAGCTTACTCAACAAGCTCTCTTGCAAAGCCACTGGCAAGACTTCACCACCACAAAATATATCTTTGAGGGATTGACAAGTTTCGATTCCTCCTTGCTCTAAAAGCATTTGCAGCAAAGATGGCACAAATTGCACCCGATTTACCTGCTCTTGGGCAATTAATTTTAACAGGTAAGCTGGGTCAGCATGACCTCCAGGTTGAGCCAAGATCAACTGTCCGCCCACGATTAATGGAGCGTAAAATTCCCATACGGAAGCATCAAAACCAAAGGGAGTTTTTTGTAATACTTTGTCTTTTTCTGTCAAGGGGAATGTGGCTTGCATCCAGAACGTATGGTTGCAAATGTTACTGTGACAAAGCATTACCCCCTTCGGTTGACCAGTGGAACCCGATGTATAAATTACATAAGCTAGGTTTTCCGGTGCAACGTTACAGACAGGATTATCCTGACTACACTTTTGAATTAGTTGCCAGTCAGTGTCCAAACAAACAAGGCGTGCTTGATGTTGAGGTAGAGACGTTGCGTACTGTAGAGACGTTGTATACAACGTCTCTACAGTACGCAACGTCTCTACAAATTTGTGTTGAGTCAGTAACACCCCAACTTGAGAGTCTGACAACATAAAGTGCGATCGCTCAATGGGATAATCTGGGTCAAGGGGAAGGTATGCTCCACCCGCTTTGAGAATACCCAGGAGTCCGACTACCATCTCGATCGATCGTTCTACACAAATCCCCACCAGCACATCTGCACCCACACCTAATGAGCGCAAATAATGGGCTAACTGATTCGATCGATCGTTCAACTGCTGGTAAGTCAATTGTTGATTTTCAAACTTTACCGCTACTGCATCCGGGGTTTTCTCTACCTGTGCCTCAAACAACTGATGCAGACATTTATCAGTTGGATAGTCAGCTTGAGTATCATTCCACTCGATTAATAACTGATGCCGTTGGGTGTTATTAAGTAGAGGTAATTCCCGCAAATGTTGTTTTGGATCGCTGACAACTGCTTCTAGCAAGGTTTGGAAATGACTTAGCCAACGCTCAATGGTGCCTGCATTAAATAAGTCGGTATTGTAATCGCATTCAATCAATAGCTCACCCGCTATTTCTGTTACGTTTAAATGCAGATCCCGGTCTTTAAAGTTAATGGCTTGAGGATATATGCTAACTTCCAGCCCAAAAACTTCTGGCGGGGTAGTATGTGGCTCTAAATTAAAGCTGACGCTAACTAAGGGAAGACGACTGTTGTCTCTGGGTAGATTTAGTCGATCGATTATTTGGGCAAAGGGGTAATCTTGGTGTTCGTAAGCTGCCAATAAAGTCCCCCGCATTTGTTTGATATATTCTGCGAAGGTGGGATTACCTGATAACTGACTCCGAATTGGTAAGATATGGGTGCAATAGCCAACTATCCCTTCACTCTCATTCATCGATCGACCAGAAGTAGGAACCCCCACAATAATGTCGTCCTGTCCTGTTAGTCGATGAAATAACGTCGTATAAACTGATAGCAGTGTCATTAGCAGAGTGCAACCCTGTTTACGACCCAACAGTTTGAGGCTTTTGGTTACTTCAGTATCGAGCTTAATGGTTTCTCGATCGCCATTATAGGTTTTGATCGGTGGACGAATGCGATCGGTAGGTAATTCTAAGACAGGAGGTGCGCTTAATTTATCCAACCAGTATGATTCATGAGCTTTCATCTCCTGCGACTGGAGTTGCTCATTTTGCCAGTTGATAAATTCTCGAAATTGTGTAGGGCGATCGTAATCGCAAATTACCCCTTGACACTCATCTGAATACAGCTGCATTAACTCTCGGAAAATAACTCCTAATGACCAGCCATCAACTACGATGTGATGGGCGCTCAAAACTAATACATGGAGTTCTGGTTCTAATTTAAGGAGATACAGACGTATCAGCGGAACCTTAGAGAGGTCGAAGAGTTTTTGGCTTTCTTGGCGAAAGAATGCAGCTATTTGCTCATCGCGTGCAACATCTCCTCCAGTGAAGTCCAACACCGGACAATCGATTTCAATAGAAGGTAGAATTTCTTGCACATCCCCCTCTGGGCTGAATTGTGTCCGTAAAGCCTCGTGACGATCGACTACTTTCTGGATCGCTTTGCCCATTGCCCGCACATTCAAAGCACCTCGCAATAGCACCGTTGAATGTTCATTATAGGCAACTGAACTATCTTCGCCCATCTGGGCTAATGTCCAGAGTTGCTTTTGGGCTTCAGTTAGGGGAATCAGAAGGGGTTGGGGG
>NZ_JADEWG010000016.1 GCF_015207735.1 [Phormidium] sp. LEGE 05292
CTCTTCAACTCTCTCTACCTCCTCTGCTCCCTACCTCCCTACCTCTTCTGCTCCTCTGCCCCTGGAGCTCCTCTGCCCCTCTGCCCCTGGAGCTCCCCTGCCTTCTGCCTTTTTGGAGCTATCGCAAAGTGACGAATTCTTCGGCTGTGGAAGGGTGAATTCCTACTGTTGCATCGAAGTCTTTTTTCGTTGCTCCCATTTTAACTGCGATCGCTACACCTTGAATAATTTCGGCGGCATTTTCTCCTACTATATGAGCGCCTAAAACTTTGTCGGTGTTGCTATCAACTACTAACTTAACCATAACTTTTTCATCTTTCCCAGTAAAGCTATGGTACATGGGACGGAACTGCGCTCGATAAATTTTTACGGCATCGCCATATTTTTCTCTAGCTTCAGATTCGTTTAAGCCAACTGTAGCTGCTTCTGGTTGAGAAAACACAGCGGAAGCGACGGTTTCATGGCTAAAAATTCGGGGATTATTGCCAAATTCAGTATCAGCAAAAGCCCGACCTTCATTGATAGCAACTGGGGTTAAATTAATCCGGTTTGTGCAATCTCCGACTGCGAAAATGTTTGGTTCTGTGGTGCGGCTATATTCATCAACTTTGATGGCACAATTGACGGTGTAACCATGCAAATTGGGCAAATCAGGATCGTCACACTGGACAATTTCCACGTTAGTATTTTCTAAACCAAGATGGGCGAGATGAGGAGCGCGACCAATGGCAATTAAAACTGCATCTACGGTGATTTTCTCTTCCGTATTTTTTGCTTTGTCTAAATAGGTTACTTCTAAACCGTCTGATACTTTTTCGATTTTTGACACATAAGTATTGGTGATAATATTAATGCCGTGCTTGGTCATAGCATCCTGAACGCCGCTGCGGATATCTTCATCGAAACCTCTTAAAAAGCGATCGCCACGAATAAACTGAGTAACTTCGCTACCAAGTCCATTCATAATACAGGAAAATTCTACAGCAATATAACCTGCTCCAATAGCGGCAAAACGCTTTGGTTGTTCTGGCAAAAGAAAGATTTCGCGAGAGGTAATCGCATATTCGGCTCCCGGAATATCAGGTTTAATTGCTTCTCCGCCCACAGCAATTAAAATTTTATCAGCTGTTACTTTGCGTCCATCTACTTCTATGGTATGAGGATCTAATAAAGTAGCATCGCCTTGAATTAATTCAACCCCAGCTTTTTCCAGGAAACTAATGTGTAGCTTACTCAGTCTTTTAACTTCGTTATCCACACTGGTGACAAGTTTTTTCCAATCAAAACTAGGTTGTACTTCACTCCAACCATAACCTACTGCATCTTCGTAATAATGAGCAAATTTGGAGGCGTAAACCATGAGTTTTTTAGGTACACAACCGCGAATAACACAGGTTCCACCGACTATATCTCGTTCAGCGATCGCTACTTTTGCGCCGTAGCTAGCTGCACGTTTGGAAGCTGCTAGTCCTCCAGAACCAGCACCAATGACAAAAAGATCGTAATCGTATGACATAAATTGTTATGCTCCCTAAATGAACATTTGTACAAGTTACATTATGAGTTGGTTAATTCGCTTTGGTTCCATAAAAATGAAATCTCTGAAGATAATTACCCTGAGCTTTATTTTAGGTTGTGTTTTGTCTGTCATGCCTGTTTTAGCACAACAAAATTCTACTGCTCATGTTACTCTTGATGGACGACAGTTATTTAAGGTTAGCCAATTAAATGAGTTTGATGCACAACTACGAGCTAATAATGCTAATCAAATCCTAAATCAGGCTGTGACTTCAGGCAACCGGGCGCAGGTAAAGGTACTGGAAATAAATGGTTTTCCTGTAATTCAGGTGAATGGCACTAATTTAGTCACAGTTACGGATAAAGATGTACCAGTTGGAGTTACTAAACAGGAGCAAGCTGAACGCTGGCAAAATATTTTACAAGCTGCTATTAACCAAGCACAGAAAGAAAGAAGACCGGGATATAATCGTTATGCGACCTTGGTTTCTTTGGGATCTGTTTTGTTAGGAATAGTGGTTACTTTGTTGTTAGGTTGGTTGTGGAAATATTGGTTAATTCCGTTACTTCCTACGCCTGAAAGAGTGAGGGAAACTGCTGTTCCGCCAAAAGTTCATTTGTTAGCAAAACTAATTTTAGGATTTCTGCGGTTAGGAGTTTGGTTATACGCTTTGGTGTATATTGCTAATTTGTTTCCCCAAACAAGGGCGCTGGGTCAAAAAATATCTGATGTTATAACTTACACTTTAGCAGAACCGATCGTTAATTTAGGAAGTAATTCCTATTCAGTTATTCAAATAGCTATTCTGATAGCGTTATTTTTGGTGCTTTTGTCGCTGACTAAAGTTGTCAGAAATGTTTTGCGATCGCGCGTGCTCTTGTTCACCGGGATGAATCGAGGAGATCAAGAGACGATCGCCACTATTGCCAACTATACTTTAATTTTCATTGGCACAGTTTTATTGTTACAACTTTGGGGATTAGACCTCAGTTCATTAACAATTTTCGCCGGGGTTTTAGGCGTTGGTATTGGTTTAGGTTTACAAGGAATTGCCAGAGAATTTGTCAGTGGTCTAGTAATTATTTTTGAACGACCTATTCAAGTCGGAGACTTTATTAACGTCGGACAATTTATGGGAACAGTAGAGCGAATTAGTGTTAGAAGCACTGAAATTCGCACTTTAGAACGACTTTCCATTATTGTCCCTAATTCCTATTTTCTAGAAAAAGAAGTAATAAATTGGAGTCAAGGTAGTCCAGTTGCTTTAATTAAACTACCTGTAAGAATTGCCTACAACTCAGATTTAAATAAAGTGCGCCAAGCTCTGCTTGATGCAGCAAAAGATCATCCTGAAGTAGCGTCAGATCCACCTCCAAACGTACTTTTTAAAAGTTATGGCGAAAATTATTTGAACTTAGATTTAACGGCTTGGATAACTGAACCAAGAAGACAGGTTGTAATTAAAAGCGACATTTATTTCCGCATTGATGAAATTTTCCGAGAACGCGACATAGAAATTCCTTACCCTCGACAAGAATTACATCTCCGTTCCGGCAATTTACCAGTAGAACTGTCCCCTGAGTTAGAAGCGTCTTTAACTAAATTGTTAAGTAACAAAGCTAATGGTTCTAATCAAGATGGACAAACCATTCTGCCAGAATAGCAAATAGAAAAAAGTAAAATATGTAGGGTGCGTTAATAACGCACCATTAAATATATTTGCTGCGTAATATCAAATAGAAAAAAGAAGGCAAAAAATCGGAGATCCCCCTAAATCCCCCTTATTAAGGGGGACTTAAAACTCAGTATAGTTCCCCCCTTGATAAGGGGGGTTAGGGGGGATCGACCATTTGTAGCAAACTTTTAGGTAATTGATATAAGTTATGTTAAAACAACTCTTTAAGTTTTAGGTTGTGGAGTTTGGCGAGGAATAGGAGTAGGAATCGCACTTGGACGGGGAGCGCAAATATTGGGACGAGGAGCAGATAAATTTGGTCTTTGTTCACATATATTGGGACGAGGAGCGCATAAATTGGGACGAGTAATGCAAGGGTTTGGACGCAAGTTATCGCGTTGATTTTGATTGTTCCTGACTTGGGAAATTTCTGTGTGAATTTGTCCTAAAGCTATGGCTGCACCTTTGCGAATTAGGGGATTTTTGTGTTGTAACGCTTCTGTAAGTGCGGGTGTAGCTGTTGCACCAATTCCCCTTAAAGCTATGCTGGCATTTAAGCGTATTTGTTCATCATTATCAGAGAGCATTTCTATTAGTATAGGAATAGTTTGTTTGGCTTGTGCACCAATTCCCGCTAAAGCAAAAGTTGCACCTCTGCGAACTAAAACATTGTCATCTTTTAATGCTTTTGTGAGTGCATAAACCGCAGGCGAACCAATTCTTCTTAATGCTACAGCAGCATCTAATCTCACTTGTTCATCTTCATCTTTTAACATGACAATTAGTTGCGGAATTGCGGTTTTTGCTTCTGGACCGATCGCGCCTAATGCGAAAGCTGCACCTCCCCGAATTTGTTGTTCTTTCTCTTGTAATGCTGCGGTGAGTACGGGAATTGCAGTTACACCAATTTTTCTCAATTCTCTGACTGTTTCTAAGCGTTTTATTTTATCAGTATCTCTAAGTTTTTCCACCTTAGTAATAATTTCGGTGTTGATGGCAGTTTGTGCTTTGACACTCCCGATTAATGGCAGAATTACAGAAAGGCAAATAAAGGCAATTTTGGGTGCTAGAATTAGTTTTTTCCGAGTATTGTTATCCATGATAAGTCCTGTCTTGTTTTAGATATAGACGAAGTATTTAGCAAAATGTTCTTTTAATTGAACCACTCCAGAAGCAGAGGACGCAGAGGAAGAGATGAGAAGAATGTAACTAATTGGAGATCACCCCTAAATCCCCCTTAAGAAGGGGTACTTAAACCAGACTCTTGTTCCCCCTTTGGTAAGGGGGTTAGGGGGGATCAACCATCTGTAGAAAACTTTTAGGTAATTGATATTATTTAAGTATTACTCTACGATAAAATTCTTCAAGTGCTGTTATAGAAGTTCGATCGTTGTAAAGGGAGGTTTGAGAATGTTTAATTTGTTCTACAATCTTTTGTCTCCACTCTGGTTGACAGCCTAATTTTACAGCTATTTGGATATATTCGGTTGGATTTTTAGCAATTGTTTCAGTAATTCCCAGCATTTTGAAAATTCCGTAAGTTTGACGCGATCGCATAAATTCACCTACGCAAGTAACTATTGGTAAGTTGCAAGCAATACTCTCTATTGTGGTGAGAAATCCAGTAAATCCAATTGTATCGAGGGAAATATCAGCTAATAAGTTAATTTGGCGGTAATCTTGTTGATTTTGGCGAGGTAAAATTATGCAATAATCTTCAAAATTTAAGTCAAATTTAGTAAATTCTTGTTGAATGCGTTGGCGAAATTGTTCGGTAATTTCATTTATTGGGTGAGCAATAAAAACAAATTGCGATCGCCCAACATTTTGAGCAATAGTAGGAAAAATATAATCATATTGCGGTAAGTATTTAAAAAGAGATTGACAGGATAAGTAAATAACTGCATTTTCCCGCAATTCAAAGTCGGCGCGAGTTTTCGTAATTGCAGGAATTAGTGGTTTACTGTAGGAAATGCCAATGTTAGGTAAGCGAATTAATTGCTCGGAATAATGCTCTTGAGCATTTTCTGGTTCTAGCGAATCTGCCGATAAATAATAATCAATTGTAGGCAATCCTGTCGTTACTGGATGTCCCCATGCTGCACATTGGATTGGTGCTAGTCGCAATGCTGCAAGCTGTGTCATTTGGGGTGTCATCCCAACATCTAGAAACACAAGAATATGTAATTTATCGTCAGTAATTTGTTGACAAGTTGCTTCTAAGTTATGAGGAATATGATGAAAGTAGTTACTATATTTTTGATATTCTTCTGTAATTTGGTCGATTTGATTATTTATGTAATAACAATAAATTTCAAAATCCTGCTTTTGGCAATATTGTATCCAACCAAGAAACACCATACCAACTGTATGCCAATGAAAACTATCAGAAACATATCCTATGTGGATTTTTTCAGGTTTTTTCAAAGGTGTAATTTGTTGCTTTTCCGCCCATTGTGGGTAGTTCGCTGACATTACTTGATGTACAAAATTACCATAAATTTTTTGTAACTCTAAATCGTTGTAACCTTGATATTGCAAATAAAAGTTAGTTCGCCAACTAATAGTTTGTAAAGCATTTTCTTTTGATTCTGTAGTTACTAAATCTATTGCTTGAGTTAATTTTGATAAACCTTGAGTAAATCTTTGTCTATAAAACTCTATTTCTGGCTGATTTTTATATAGGATTGGCAAGATACGCACATTTTCCAACTTTAGAGTTAAATTATTAGGAAATAAGTTTAAAGAATCATTGATTATTTTAATTGCTTCTTGAGTTTGTCCACATTCTTGTAAAGCAAGGCACAATTGTAAGTAAAGATCAACTTTTCCTGTTTGGGTATTGAGGAAATTTTGAAAATTAGTGATTGCTTGTTGATAATCTCCTTGATAATAAGCAGCATAACCAAAGTAAAGGGATGCTTGGGTTGATTCATTTTTAGCAGCGTAAGCAATAGCTAGATTATGCAGAATTACAGAGTCAGATGATTTGATTTGCAGAGAAGTTTGATAAGCAATAATCGCTTCCTCAATCTGCTGCTGCATCATCAACAAGTTGCCGAGATATAAATAACTTCGATAATCATTTTTATCTAGTTCTATAGCTTGCAGATAAATGGTTTCGGATTGAACGAAATCACCTGTTTCTGCCAAAAGTTTACCTAAACTATGATAAGCTTCAATCCAGTTAGGAGCAAGTTCTATAACCTTTTGAAAAGTTGCGATCGCTTCTTCAAGATAACCAATTTTTTCTAATACCAAACCTAAACTGTAATGTAAGTTAGGGTTAACAGTATCAATACTTAAAGCTTGAGATATAAATTCAAGTGCATCTTGATATTTTTCTTGGTTAAAATACACCATTCCTAAACCATCCCAAGCTTCAGCACAATCGCCATTTATGTGTAAAATTTCCTGATACTTTTCTGCTGCTTTTACCAAATTACCAGTATTATAAAATGCTAAAGCTTCACTCAATAGCACATCTATAACGAACTCATTTGAATTATAAACCCCTCCTTCTCTTCTCTCTGCGTCCTCTGCGTTTGGGCGGTTCATAAAAATTATGCTTTATCAACACCAGTCGTACTAACTATTTTCTCACGACGAATTTGCAAACTATGCTCATACAACTTCATTAAAGGAGTAGAACTAACGCCATGCAACATTACAGAAATTACAATGACTATATAAGTAATCCAAGCAATTTGTTCTCCTAAATTATCTTTTAATCCTTCACCAAAAGCATAGCATAAATAATACAATGAACCAACGCCACGAATACCAAACCAACCAAATAAATAACGGCTTATTTGAGGATAACCTCCTCCTATTGTACTAAGCCAAGCTCCTACAGGTCTAATCAGAAAAATTAACAGTACTGCTACTAATAATCCTTGCCCAGCAAATTGTACAAGTTGAGGTAATCTTAAGATGGAACCAAGTAATAAAATGGTGCCGACTTCCATTAGTTTTTCTATTCGTTCTGTAAACTCTAATTGGGATAGGCGTTTTTCTGGATTATGATAACTGCGTTGGGCAATAATTCCAGCAATAAACACAGCTAAAAATCCATAACCATTGACAACTTCTGTTAAGGAGTATGTAAGGAAAATGATGCTAAGTGCTACAAAATCTTCCATTAATACATCAACAGGACGAAATTCTTGTAGACGTTTGTCAATCCAAACTATTGCTTTGGGGACTAGAATACCCATAATAATACCAGCAGCAATTGCCCAAACTAAATCAATTGCTACCCACTGTTTAAACCAGTTATCCCAATTACTATCTTTTAAAGAATGGATACCAAAATAAACGAAGGGAAAAGCTAAAGCATCGTTTAAGCCGCCTTCAGATGTTAAACCAAAACGTAGTTCTTCTTGATCTTCTAGGTCGGCAATTTGGACTTCTGAAGCTAAAACTGGATCGGTTGGTGCTAGAATTGCGCCTAGTAAAATTGCTGGCCCCCAGTCCATTTTGAGGAGAAAATGTCCGATAAAGGCGATCGCAAAAATAGAGATAGGCATCAAAAGACCAATTAGCCGAACTGTTGACCCCCAAGCAATAGGATTCAGCGGACGATTCATTTTTAATCCACAACTGAAGAGGGAAACAATTACCACAAATTCTGTCAATTTTTCCAAAAAATTAGCATCAGGACGCAATTGAATTAAATTTGTGCCATAAGGCCCTAACAATATGCCAACAATTAAGTATATTAAAGCGAAAGATAGGGGTAATCGGGCAATCCAACCAGAGGCTAAAGTAACAATTAGTAGTAATAAACCGATAACTAGCAGGTCAAGAATATAGATATCTACCATAGCGACGCAAATATAATGAGAGCAGCCCCTTGAATTTACAAGTCTATCCTTGCCTCTCTAAATCACCTTTGGGCATATTTTTTAGTTATATTTCCCTATCTCTATCTATTGGCTGAAATATAGCAAGATCCCCCAACCCCCTTAAAAAGGCTTGATTAAATTCCTCCCTTTGCTTGGTTAAGGGTAGGGGCGAAGCATTCGGGCGACAATTTATTGTACAAAGCCCAAGATTTTCTCCCCGAATGCTTCGCCCTTTTTGGATTTATGCAAGAGGTATACAATTTCTCAACCAATTTACCAACTTCAAATTGTTAAACTCACCAAACTTAACAATTTGTGCCAATTTTCGCCTAACCAAGCAGTAGTATTAGTCAGGTGTGGTCGAAGTTTTGCAATTACAGAAGCAAACCCTTCTGCTTTCTGGGCATACTTTAAAGCTCGTTCTAAGGCATTACCCACCTCATCTTTATCTGGCTGTGGCTTCTTTAACTCATCTTGAGCATCTTCAAAGGCATTGTCAATTTTACGACGGTCTGAGCTTTCTAACTTCGCCACTATCTCACGTAAGGCGTTGAGTTCTGTTTCTATGTTGACGCTTGCAGGTGCGGGTAAACTAACGGATTGAAAATTAATGTTTGCAGTGTTGCTGTCTCCTGTTTGAATTGCGCCACCAAAATCACGCCCAATAGAACCAATAGAAACTGCGCGGTTTTGTGCGCCTTTATTATCATTACTCATATTATTATCGTTGTTAGATTTTACTGGATTTGTCGGCTGTTCTGTCTGATAACGCCGCCGCCTAAATTTAATTTCTGGGGTTAAATACTCTGGAATTGCCTGCAAATCAATAGAAGTACAACCCATTTGAAAACAATCTTCATAATTCCTTCCAGCCCACAAAGCTGTATAAAATCCGATGCTAAAGTTAATCGCTGCCTTATCCCCAATTGCCTGATTCATTCCCACTACGCAATCAATATATTGGTGAATTGCGGTGGCTTGTTCTTTGCTATAGCAGGCGTTGAGTAAGACACACTCGACTTGTTCTTGAAACAAATCAAATAGCTTTGCTAAGGCTTGGGTACTTACAAGTTGCATCCGCCCAGAATTATCTTCCAAAACTAATCCATCAGTACCAGAACCATGTCCCGAAAAGTGAACAATTGTTGGTTGATGTTGAGACAGGAAGCGGGTTAAATCATCGACTCGTACCGCAGATTCGGTGATGATTTGAAATTCGTTTCGATTGGCAGATAGTTGCAGTGTATTTTTGATTTCCCGTACTTCTTCATCTAGGCGTAGATTACTTGTGTTTTTGGGGTTGGCGGAGAGGATGAGGATTTTTTTCATGGTTTTATATGGAATATTTAAATGTTTGCTATAGATGTTTGATCCCCCCTAACCCCCCTTAATAAGGGGGGAACAAGATTCGATTTTCAGTCCCCCTTATCAAGGAGGGAATCTGCTTTAAAGTCCCCCTTGTTAAGGGGGATTTAGGGGGATCTCTTTGATTTATCCCCCCTAACCCCCTTTAATAAGGGGGGAACAAGATTCGGTTTTCAGTCCCCCTTATCAAGGAGGGAATCTGCTTTAAAGTCCCCCTTATTAAGGGGGATTTAGGGGGATCTCTTTGATTTATCCCCCCTAACCCCCTTTAATAAGGGGGGAACAAGATTCGGTTTTCAGTCCCCCTTATCAAGGAGGGAATCTGCTTTAAAGTCCCCCTTATTAAGGGGGATTTAGGGGGATCTCTTTTATTTCGTCGGGGTGGGTTCAAACTTAGGAACACCATCGCAGAGGTGCCTGTCGCTCTCGCTGACTTGAGGATTACTCTCTAAATAACTGCGTACCAAATCGCAATTACGCCTCAGTAAAGGGTCTAACTCCAATTCTGGAAGATTCCAGAGTTTGATCGTCTTGTCATCACTACCAGAAGCCAATGTCTTGCCGTCGGGGCTAAAACTGACGCTATTGACAGAGTTACTATGCCCTTTGAGGGTGCGGATTTCCCTTCCGGTGCCTAGATTCCAGAGTTTGATCGTCTTGTCATCACTACCAGAAGCCAATGTCTTGCCGTCGGGGTTAAAACTGACGCTAATGACAGAGTTACTATGCCCTTTGAGGGTGCGGATTTCCCTTCCGGTGCCTAGATTCCAGAGTTTGATCGTGCCGTCATCACTGCCAGAAGCTAATGTCTTGCCGTCGGGGCTAAAACTGACGCTAATAACAGAGTTACTGTGCCCTTTGAGGGTGCGGATTTCCCTTCCGGTGCCTAGATTCCAGAGTTTGATCGTCTTGTCATCACTACCAGAAGCCAATGTCTTGCCGTCGGGGCTAAAACTGACGCTAATAACAGAGTTACTATGACCTTTGAGGGTGCGAATTTCCCTTCCGGTGCCTAGATTCCAGAGTTTGATCGTCTTGTCATCACTACCAGAAGCCAATGTCTTGCCGTCGGGGCTAAAACTGACGCTATAAACAGGGTTACTATGCCCCATGAGGGTGCAGATTTCCCTTCCGGTGCCTAGATTCCAGAGTTTGATCGTGCCGTCAAAACTACCAGAAGCCAATGTCTTGCCGTCGGGGCTAAAACTGACGCTAATAACAGAGTTACTATGCCCCATGAGGGTGCGAATTTCCCTTCCGGTGCCTAGATTCCAGAGTTTGATCGTCTTGTCATCACTACCAGAAGCCAATGTCTTGCCGTCGGGGCTAAAACTGACGCTATAAACAGGGTTACTATGCCCCATGAGGGTGCAGATTTCCCTTCCGGTGCCTAGATTCCAGAGTTTGATCGTGCCGTCAAAACTACCAGAAGCCAATGTCTTGCCGTCGGGGCTAAAACTGACGCTAATAACAGAGTTACTATGCCCCATGAGGGTGCGAATTTCCCTTCCGGTGCCTAGATTCCAGAGTTTGATCGTCTTGTCATCACTACCAGAAGCCAATGTCTTGCCGTCGGGGCTAAAACTGACGCTATAAACAGGGTTACTATGCCCCATGAGGGTGCAGATTTCCCTTCCGGTGCCTAGATTCCAGAGTTTGATCGTGCCGTCAAAACTACCAGAAGCCAATGTCTTGCCGTCGGGGCTAAAACTGACGCTAATAACAGAGTTACTATGCCCCATGAGGGTGCGAATTTCCCTTCCGGTGCCTAGATTCCAGAGTTTGATCGTCTTGTCATCACTACCAGAAGCCAATGTCTTGCCGTCGGGGCTAAAACTGACGCTATAAACAGGGTTACTATGCCCCATGAGGGTGCGAATTTCCCTTCCGGTGCCTAGATTCCAGAGTTTGATCGTCTTGTCAACACTACCAGAAGCCAATGTCTTGCCGTCGGGGCTAAAACTGACGCTATAAACAGAGTTACTATGCCCCATGAGGGTGCGAATTTCCCTTCCGGTGCCTAGATTCCAGAGTTTGATCGTCTTGTCAACACTACCAGAAGCCAATGTCTTGCCGTCGGGGCTAAAACTGACGCTATAAACAGAGTTACTATGCCCCATGAGGGTGCGAATTTCCCTTCCGGTGCCTAGATTCCAGAGTTTGATCGTCTTGTCAACACTACCAGAAGCCAATGTCTTGCCGTCGGGGCTAAAACTGACCCTCCAGACATAGCTATTATGCCCTTTGAGGGTGCGAATTTCCCTTCCGGTGCCTAGATTCCAGAGTTTGATCGTCTTGTCAGCACTACCAGAAGCCAATGTCTTGCCGTCGGGGCTAAAACTGACGCTAATGACAGGGTTACTATGCCTCTTGAGGGTGCGGATTTCCCTTCCGGTGGCTAGATTCCAGAGTTTGATCGTCTTGTCATCACTACCAGAAGCCAATGTATTACCGTCGGGGCTAAAACTGACGCTATAGACATAGCTATTATGCCCTTTGAGGGTGCGGATTTCCCTTCCGGTGGCTAGATTCCAGAGTTTGATCGTGCCGTCAAAACTACCAGAAGCCAATGTCTTGCCGTCGGGGCTAAAACTGACGCTATTGACAGAGTTACTATGCCCTACCAAACTGTTGCGTTCTCTTCCTTGAGCAACACCTTCCAGCAAGGCATTCATCACTTCTGGGTTGGTTGTGTGTTGGCTTTGCAGAATTTTTCTGGCATTGATCGCTGCCACAAAAGCATCTAAATCTTTTCCTTCATTAAATAAGGACTGGGAATAGCGACCCAGAGATTCAGCTTGATTGAGTTCCGATTGATTCTTCTGATTCCACGCCATCAAACCCAATCCTGTACTAATCACCACCGCTACCACTGAACCCGCTGCAATTCCCCAGGCGGTTCTGATTTCCCGCTTCCGGCGGGCTGCTTCGACTTGTTTGAGGCGATTTCCTTCTTCGATACTCTGCTCAATAAATTCTTGCTCATCAATTAAGTCTTCCGGGCGTTGCTTCAGTTGTTCTTCTGCTTCTGCTAATGCTGCACCACGCAACAATGAACCCGAATCTCGATTCGTTGCTTCCCATTGTCCCTTTGCTGCCCGTAATCGTTCTTGCCAAGCTCGAAAAACGCGGTCTGTATTCATCCATTCTCGCAGTTCTCCCCAATTGCGAATCAGAGCTTCATGGACTACCTCTACTGTTTCTTGGCTGGTAGCGTTGCGACTTGTCACTACTAACCGAGCATCAGCCAATTGTTTTACCAAAGACCAGCTTTGCTCTCCCAATTCTGCTTTCATCGCTATGCGTCTGGTATCTTCTACTCCCTCCCCTGGACGCACCAACTGAATAAAAATGCGCCGGACTTTTTCCTTCTCCTCATCTGTCAAGTTGCAATATTTCTCATCAGCATGGCGAGCTAATGCACCTTCTACTTGACCAATTTCTTCATAGATTTCGTGAGTTAATTGTTTACCCGTGCGCTTGTTCCACAACTCCGTTAATGCAAACTCTAGCAAAGGTAAATTTCCCGGTTGGTCTTCCACATCATCCAAAATGCGTTTTACCAGTCCATCTTGAAAAGTTACCCCCAACTTTTTCGCAGGTTTGACAATCACCTGGGAAAGTTCCTCACGGTTCATTGACCTAATTTTGATATCCGCATTGCGTAACACTTCCCCAAATTTAGGATAGGAGAGGGCATTTCCCAAAAAATCCGCCCTCATGGTTGCAACTAGCACCCTGGAAAATTGACTCTGAGAAGGGAAAGTTGGAAAGCTGGCTAATAAGATATCTAAAAAACTATGGCGAGTTTTCTGCTCCGCACACAAAGTATAAAGTTCTTCAAATTGGTCGGCAATCAACAACACCCGATGATTGGGATATTTCTGTTGAATTTTGGAGAAAACATCTTGAAGCAGAACGGAACCATTAACAAAAAATTCAGCTAACTGACGAGCTTGAGCCATTTGTTCGGTAGCATTTTTATCAGGCTCGTAAAGTGGAACCAGCGCCTCAGCCAAAGCATGAAAAGGTTCTGAACCTGGACGAAAGTGAGTAAATAACCAGTGATGTTCTTGTTGCAGTTTTGGCACTAATCCCGCCAACACTACTGAAGATTTCCCACTTCCCGACGCACCCAATAAGAGGATAAAATTGCGGGTTTGAGTTGCCGCGAAAAGTTCTTCTACAAATACCTCGCGTCCAAAGAAATATTTGGCATCATCGGGCCCAAAGTGAAACAAACCGCGATAAGGACAGGGAAGATTTTCATCATCAGCAACAGTAGATTCAACAGGTACTACTGGTATATTTTCACGGTAATAGTAATTAGTGATGGTAATAGTAGCAGTGTTACTATCTCCAGTAATAATGGCACTGCTGTTAGCACTACCTTTAAGTTTGGCGCTGCGGTCTTCGTCTCCCATCGGACCCTCACTGCTATATTCAACAGCAAAACCAAATGGTCTTCGTCTCCCATTGCACCCCCGCTCATATTATATTTTGCAGCGAAACCAAATTCTTATTTTTTAATATTTTCTACAAAATTTCCAGTCTTATCAATATATCCCGTTTTATCACCGAGTCTCACTTCTGCTAACCCTCCAGAAAAACTGGCAGCAACATCAAACTGTGGTGGAATAACAAATTTTCCAGTTTTATCTATGTAACCATTTTTATTATTAATAGATACTCTGGCTAAACCTTCAGAAAATGAATCTGCACAGGCAAACTGTGGAGTAATGACAATTTTCCCTGTTCTATCCATATAGCCATATTTGCCACTATTAGGAATATCGGGGTTTTCATCAATTATTACTTGTACCAACCCTTCGGAAAAGGTAAAAGCATGAGCTAAATTGATGGGAATAACTACTTTTCCACTGGGGTCAATATAACCATATTTTCTATTAGTCTTTTGACTGTTAGCAGACTTATCATCTAATCCTACTAATCCCAACCCTTCAGAAAAATGTTTTGCTTCATCATATTGAGGAGGAATTACTACATTTCCTGTTTTGTCGATGTAACCCCACTTATTGCCAATTTTAACTGCTGCTAATCCTTCGTTAAATTCTAAGGCATCATCAAATTTTAAAGCAATAACTATTTGACCTGTTTCTGCGACATAGCCATATTTGTTTTTAATTCTTACCATGCCTAAACCATCAGAAAATTTCCTGGCTTCGTCAAATTGAGGAGAAATGATTATTTTACCAGTGTGATCGGCATAACCATATTTATCATTTTCTTGGATGGGAACTAAAGCACTATTATTTTGATTATTACCGTTTTGAGGAGTGGGAATAACTGATGGTTCTGGTTTGGCTTCTTGGGTCATATTATGAGTATCTGAAGCCAGTGCTGATGGGAATTTATAGCTAACTGTGCTGAAGCACGCAGCTAAAAGAGTTAATAGAAAAATTTTATTTAAATTACGCTTCATTTTAATACACCTAAGTTACTTTAATATGATTATAGTTTAGTCGATCGCAGATAATTGTCAATATTTCAATATCTAGGTGTTTAAATTGACAAAAAATGGTGGATAAATTGCCGCTTATAGTGAGTTTTTAGTATTAAAAGTAACTGCTCATTCTGTAGGGTTCCAAATAAATTTTCCGGTTTTATCAATGTAACCCCACTTCGAGCCAACTTTGACAGATGCTAATCCTTGTAAAAAATTTTGCGAGTCTTCAAACTGTGGTGCAATGACTATTTCTCCTACTTTATTGATATAACCCCATTTTTCACCAATTTTTACTTCTGCCATGCCTTCGGAGAAGTCTTCCGCATCATCAAACTGAGGTGAAATAATCATCTGTCCTGTGCGATCGAGAAAACCCATTTTTCCATTAGACATTACTCCTGCTAGTCCTTCTGAAAAGTCATCAGCGTCATCAAATTGTGCTGCAATAACTGTTTTTCCTGTGCTATCAATATAACCAAACTTATCGCCAACTTTTACTTTCGCCATTCCTTCTGAGAAATCAAAAGCTTCATCAAATTGAGCAGTAATAACTATTTTACCTGATTGGTCAATATAGCCATATTTGCCATTTTGTTTGACCAGAAAGAGTTTATTGATTGTTTGATTTTGCTGACTTACGCTAGTTGATGCTTGGGTTTGTTCTAGAGGGCGACAAGATACCAAACCTAAAATACTTAAGTAAAGGAAAAAAGGTATAAATTTGTGAAGTTTGCTCATAGGTAAACTGAGTTTTTGTCGCCATTTTGTTCTTTATGTTTATACCACAACTAAGTGTAAATTAGTAATTATTTCGTTGGATTCCAAACAAATTTACCTGTTTTATCGATATAACCGATTTTCCCATCCTTGCTTCCTACTGCTGCGAGTCCATCAGAAAAACTATCTACTTCATCAAATTGAGGTTTGATGACTATTTTTCCAGTTTTGTTAATAAATCCCCACTTGTTACCTATTCTAACTGTTGCCAATCCTTCGGAAAAAACATTAATTTCATCAAATATAGGTTTAATTACTACTAAGCCTTTTCTATTAGTAAATCCCCATTTATTACCAATTTTCACTGGTGCTAACCCTTCATAAAAAATGCTAGCTTCATCAAATATAGGCTTAATCACTACTTTCCCAGTTTTGTCAATAAATGCCCATTTTTTGCCAATCTTAACAGAGGCTAACCCTTCATAAAAAATGCTAGCTTCATCAAATATTGGTTTAATTACTACTTTGCCTGTTTTATCTATATGACCCCATTTTTTGCCAATTCTAACAGATGTTAGTCCTTCCGAAAAAATACTAACTTCATCATAATTTGGCTTAATGACTACTTGACCTTTTGGGTTTATATAGCCCCATTTATTACCTATTTTGACAGATGCTAATCTTTCAGAAAAGCCTTCTACTTCAACAAACTGAGCTTTAATGGCAATTTTTCCGGTGTCGTTAATATAACCCCATTTGGAACCAGTTTTAACAGCAGCTAAATTTTCTGAAAATATGCCTGCTTCCTCAAATTGAGGCTTGACAACGATTTTCCCTGTCTGATTAATATAACCCCATTTCGAGTTTATATTGACTGGTGCTAAACCTTCTGAAAAACTGAAAGCTAAACCATATTCAGGTTGAATAATAACTTTTCCCGTGCGATCGATAAAGCCTTCTTTACCGTTTTTACTAATGAGAAAAAGTGATTTTTGTATTTGCTGATTTGGGTTTGTCTGTGATTTAGAACTAGATGCTTGAGCTTGCTGTTCAGTGGCGGCTAATTCATCAGGTTGTGTTTTTGGGCTACAGGATGTTAAACCCAAAAGGGCAAAACAAAGGAAAAGAAAAATTGATTGGTTAATTTTGTTGTTCATTGTTAGAAGAAGTAAACTGCTGAAAAATGGCTTAAGTTACAGGTTTTGTATGGGTTTAAATTACTGGAAACTTGACCAAGATCAAGTTTAATAGCTGAAGTCTATTATGGATTTTCTTGGATGATTCTTTTTTAAGAATAAATTTGTTTATACTCTTTGTTGATAATCAAGGAAGAACTTGTCCAAATGTGAGTGTTTTTACTATGTGCGATCGCTTACTTTTCATGTTAATACCGTAAAAGTTTCTCTATGTCAACAAAAATGGTTGTCAAAAGGCGATCGCTAAATACATTAAAACCCAAACTAATTTTACTAGCAAAGGATAGAAAAGCTCTGAATTATGAAGTATTAAGAAGATTTGCTGAGGCGACTGGGGCGGTAGAATGCTTTTGGAGGATTAGCGATCGATCTTTTTCGGGTTGCGTGGCGGAAGTTTGGTTTAACGAGTTGCAAATAGCCGGAGAGTTTGCGGGGGTGTGTAGCGATCGAACTGGTGTAAATTGTAAGTTGCGAGTAACTTCCGAAGGGCCAGCTAAATTTTATGTGACTGTACCTTGTTTGTAAAGATGGGAAAGTTAGACTTTTTATCAAAGTATTTAGGTTTAATTTAAACCACAGATGTCCACAGATGAACACAGATGAATTTGTTACTATATCTGTGGACATTACTTAACGCAAGTTGCTAGTTATTAATTCTTTCGGAGTTCCCCCCTTGAGTAAGGGGGGTTAGGGGGGATCTTCGGCTTTGATTACTAGGTTTAGATCCCCCCAACCCCCCTTATTAAGGGGGGCTAAGAAACAGCCAGACTTGTAACTAGCAACCTGAGTTACTTACAAACTTATGCGTCGATTTTCACACCGCGAATTGAAAAATCTAATAATTCGATCGGGTGCATAATCGGAATTTCTTTTTCTTGCATTTGCAAATGTTTATTAATTTGTAAACTACAACCAGGGTTAGCAGAAGCAATTAACTGTGCCCCAGTATTCAACAAATTAGTAACTTTTTGTTGTCCCAATTCTTCCGCAACTTCTGGTTGCAGCATATTATAAACACCTGCGCTACCACAACATAAAGCAGCATCAATTGGTTCTCGCAGTTTTACCCCTGGAATTTGCTTTAATAATTGACGAGGTTGGATACTAATTTTTTGTCCATGCAACAAGTGACAAGCATCTTGATAAACCATTGTCAACTCATTATCAGTTATCGGTGAAAGTGGCGCGGTTAATCCCACTTCTGCCAAAAATTCTTGGGCATCTTTCACCTTAGCTGCAAAAGCTTTCGCCTTTTCCCGATAGTTAGGATCGTCTGCCAAAATATGACCGTATTCTTTCAAAGTGTGACCACAACCAGCAGCGTTAATAATGATATAATCAACGCCTGTTTCTGCAAAACTATCAATCATTTGTCGTGCCAAAGTTTGGGCTTGTTCTCTTTGTCCTTGGTGTTCTGGTAAAGCAGCACAACAACCTTGAGATTTAGGAATCACCACCTCACAACCATTAGCAGTTAAAACTCTCACAGTTGCTTCATTTACCTTAGAAAAGAAAAGTCTTTGTACACAACCCAAAATCACCCCTACCCGATATCTTTTTTCCCCTTTGGCTGGTATAACTTCCGGTAAAGTATCGACAAAAGATTTAGCGGTTACATCGGGTAAAAGAGACTCCATCGCCCCTAAGCGGGGAGATATTTTTTTCAGTAATCCAGTAGCGCGGAAAAACTTAGGAAATCCCAACTTTTGATACACCAACAAAGGTGCTAACAAAACCCTTAACCTTTGGGGATAAGGAAACAAATTAAAAATCAGTTTTCTATAAAGATTATCCGGTAAACTCCGCGAATAATTTCTCTCAATTTGCGGACGAGTTGCGGCAATTAACTTGTCATATTGTACCCCGGAAGGACAAGTAGTAACACAAGCCAAACAACCCAAACAACTATCAAAATGCTGCACCGTTCCTTCAGCAAGTGGCGCTTCACCCTCATTAATCGCATCCATTAAATAAATGCGCCCTCTCGGAGAATCCATCTCCTTACCAATCACCCGATAACTCGGACAAGTGGAAAGACAAAAACCACAATGTACACAAGTATCAATTAACTTTGGATTAGGCGGATTCTTCGGATCAAATCCCTGCGAATCCTCATTATTTGTTGCTGGTTTCTCTGAAATCTGCATCTTCTCTTCCTTCTCTGCGTTCTCTGCGTCTCTGCGGTTCAAAATAAACTAAATCCCTGCCACAAACCGATGAGGACTAAAAATATTATCAGGATCAAACTGCTGTTTAATTTTTCGCATTACATCCAAAGCATTGCCACTGTAACCCCAAACATCCAACTGTTTTTTCCAAGCCAAAGGTGCTTCTAAAACCGTGAGAAACCCACTGTTTAATTGACAAAAATTCCTCATTTGTAAAATTGTGTCAGAAGACAACTTTGAGCTATCAAATTTTAACAATCCTAAGCCACTACTAGCATGAATCAATCCCATACTTTCCGGGGCAAGATTATCCAGTTGAGTCAGGGTGTTAACAGTAGCAGTGGGTAATACTCCTATTTTGCAGGCGATCGCCAATTCCGTGTCAACTTCCCACATAGAATATTGTAATCGTTGCCATAGATTTGTTTCATCATTAGCCAAAAAACTGCTACCTGACAAACCCAACTTTTGCCCAACTTCTAAAAGTCGGTTTGATTGTTCTTGAACACTTTCAGCAACACTTTGGAAACGAATAATTAAACCCATACCTTTACCCAATCCCAAACGATTTACTAATTGGGTGGATAATAAATCAATTGCTACGGGAGTTAAAGCAGAAGCAAGCAGAATTTTGTTAACCTCAGCAATGGCATCTGTGGCACCAATTAACACTACAGTTTGGGAAGCTTCTGGCATTGGATAAAGTCGAAAAGTGACTTGACTAATAATTCCCAAAGTGCCAAAAGAACCCGTAAATAACTTCATTAAATCGTATCCGGCAACATTTTTTACTACTCTGCCACCAGCTTTAGCAATTTTGCCATCATAACGGACAAAAGAAATTCCGAGTAGCATATCTCGCACGCCGCCGTAGCGTTGACGCAACGAACCCGCATCAGCTGTAGCGACGATGCCACCAAGGGTTGCCATTTGGGGATATGCTGGGTCTAGGGCGAGAAATTGGTTTTTTTTGCTTAAAATGTCCTGAATATCGCTAAATTTCGCTCCTGCTTCGGCGGTGAGGGTTAAATCGCCTACGGCGTGTTCAACGATGCAGTTCAATTTACTAGTGTTAATTATTACATCAATTTCTTTAGCTAAACCGCCCCAATTCAGTTTGCTCCCGTTCCCGCAAGGTAAGACACGCCAACGGTTTTTGTCAGCACAAGCGATGATTTCGGCAAGTTCTTGCTGTGTGTTGGGATATACAAGACAAGTAGGATAAGTGCTGGAAAAAATTGCTTGAGATATCTGTTTTTGCTTGTCAGCTTCGATATTTTCCCAAGCACGGATACTGGCAGACCCGACTATACTTTCTAATTGAGGAGCGATCGCTTTCGTTTGCTGAATCACTATTATATTTTTATATCGTTGATTGCTGTTAAAAATTTTATTTCTTCTTGCATATTCTGTCTAGCCTGAAGTTCCAAGGCATCAAACATTTGTTGAGTATAATATATCCTTTTTCGTTGGCAAAATTTGTCTAATACTTGCAACCTACCCGTGCGATACTCTGGTTCTGATAACCAAGCATACTCTTTTCGGATCGACTTGGCATACACTTGATATTCGGCTTGAGAAGCGCCTAATATTGATAAGTCTGCATCCAAAAAAATTTGACTATCTATATCGCTATCGGCTGAGATTTGATGGCTTTTAGTGGTCAAAATCAACTGACAAATAGTAGCTACGGTTGAGGATGGAATACCTAAATTTGTCAATACCTTGGTTGCTTTGGCGGCGCTTTTTTCTTCATTATCTTTGGCTTTTGGATCGTAGATGATATCGTGAAACCAAGTGGCAAATTGAAGTGCAGGGAAATTCTGGGAATGCGATCGCATTTTTTCAATTATTTCTAAAACTTGCTGAATGTGAACTAGGTTATGGTAGTATCTATAAGGACTGGAATAAGCAAATATTAATTCAAAAAAAATTTGCTTGCTAATCGTTGAATCGACTGCAAATTGTACTAGTAAAGATTGCCATTTAGAAAGTGCGATTTCTTGCATTTCTTTTATAAAAATCACTACATCGGGATTGTTTCACCCGATTAAAATACTTGATTCAACAGCAGTTTAATGTGCCTCTAACCAAGCTAACAAATCATCCACACTGTTAAAATCCAACAATGCCTCACTTAAATCTTCCAGTACAGATAGCGGTAAGTTAGAAATGCGTCCGCTGAGATCGTCGGATAACTCTCTAAAACGGCGCGACAACTGACGGAGAACTAGACTAGCAGCTTCCTGCTGTCTTCCTTCAAGTTGTCCTTCTTCTTTGGCTTCGCGATAAACTCTACTTTCTTCCAATCGCATTCCTAGCATTGCTTCCACCTCCCGGCGACTTAAATTGGTGAACTTGTAAACTATGATTGTGGCGATCGTATTTATTATGGCGCGACTTGCCTCTGATTCGCTGACTTCTTGTTGGGCTCGTGTCAGTAAATATCGTCCTTCTTCTGCTGCTTGTTATTCTTCGACAATAGTCAACACCATTAAAGCTATCCCTATACGTAATTACTTTAAGAAATCGGGTTTTGGCAACAATTTTTGAGCAATAAATGTCATGTTAAAGGGAAATCGCTGTAAAATATCATCCCATGATTCAGTTATGAAACTTATCTCTCTCTTACCCGCAACTTTACTTCTCTCTGGTACGATGGGCACGGTTGTTCTATCTTTGCCTCTATCTCCGCAAATTTTGGCACAAAGGACTAGAAGTGATTCTCCCACACCGCAAAATCAACAACAACAACCAACTGGCGGTTTGTTTGTTCAATCTAAAGACGGAAAGCAACAAGTTTTTCCTCTCAAACATACGGAAGTGAAAGCAAAAGTCAGCGGAAATGTCTCACGAGTTGAGGTGACACAGACTTTTGAAAATCCTTTTTCAGACCCTTTGGAAGCGATTTATGTATTTCCATTACCGGATGAGGCGGCGGTGGATGATATGGAAATTAAGATTGGCGATCGCATTATCAAAGGTAACATTAAAAAACGAGAAGAAGCACAGGAAATTTACGATCGCGCCCGCCGAGAAGGAAGAACCGCCGGATTATTAGAACAAGAAAGAGATAATATCTTTACCCAATCTCTTGCTAACATCAAACCTGGCGAAAAAATTGATGTCACTATTCGTTATACCGATAGTCTGAAATTTGAGGGCGGGAACTACGAATTTGTTTTTCCAATGGTAGTTGGGCCAAGATATATTCCCGGTAATCCGATCCCCCCAACCCCCCTTAATAAGGGGGGCGAAGGGAGGAACACCCCCCTTAATAAGGGGGGCGAAGGGAGGAACACCCCCCTTAATAAGGGGGGCGAAGGGGGGATCGATACTGACAGAGTTCCTGATGCTTCGCGCATTACTCCACCCGTTTTGCGTCCGGGTACTCGTTCCGGTCATGATATTAATGTCACGGTGGAAATAGATGCGGGAGTGCCAATTTCTGAAGTTAATTCTACTTCCCATAAAATCACTACTTCCCGTCAAATCAATGTCGTAAAAGTACAATTAGCTAACGAAGATACTATTCCCAACAAAGACTTAATTTTACGCTATCGCATTGCAGGAAATAACACTCAAGCAACAGTTTTAACTCAATCTGATGAAAAAGGCGGTCATTTTGCTGTTTATTTAATTCCCGCTTTGCAATATCGCCGTGATGAAATTGTGCCTAAAGATGTAGTTTTTTTGATGGATACTTCTGGTTCTCAATCAGGGGAACCTTTGGCAAAATCAAAGGAGTTAATGCGCCGTTTTATTAATGGTTTAAATCCTAACGATACTTTCACAATTATCGATTTTGCCAATACTACGCAACAATTATCTCCTACACCGTTAGCGAATACTGCTGAAAATCGTAGTAAAGCAATGGCCTATATCGATCGCCTTGATGCCAGAGGCGGTACGGAATTACTTAATGGGATTCGCGCTGTTCTAAATTTCCCTCCTGCATCATCAGGAAGGTTGCGAAGTGTTGTACTTTTAACTGATGGTTATATCGGCAATGAAAATGAAGTAATTGCTGAAGTTCAAAGAAATTTAAAACCCGGAAATCGTCTTTATGGTTTTGGCGTTGGCAGTTCGATAAATCGGTTTTTAATTAATCGCTTGGCAGAAGTAGGAAGAGGTACTGCCCAAGTGATTCGTCAGGATGAACCGACTCAAGAAGTGGCGGAAAAGTTTTTCCGTAAAATCAATAATCCGGTACTCACAAATATTCAGGTTAGTTGGCAAGGAGGAGGGGAAACTGCAACTATTTACCCTTTAGCTGCACCGGATTTGTTTGCTAACCAACCGTTAGTTTTGTTTGGCAAAAAGCGAGATAAAATTAATGGAAATCTGCGGATTGTTGGGGTTGCTGCTGGTGGGAAACGTTATGAAAAAATGCTGCCAGTTAATTTTAATAGTACGGGAAATTTGGCGATCGCACAACTTTGGGGACGCGCCAGAATTAAGGATTTGATGAATCAAATGTTTGGCGGCGAAACTAAATCTGGCGTGGATGCAGTGACGGAAACAGCTTTAAGTTATCGCTTGTTGTCGCAATACACCGCTTTTGTCGCCGTCAGCGAAGAGGTAAGGGTGAATCCTGATGGTACTCGTCAGCGAGTAGAAGTTCCCGTAGAATTGCCCGAAGGTGTCAGTTACGAAGGAATTTTTGGTCGAGAAGAAGGCGTTTCTCCTGGTAGTAACTTGCCTTTAGCTGCATCTCCTAGTCGTCGCACTAGTGGAGGCGTTCTCAGTCAGGATTTCAGCACCACCAATCGCGTGCAAGGACAGACAACTTTCCCACAATCTCCCCCACCACCACCACCACCACCACCGCCAGTTCGCGGACTTGATGGAGATGTGACACAAAATACTTCGCGGATTGAGGTGATTAGTGCTGATGGATTGGATGCAAATGCGATCGCATCGATTACACAAAAGTTGCAAAATGTCAATATTCCTCAGAATATTAGTGGCGAAATAGTCTTAGAATTGTCGCTGCAAAATGGACGGGTGAGGCGAATTATTTTCGATGATAAAGCATCGACGGTGAAAGAGCAAAAAGTGATTGATGAGATTAGGCGATCGCTTTTAACTTGGCAAGCTCCCCAATCTATTAATAATACCATTCGTCTACGGCTGCGAATTCGGAATTAGGGAACCCAGTCTTGCAGATGTACATTATGCAACTGAAAACAACTATATATTAGTCTCGCTCAGTATATAGCATAAGTGTATCTACTGTTTTCTAATATTTTCTGCCTAGCTATCATTTCCTCATTACCAGGCTCAGCCTGGTAATGCAGTTCTAGAGGCTCTGCCTCACTATAATCAAACGTAACAAATAGGAGATTTAAAATCCTTTACAGCACGGTCTATTATTGATTTACTTAAAATAAACCAGTCCAAACATATTCTTGCCCAACTCGAATTTTATAAGCTCAAACACAAAACGGATCAGCAATATCAAGTTTGGCAAGAGGGATTTCATCCTCAAGCTATTTTCAATGAAGAAATGTTCAGACAAAAGTTGGATTATATTCACAGTAATCCGGTTCGTCGTGGTTATGTGGATGATCCTGCTCATTGGCGCTATTCTAGTTACCGCAATTACATAGGTAAGCCAGGTTTATTAGAAGTGGAAATCATTGATTTTTAGGGGGGAGGCAGAGCCTCAAAAAAGGTATTCCCAGGTATAACCTGGGAACGAGGGGGAACAAGACGCAAGGGGCAAGGACACTAGGGGTAAGTTCTTGTTACCAGGCTCAGCCTGGTAACGCAGTTTTAGAGGCTCTGCCTCACTTTCTCAAAATAGCTCGACTTTCTCAAATTTTTTCTCAGCTTGAGCGCGTGCTGCTTCTCCACAAGTGCGAGGTGTGGGGAAAATTTTTCCAGGATTGGCTAAATCTTTGGGATTAAAAACTTTTCGTACCCATTGCATAGTTTCTAAATCTGTTTCCGTAAACATTTGTGGCATATAACATTTTTTATCTGCACCAATGCCATGTTCGCCGGAAAGACTACCGCCAACTTTTACGCAAAGTTTGAGAATATCTCCTCCCAATTCTTCGACTTTTTCTAATGCTCCCGGTACTGAATTATCATAAAGAACTAATGGATGTAAATTGCCATCTCCGGCATGAAAAACATTAGCAATTCGATAGCCATATTTATCACTTAATGCTTCAATTTCGCGCAAAATGTAAGGCAATTGAGTGCGGGGAATTACGCCATCTTGGACGTAATAATCAGGACTCATGTGCCCTGCGGCAGCGAATGCTGCTTTACGACCTTTCCAGAATTTTAATCTCGTTTCTGGGTCGTTTGCTGTGGTCGTGCTACGTGCGCCATTCTTTTGACAAATTTCGGCAATGCGTTTTTTATTAGTTGCAACTTCCACTTCTAATCCATCTATTTCTACTAATAAAATAGCAGTTGCATCACGAGGATAACATCCCGTAGCGACGACATCTTCTACAGCATTAATGCTCAAGTTATCCATAATTTCCATGCCAGCAGGAATAATTCCGGCGCTGATAATATCAGACACCGTTGCACCGCAGGCTTCTATATTAGTAAAATCTGCTAAAAGTACACAAATTGATTCGGCTGTTTTGAGAATTCTTAAAGTAATTTCTGTGGCAATACCAAGAGTACCTTCTGAACCAACAAATAAGCCTGTTAAATCATAACCTGGCATTTCGGGAACGAAACTTCCAGTATCAACTATTGAACCGTCGGGAAGGACTAGTTTTAATCCTAAAACATGGTTGGTTGTGACTCCATATTTTAGGCAATGAACTCCACCAGAATTTTCAGCAACATTGCCACCAATAGAACAAACAATTTGACTTGAAGGGTCGGGTGCGTAATAAAATCCTGCGCCGCTGACTGCTTGAGTTACCCAGTTATTAATTACTCCTGGTTGCACGACAACTCGCTGATTTTCTAAATCTATTTGTAATATTTTATTCATTAAGGCGGTAACAATTAAGACGCAATTTTCTATTGGTAATGCGCCGCCTGAAAGTCCAGTTCCCGCACCTCTTGCTACCCAAGTAATTTGATTTAGATCGCATATTTTGACTAATGCTGCTACTTGTTCGGTGGTGCGTGGTAAGACTACTACTGCTGGTCTTTGGCGATAGCTGGTGAGTCCATCACATTCATAAGTTAGTAGTTCTTCTCGACGTTGTACTACGTTTTTTTCACCGACAATGGCGGCAAATTGTTTGATAATTGGTTGCCAATTTATTTGGGGTTTTTCTTGGGTAATCATCTGGATAAAGTAGTGGTGGATGGATTAAGCTTTAAATAGTCTCAAGAATATTGTGCAAAATTTATGGGAAAAAGGGAAGTATGACCGAAATTTAACTTCCCGATTTTTTTTGCAGGCGTTTGCGTTTGGCGATCGCTTCTTGATTGGCAGGCCAAATTTGGATAGTTTTATTATAAGCTTCGATCGCTTCCGGGAGTTTCTGTTTTTTCTCTAAAATCAGTCCCCGATGATACCAAGCTTCGGCATAATCCGGTTTAATTTGTGTGGCTTTATCTAAAGATGCGATCGCTTCATCATCATTATTCAACTTTGCCAAAATTACTCCTCGCTGATACCAAGCTTCAGCATAATCTGATTTAATTTGGATGGCTTTATCTAAAGATGCGATCGCTTCATCATATCTTTTCAACTCTCCTAAAATGTAGCCTCTTTTTTGCCAAGCTTCTGCTGATTCGGAATTAATTTCTAAAGCTTTATTGAAAGAAACAAGTGCTTCTTCATTTTGCTTTAATTCAGCCAGTGTTGACCCATGTTCTATCCAAGCTTCTACATAGTTACTTTCAATTTCTAAGGCTTTATTTAATGCTATCAATGCTTTTTTAGGCTGTTTAAGTTGATTCAATACTACACCTAATTTATACCAAAATTCGCTATAGTCTGGTTTGATTTCGGTTGCTTTAGTTAGACATATATAAGCTTCTTGAAATTTTTTTTCTTTAATTCTGATTTCTCCTAAATTATACCAAGCTTCGGCATAATTAGGTTGAATTTCAATAGCTTTAATTAAAGATTCTTGTGCCAGTTCATCCCGATTTAATTTTTCTAATGCTAAGCCTCGTTCATACCAAGCTTGAGAATATTCTGATTTAATTTTTAAAGCTTCCTCATAAGATTTTTGTGCTTCTTCGTACTTCTGCAATTTACTTAATGCTTGACCCCGTTTTACCCAAGCATCGGGATATTTAGTATCAATTTGC
Organism: [Phormidium] sp. LEGE 05292; assembly: GCF_015207735.1. Lineage (GTDB taxonomy): Bacteria > Cyanobacteriota > Cyanobacteriia > Cyanobacteriales > Aerosakkonemataceae > Floridanema. Next base: position 27,205 of record NZ_JADEWG010000016.1, read on the forward strand.
AATGCTTGATCTAAAATATTAATTGCCTCTTCATAACGCTGCAACTCTATTAAAGTTTTTCCTTGTTCTAGGAGTTTTGCGGCTTGATTATTTGGCGATACCAATGGGGGTGTAGCAATTGCTTCTGGTGTCGGAGTTGCTGTATTTTGATTTTGCAGATAATTCCAGAGTTTGGCAACACCAAAACTTAAGCCTGCTGTGAGCAAAATAATCAACAAATAGAAGTATTTTTTGAAATAAGTATGTTTAGTTTCTGCCGACATTAATATTTTTGTGGCATAACCTGTGTAATTGTATAATTTATCTATATCGAAAAGTACTTCTTTAACTGATTGATAGCGGTCTCTAAAATGCGATCGCACCATTTTTTCTAAAATTACAGCTAATTCATTACTTATTGATGCGTGTTCGCGCCAAATCATCTCCCCAGTTTCTACATTTTCTTCAAACTCGTCTGGCGATACACCTGTTAATAATTGAATCGCCGTTACTCCTACAGCATAAATATCGCTATTAAACCTTGGTTTCCCTTTTAATTGTTCGCTTGGCATATACCCAGAGGAACCAATTAAGATAGTGCCTGTCATTTGTTCCCCAGAATGCAATACCAAGCTTCTGATTTCCTTAACTGCTCCAAAGTCAATTAAAACTATTTTGCCATCTTTCTGTCGCCTAATTAAATTTGAAGGTTTAATATCCCGATGAATTACATCTTGTTCATGTACAAAAGCTAAAGTTTTCAAAATATCTTGTAAAAAAGCAATTAATTGAGATTCATTCAACGTTTTACCCGTAAGTAATTCTTGACCAAAATCTTCTCCTTGAATATATTCCTGAACTAAATAAAATTCTTGGCTTTCCTCAAAATGTGCAAAAAGTTGGGGAATTTGCTCGTGTTTTCCCAAGCGGTAGAGTACCTGTGCTTCTGTGTCGAACAAACGCCTAACGGTCTGTAAAACCGAGGGATCGGAATCATTGGATTTTAGCTGTTTAACAACACACAGAGGTTGACCAGGGAGATCGAGATCTTTGGCCACAAATGTTGTTGAGAACCCCCCGCTTCCTAACTGACGAATAATTTGGTAGCGTCCACGCAGCGTTTTTCCAAGCATTAGGTTACTGTCATCTAGTAGCACTGGTACTGCTTTCTTACCCTGATTTTGACACATAGCGACACGATCTTCAGCGCCACTCTCTGAAAGGAAATTTTTTGGCTGGTAGTGAGGTCAGACTCATCTATGAAAACACATCTAGATCAAGATTCTCGCTTAACTTCGATTTTTTTCTAAACAAGAATTGAACACCACAGAAATTTCTCCCTGCGTACAGTCGAGCAGATGTTGCACTTAACTAGATGGAGCAATATTAATGCTACTGCTTGTTGGTCTAATTTTATGAAATGGTACTTATTCTCGGAGTATTAAAATTAGCTGCTTGTACAGAATTTTCTGGTACGGGAAGTTCAATATCATCATGTATTGCTTGAATGTTACATCTTTCCATACTGTAAACAAAAACCCCTCCAGTTTCAATTTTATAAACCCAACCGTAAATGTTCAGTTCGCCTCTGTGAAGTTTGGAATGGATCACTGGATAGGTGCGTAAATTTTCTATTTGAGTGAAAACATTTTCCTCAATAGTAGCATCCAAAAGTTCCTTACCTTCGTAGTTCTGATAATTTTCTTTAATCAACCTCCGAGTAGCTTCAGCGTGTTTTAACCAATCATAAACTAATGGCATTTCTTCAGTTAGTTTGCCTATTTGCAGTAACCCTTTCATGGCTCCACAATTAGAATGACCGCAGATGATAATTTGTTTAACTCCTAAAGCTACTACCGCATATTCTATGGCTGCTCCTTCCCCACCATTAGCTGCACCATAAGGGGGAATAATGTTACCTGCATTTCTAATAATAAATAACTCACCTGGCTCGGTTTGAGTCAGCAAATTTGGATCGATGCGAGAGTCAGAGCAGGTAATAAATAATGCTCTTGGACGTTGTTCTTCTGAGAGTTTCTCGAATAATTCTCGATGGCTGGTGAAGTAGTTAGATTGAAATTCTTGCAAACCTCTAATTAGTTTCCGCATTGGAAAAATTTTATTTTTTATTGCTAAAGTTTATTAACTTTATAATATACCTAATTTTTGCCGATCTGAACAGTATTCTGTTGTACAACTTGAGCATAAAAATTTTCCAATGCTTGAACACAAACTTTGTCATCAAAAAGGAGATTGTGATTAGTTTTAATTTTTTCAGCTACCTCTTGTCGCCACTGATTATTCAAACCTAGATGGACAGCAATTTCGATGTATTCTGCATCTGTTTTGGCGATCGTCTCCGTAACTCCAATCATTTTTAAAAAGCTATCCGCATGACGACCCCGCATAAATTCACCAGGCTGGGTGACAATTGGTAAGTTGCAGGCGATCGCTTCTAAAGAAGTATTTCCCCCCGACCAACCTATAGTGTCTAAAAAAACATCCGAAAGTAAATTTATCATTAAATAATCCGGTCGAGTCGGAATATTAAGAAATAGACAATAATCTTCATAATGTAAATTTAATTGAGCAAAAGCACGTTCCAGCCGTTTTTTCAGCAATTCACCTCGGAGAAAAATAAACTTAGCTTGCGGGACACGACGAGCAATTTCTGCGAAAATATAATCGTGTTGTGGCAAATATTTAAAAGGTGCTTGACAACATAAATATAATACATCACGCTCGGATAATCCAAAATCTGTCCGGCTTTTTGTCAGTGCTGGAATATCTCTAGGTTTTGGATATGATACGCCAATATTTGGTAACAAAATTAGATTTTCTGAATAATGAGCTTGAGCATTTTCTGGTTCCATCAATTGACTAGATAAAAAATAGTCAATTGTCGGTATTCCCGAAGTAACAGGATGTCCCCAAGCTGTACATTGCACAGGTGCTAAACGCAAACCAGCCATAGTAACTGTTTGCGAGTCCATACCAATTTCTGGAAATACCAAAATATGTAATCGATCGGCTATTACCTGTTGACAAACTGCTGTAAAATCACCCGGTATATGATGAAATTTATTGCTATAATCATAAAATTGCTTAGTTACATAATCAGGATCGTTTCCTGTATAGTAACAGTAAATTTCAAACTTTTCTTTGTCACAATTTTTCAACCAACCAGTTAACCATAAAGTCCCACTATAAGAGTGGAGATAATTGGAAACATAACCAACGCGAATTTTATTGCTTTCTTTCAGTGGTGGCATTACTAAAGGTTGCACCCACTGGGGATAATTCGCTGCTACAATTCGATGTATTAAATCTCCCCACTGACGCTGCAAATCTAAAACATTTAATCCTTGATGCCCTAGATAAAAGGTAGTATTGCAAGTAAAATTATTCAAAGTATTCTGTTTATCTTCTGTATTTTCTAAGGTGGTTTCTTGAATTAAACTTTCTAGTCCTTGAACAAAATTTTGCCGATAATACTTAATTTCATCTTCTGTATCGTAGACTAAAGGTAACATCAATTTACTAAGAATTTTGAAAGTATAATTTTCTGGTAAAAGCCGAGAAGCAGCTGATGCACAAGCAACTGCTTCTTGAGTTTTTCCTTGAGTTTGCAAGTATGTAATTAGGGCAAAATGTAGTTGATCTGCTGTAGGATAAAGCCGAATTCCTTCTTGGAGTGTATGAATAACTTCTGTAGTACGATCGAGACTTTTATAACATTCACTAATAGGCAGATAAACGCTTGCATCTCTAGTTCGAGTGGCTAAAAATTGTTGATATTTGGCGATCGCTTCTTCAAACTTTCCTTCTTGGTAAAGCTTGTTAGCAGTTTCTCGAATATAAGCTGGACTATTTTGCAAATTTACGGCTATTTCCAAGTTATATAAAATATCGGGATTTTCAGGATTAAAATTTAATGCAGTTTGATATACTTCAATAGCTGAGTCAATTTGATTCTGTTGGACTAACAAATTTCCTAAATTTATATAACTGCCAAAATGTTCAGGATTAACAGCTATTGATTGACGAAAAACTGCTTCTGCTTCGGGAATTTTTCCGGTTTGTAAAAGGAGATTTCCTAAGTTATTGTAAGCGTCAGTTAGGGTGGGATCGATCGCGATCGCATCTTGGTAAACTGCGATCGCTTCAGTAATATTATTTGTTTGTTCTAAACAATAACCGAGAACATAATAGGTTTGGGAATTTGCCGGATCTAGTTGTAGAGATTTTGCGATCGCTTCTTGTGCTTGTGGGTAATTTTGGGTTTGATAATAAAGTATCCCTAAGTTTAGCCAAGCTTCAGTATGGTCGCTATTTAATTCTAAATATTCTCTATACTTTGACTCAGCTGCGGTAAATTGCTGTTGCTGATGTAAGTTTAAGGCTTCTTGATAAATGCTATCCACGATATTTACTCTTGGGTTTAGGTATTTAAATTTTACATATTATTATGCCCAATATTTCGGATGAGTAACAGAGGAAATTTTTTGAACCACTCCAGGTGCAGAGAACACAGAGGAAGAGGAAGGAGGAAAGCCAAACTTTGTCAGTTAGATCCCCCCTAACCCCCCTTAATAAGGGGGGAACAAAATTCAAACTAACTCTGATTAACCAGAGAAAAACCAAATTCAAAGTCCCCCTTACCAAGGGGGATTTAGGGGGATCAAAATGCTTAACTTCACAGTTATTTAATTTTAATAAACTCCTGTATTCGCTGCCAAACCTTTTCTAATAAATCAGAATTATCCGCATTAAACCATTCAATTTCAGGATAAGCTTTAAACCAAGTGCGTTGACGTTTAGCGAATTGTCTCGTATGCAAAACGATTAATTCTTTCGCTTGTTCCAAGCTAATTTCCCCAGCTAAATATTGCTTAATTTCGGCATATCCTAAAGTATTCAACAAAGGCAAATCTGCACCATATTTTTCACAGAGGCTTTTGACTTCTGCTACCAAACCATCAGCGAGCATTTTTTCGGTACGTCGCGCAATCCGTTTTTGCAAATTTTCAACATTGCAATCTAAACCTATCTGCAAAATTGGATAACTTGGTGGGTTTTCTCCTTGTTGTTCGGAAATTGGTTTGCCAGTGACATAAAATACTTCTAATGCTCTTAAAGTTCTCACTAAATCGTTAGCGTGAATTTTTTCGGCAGCCGCACGATCGACTTGTTGCAGAAAAGCGTAAAGTTGAATTTGTCCGAGGTTTTCTAATTGCGATCGCAAATCCAACTGCGGCGCAACACGCGGAATTTTCAAACCCTGCACCACAGAACGAATATATAAACCCGTACCACCAACTAACAATGGCACACTTCCTTCTTCTTGCAATTGACTAATTAATGCTTGAGCTTGTTCTTGATAATCCGCCACCGTTAATGTCACCCAAGGGTGACAAAAATCTATTAAATAATGTCGTACCAATTTCTGCTCAAACAAAGAAGGTTTCGCCGTACCAATATCAAAATCGCGGTACACTTGACGAGAGTCTGCACTTATAATTGCTGAATTCAGCCGTTGCGCCACAGCCAAAGCTAGCCCCGATTTTCCCGTCGCCGTTGCGCCACAAATAGTAATTAATGCTGGTTGGTAATCAATCATTAGATTTTAGATTTTAGATTTAATTTCCTCTGCCAAGCAGTTCCTTAGAAAGGAGTCAATCCCCTAAATAAATTTTTCATCTGTTTGGGCTACAGTCGCCAGTAAGCCTTTTGTGCTAGAATTTTGGAGTGTTTTTTCCTTTTGGGTCACTAGACGGCTCAAAGCCTTTATTGGAGAAATCCTGATTATGACAAGCAGTTACAGCGCCGAGCAGATTCAAGTTCTGGAAGGTCTGGAACCGGTACGCAAAAGACCGGGTATGTACATTGGGTCAACGGGGCCAAGGGGACTCCATCATTTAGTTTACGAGGTAGTAGACAACTCGATCGATGAGGCGCTGGCTGGCTATTGCACTCATATTGAAATTGACCTGAACGCCGATGGTTCGGTGACAGTGACAGACGACGGGCGGGGTATTCCCACAGACATCCATCCTCGCACAGGTAAATCAGCGTTAGAAACGGTTTTAACAGTTCTCCACGCCGGAGGCAAGTTTGGTGGAGGCGGTTACAAAGTTTCTGGGGGACTACACGGCGTTGGTGTTTCCGTAGTTAACGCTTTATCCGAGTATTTAGAAGTTACAGTATGGCGGGAAAATAAAGTACATAAACAACGCTTTGAACGTGGTGTTCCAGTTACCGAATTGCAGGCTGAACCAATCAAAGAAAATCGCACTGGAACTTCAGTAACATTCAGTCCCGACGAGCAAATTTTCACCTCTGGCGTAGAGTTTGATTATACAACTTTAACCGCCCGTATACGCGAATTAGCTTATCTAAATGCTGGAGTAAAAATTACCTTTACTGATAACCGTTTAGAATTACTGAAAAGCGGTGTTCCTAAAGTAGAAAGCTACGAATACAAAGGTGGAATTCGCGAGTATGTTACTTACATGAACCGCGAAAAACAAGCCCTGCATGAAGAGATTATTTTTGTGCAAGGAGAGCGGAATAATGTGCAATTAGAAGTAGCATTGCAATGGTGTACTGATGCTTACTCAGATAATCTTTTAGGCTTTGCGAATAACATCCGCACCATTGACGGTGGCACACATTTAGAAGGGTTGAAAGCGGTGTTGACGCGGACGCTAAATGCGATCGCCAGAAAACGCAATAAACTAAAAGAAGCTGATGCTAACCTCGCCGGAGAAAACATTCGCGAAGGTTTGACCGCAGTAATATCAGTAAAAGTACCAGACCCCGAATTTGAAGGACAAACCAAAACCAAATTAGGCAACCCAGAAGTCCGGGGAATTGTTGAAGGTTTAGTGGGCGAAGCATTAAGCGAGTATTTAGAATTTCGTCCCCCCGTAGCTGATGCAATTTTAGAAAAAGCAATTCAAGCCTTTAAAGCCGCCGAAGCTGCCAGACGCGCCCGCGATTTAGTCCGCCGAAAATCAGTTTTAGAATCATCACCTTTACCAGGTAAATTAGCAGATTGTAGCTCAAGAGATGCCGCCGAATCTGAGATTTATATTGTGGAAGGTGACTCGGCAGGCGGGAGTGCAAAGCAAGGAAGGGATAGACGTTTTCAAGCAATCCTACCTTTGCGCGGAAAAATCCTCAACATTGAGAAAACCGACGATGCCAAAATCTACAAAAATACGGAAATTCAAGCATTAATTACTGCTTTAGGTTTAGGCGTTAAAGGTGAGGAATTCGACTCTTCTCAATTGCGTTATCACCGCATAGTGATAATGACTGATGCTGACGTAGATGGGGCGCACATTCGCACGCTATTGCTCACATTTTTCTACCGCTATCAACGGGCATTAATTGAACAAGGTTTCATCTATATTGCTTGTCCTCCATTGTATAAAGTTGAGCGCGGCAAGAATCACGATTACTGTTATAGCGATCGCGAATTGCAAGAATTAATTCGCGCCTTTCCCGCTAACGCCAAATACACAATTCAGCGGTTCAAAGGTTTAGGTGAAATGATGCCTACACAACTTTGGAATACTACCATGAACCCAGAAACTCGGACATTGAAACAGGTAGAAATTGAAGATGCAGCGGAAGCCGATCGCATTTTTACCATTCTAATGGGCGATCGAGTTGCACCCAGACGCGAATTCATTGAAACCTACGGGCCCAAATTGAATCTGACTGATTTGGATATTTAGATCCCCCCTGGAGCCCCCCTTATTAAGGGGGGAACCAAAGGAAGCTACGCTATTAACATCACGGGGGCAACCGGATTGATTCAAAGTCCCCCTTTTTAAGGGGGATAATGGGGGATCAAAAGTTAATTCCAGGGAAAGGTTTACAACATAGTAACCTTGATTCTGCTACGTTAACAAACCGACACAGTAAACCAAAATGAACAGTGTCACTTTAAATTTATCTCATGTCGTGAAACTGACTGATGAAAAGTTTGCTGAATTAGCGGCAGCAAATGACAATTTACGATTGGAATTGACAGCTAAAGGAGAATTAATTATTATGCCGCCAACGGGGGGAGAAACGGGAAATCGCAATTTTGAGATTTACATTGATTTGGGTATTTGGAATCGCCAAACTCGATTAGGAAAAGCTTTTGATTCTTCCACAGGTTTTCGCTTACCAAATGGCGCGACTCGTTCTCCTGATGTGGCATGGATTAGAATTGAGCGATGGGAAGCTCTGACAACAGATCAAAGAAAGAAATTTTTGCCAATCTGTCCTGATTTTGTGGTGGAATTGGTGTCGGAGACGGATGATTTGGCAGATGTGCGTCTGAAGATGCAGGAATATTTAGAAAATAGGTTACTTTTGGGTTGGTTGATTAATCCGAAAAGTCGGACGGTAGAAGTTTTTCGGGCGAATCGAGAAGTGGAAAGGTTAGAGGGAGTTGTGAGTTTATCGGGTGAGGATGTGTTACCGGGATTTGTGTTGAACTTACAACCAATTTGGGATAACTAAATTCATCTGTGTTCATTTGAGGTGAAAAATAAATTTATTCAGTAAAAAGTAGTTAAATTTACAAACTATTTGGATACTCTTTTTGCATACTCTATACAACTGGCAGTGTGGAAAGCGCGAAAGCGAGCTGATGTCATTTACGATCGCAAAGATCCCGCAATCACGCGCCAGTGGTACAAGTCTTTACAGCAAGAACCCAAAAGTAATGTTATCAATGCTCTAACTCGAACTATCCTCGCTGGTTCTTTTCGTTAATAGACAGTAACTTTATTTATTTGCGACAATCCTATGCTAGTTACCAAACAACCTGTATTGCGTCGCTTCTGGTATCCCGTGATTCCTATACAGGAATTAGCAAATGGGCCAAAAGCGTTTCAACTCCTTGGTCATCCACTGGTGTTATGGTTGGACGAACAGGGAAACCCCTGCGCGGCTGTCGATCGCTGTTGCCATCGTTCCGCGAAACTCTCCCTGGGAAAAGTCGTGAGGGGAAATATCGCCTGTGCCTATCATGGATGGCAATTTAACGCACAGGGGACTTGCGTAGAGGTTCCCCAAAAAGGTTGCACAGTCTCGCCAAATTACAAAATAGACAGCTATTCCTGTACCGAACGCTACGGGTACGCCTGGGTGTGTTTGGCAGATGAGGCATTAGTGGGGATTCCTGATATTGAAGAGACTCGCGATCCGAACTATCGCAGCATTCCCGAATTTTACGAGACTTGGAAATGTGCAGGATTGCGGGTGATGGAGAATGAATTCGATCTGGCGCACCCTGCATTTGTCCATCAGGGAACCTTCGGCACGGAAGAACACACAACTCCCGATCGCATGGAGTTTACTGAGACAGAATGGGGATTGCACGTTCGTGGAGTTTTGGGAGTCGTCAATCCCGAACTGCAACAACAGAATTTAAAAATGGACTCGGTGGATACGGTGCGAACATTAGATATGACTTGGTTTATGCCGTTTACCGTTAAACTGCGAATTGCCTATCCCAACGGTCGGGTGCATATTATCGTTAATACCATGACTCCGATCGATGATTCCACCTCCCAGATGGTGCAGTTTTGCGTCCGCAACGATACCGAAGCAGACACACCAACGGCAGATGCGATCGCCTTCGATCGCGCCGTCACCCTGGAAGATAAACGGATTCTGGAATCGACTGATTTTGACGTTCCCCTCAGTCCCAATCGCGAACAACATATATTCACTGATAAGCCAGGTTTGATTATGCGGAAGAAACTGGCTGCCTTGCTGAAAGCTCATGGAGAGGTGGAACAGACAAGGGAAACAGCATTTTTTATTGATGAGCGCCTTCGTCCAGAGGAATGGAGTCCCCCAACAAAAACAACCTCTATAGGACTTACGCACCGAAACCTAAAACCCTGATCCCCCCTAACCCCCCTAAAAAAGGGGGGAACCTTCTAAGCCCCCTTGGGAAGGGGGTTGGGGGATCTGGGTGCGTAAGTCCTACTCTAAAATCCTGCATTAAAGATGACTGAAGATACTACTTTTCCCGAAACAGGTATAAAAGCTTACCGTGCTGCGCTATTGGATTTTGTAGACGATCCTTTCTACGCGCCAGAATTGGATTGCGTCCGGTTTTTTGCCGATGGGCTTTTGGTGTTAGATAATGGTCGCGTCAAGGAAATCGGACCTTACGAACAACTGATCGATCGCTATCAAAATATCCCGATTACCTCCTATCCGGGGATGCTGATCGTGCCAGGGTTTATCGACACCCATATTCATTACCCGCAAACGGAAACGATCGCTGCTTTTGGGGAACAATTGTTGCAGTGGTTGAACAAGTACACATTTCCCACAGAAGGCAAATTTAAAGATAAAGAATACGCCAAAAAGGTCGCTTCTTTTTTCCTCGATGAATTGCTTCGTAACGGAACTACGACTGCCCTTGTTTTTGCCGCTGTTTACCCGGAATCTGTTGATGCGTTTTTTGAAGAAGCCTACCGCCGAAATCTGTGTACGATCGCGGGTAAGGTAATGATGGATCGCAACGCTCCCGATTTTATCCTGGATACTGCCGAATCTTCCTACACCCAAACCAAAGAATTGATCGAAAGATGGCACAAGAAAGGGCGATTGCGCTATGCTGTAACTCCTCGGTTTTCAATTACTTCGACAAACGCGCAGTTGAAGATGGCAGGAAGGCTGTTAAAAGAGTACCCTGACGTTTATCTGCACACCCATCTCTCGGAAAATGTGGATGAAGTGGCTTGGGTGAAAGAACTTTTCCCGGAATGTAGCGGTTATTTAGACACCTACGATCGAGCGGGATTGGTGGGAGAACGATCGATCTTCGCGCACTGTGTTCACTTAACTGACGAGGAATTTCAACGATTATCGCAGGCAAAATCTGCGATCGCTTTCTGCCCCACTTCTAACCTATTTTTGGGCAGTGGACTCTTCAAGCTCAAACAGGCGAAATCTACTGAATATCCAGTGAAAGTAGGATTAGGAACGGATGTAGGTGGAGGAACTAGTTTTTCGATTCTCCAAACTGCCAATGAAGCCTATAAGGTTGCTCAACTGAGAGGGCAGAAAGTCACAGCTTTCCAATCACTTTACTTAGCTACGTTAGGGGGAGCGAAAGCCTTAGAATTACAGGATTATATTGGGAATTTTGCGATTGGGAAAGAAGCAGACTTTGTGGTTTTGGATCTGCGGGCAACACCCTTGATGGCATTCCGTAATCCTTCCCCTAAACTCAGTACGATCGAAGAATTAGCGGATGCTGCTTTTACCTTGACGATCGTGGGAGACGATCGGGCAGTTCACGCAACCTACGTCATGGGAGAATTAGCCTACAAGAAAACCTAAAGAATTGGTAAGCTTGCATCGCATCTAAATTGTATATTTTTGGTGTTAGGCAAAAACCGTCAATCCCTCTCCCCATCCCCCCATCTCCCCATCAGCCTAAATATTCAATTTAAATGCGTAGCAGTTTATTTTGCTCCCGATCTCCCTTGAGTAAAAGGTGGTGATTTAGTATCAATACTTTTTCTAAGTGCGACACTTGCATAAGTTCTAATTAAATTGAAAATCTAAAATCTAAAATTCTCCAGTCCCCACACTTTCGTAAAAAAACTTAATGAAAATTCTCATCAAATCAGTCTAAGGTTAACTTTTAGGCGGGTTTTTTAAACCTTGGCAAAATGAAACGCTCCTCAAAAGACTTAAGGGACAATAATTTAGTATGAGCAGTAACTTAGCAACCAAATTGCGTGAAGGCACCAAAAAATCTCACTCAATGGCAGAAAATGTTGGTTTTGTCAAGTGCTTTTTAAAAGGAGTAGTAGAAAAGCAATCCTATCGGAAATTGGTAGCTAACCTCTACTTCGTCTATTCACAAATCGAAGAAGAGATGGAAAAGCACAAAGATCACCCCATCCTTTCTAAAATCTATTTTAAAGAACTGAATCGCAAAAAAAGCTTAGAACAAGACCTCAGCTATTACTTTGGCGCAAACTGGCGCGAACAAGTGGCTCCTTCTCCTGCTGCTCAAGCCTACGTGGAACGCATTCGCGAAGTGTCAGAAAATGAGCCAGAATTGTTAATTGCTCAATCTTACACCCGCTATTTGGGCGACCTTTCCGGTGGTCAAATTCTCAAAGGTATTGCTGTTCGTGCAATGAATTTAACCGATGGTGGTACTGCTTTCTACGAATTCAAGGATATCCCTGATGAGAAGGCTTTTAAAAATAACTATCGCCAAGCTTTGAATGAATTGCCGATCGATGAAGCAACTGCCGATCGCATTGTAGACGAAGCTAATGCTGCTTTTGGCATGAACATGAATATGTTCAACGAATTAGAAGGTAATTTGATTAAAGCGATCGGTATGATGCTGTTCAACAGCTTAACCCGCAAACGCACTCGTGGAAGCACCGAAACCGAAACAGAATTGGCAACTGCTGAATAAATGAGAGCAGCTTTGCATTAATTTTCGGGTTTGTCAGGAAATATTACATTTTTTCTCACAATCCTGGAGGCTGGATGGTGGTTAACCTAGCTATCATCAAGCCCCCAGGATTGTAAGCTTTTAAGGGTTAAGCAATAGACATCTCCAAAAAAGTAGAGACGTTGTATACAAAGTCTCTACAAGGGTTTGTAATCAAAATTAGGCATTGTTCAATTGGCAAATTTATTAACGAACAATGAGTCTTCTAATTTGCGCTTCCACTGCGTTTAAGTACCCTTGGTCTTTTAATACTTGTGGTGATAATTTCTGTGTTCTAATTGCAGCTTCAACTAATGTTTCTGCACGCAATCTTCCTGTGTGATGAGCAGAAACAAACAGTGTATAACTGGGGATACCTTGTTCTTGAAAATATCCTTGGTAAGCCATATTTACTAATTCAAAAGGAGTCAGCTGTTGAACCAAGTTTGAGGTATAGTCTATTGTCGATCGTGTTGCTTGGATTTGAGCTTGAGCTACAGACGTAATTACTTGAGACAAGAATACGAAAGACAAACTTCCCAAAATTAAACGTTTCATAATTCAACTCCACCAATGTATTTGCTAGTTGTTGAGTAAACTTTTTAGGCAATTCCTCAACTAAAATCAGCTTAAATTCTCACCTACACTGGAGAGTCAATAGTAAAAATGAAAAACTTTTTCGTTGATTTATAGAGGTTAAATTTGCACAAAAAAAGGACTAAAGTCCTTACAACGAACATTATTATTATGTCTGTTGTAACGACTTTAGTCGTATACTTCCTAGATAAAAATGTTAAATATTTAATTTTGTTCAATTAAAGGACAAATTACTTGTTCAATATTTTCGACAGTAGATTCTTGAGTTAAAAGTAATCTTTGTAACTCTTGTTTGAGAACAAGTAATTGCTGAATCTGTTCATCAATATCTGTAATCTGTTCTTGCAGCTTAACTTTGGCGTGTTCACAGGGTAAATCTCCTTGGTCATGAATATGCAAAAATTCTTTAATCTCTGCGAGAGTCAATCCTAAGCTTTGAGCACGTTTGATAAAGCTGAGGCGAGATAAAATATCTGCATCAAATAATCTATATCCGCCCTCTGTTCTACCTGATGCTTTAAGTAAACCCAATTCTTCGTAATAGCGAATAGTTTTAATTGATACGCCGCTTTGCTTGGCGACTAAACCAATTTGCTTCGCCTTTTCTTGGAATAACATCTTTGTTCCCCGCATTTCTCAACCTCTAAGCTTAGAGTAAACTATCCAGCTTAGGGGAGAGTCAAGGGATTTTAAATCGCAAATGAATGATACAAATCTGTAGGGGCGGGTTTAGCCAAAACCTTTGAATGCCCAGCAATCAGATTGAAGTCAAAACCCGCCCCGACAAAGCTTGCGCTCTGCATAAAAGTCTTCTGCTACATTAACGAACGATGAGTTCCCTAAGTTGCACTTCCACTGCATTTAAGTAGCCTTGGTCTTTTAATACTTGTGGTGATAATTTCTGTGTTCTAATTGCAGCTTCAACTAATGTTTCTGCACGCAATCTTCCTACTTGATGAGCAGAAACTAACAGAGCATAACTGGGGATACCTTGTTCTTGAAAATACCCTTGGTAAGCCATAGTTACTAACTCAAAAGGAGTTAGCTCTTGAAGCAGGTTTGAAGTATAGTTTGGGATTGTCGATCGTGTAGCTTGAATTTGGGCTTGGGCTACAGATGTAATTCCTTGAGATAAAAATAAGAAAGACAAACTTCCTAAAAGTAAGCGTTTCATAGTTAAACTCCTCCAAAATATAAAGGAGAGTGCGATCGCTTCGGCGGAAAATAGAATTTTATTCAGAAAAGAGATCGGCCAATTGAGCGAATATGTAGAGCAACACCCTACAAAAACATGAAGATTAGTGGTACTACGCTACGAGCAACTATGGAGTTAATCAGTCAGGCAGAAAAGCTACGCTATCAAAAACAACTTGCAGCTGAACAGAAGAAAACTATAATCATCAAAGCTGAAGGCGGTCAATTGCTCAAGTCTAAATATAAGTGACGAAATTCTCCTAACAGTTAGTATACCTGACATTACTTACCAAAATTTCAAATCTTAGGAATTCCGTTGCAAAAATTGTTTATTCTCTAAAAAAGTTAATCTAAGCTTTGCTCGCATTTGATAAAGCTTATGTGAGATAAAACATCAAAATCAAATAGTCTGTTAACTTAGACTATCAACCTTACGGGAAAGTCAAGGGATGAGTTTAATTTTATTGAAGGAAGCAGAGGGTAGTTGGCGAAGCTTTGCAATTTAATAAATAAATATGTAGACTCATTAAAATTATATGGTTAACTCTAGGCATTCACATAAAGCTTATGACAAATTTGAATTAACATATTACTCTTATCAAGGCTCTCTTACCAAAGATTATCAAATTAACGAAATCAGCTTATTTATTCAATAATTTTATTATCTAATTGTGACATTAACCTTCTTAAGAGAATGCTTCAATATCTTTAAACTCTCAACTTTTACTTAGGAAAGTAGGTAACAAAAATGAAAAAAATTAGTCAATTTATCCCAGCTTTTACCACTGCGGCAGTACTTAGTTTGGTTCCTGTTTTACCTGCAACGGCAACATCTTTTTATTCGATTACTGACTTAGGCACTCTTGGCGGCGACTGGAGCCAAGTTAGCGGCATCAATGACGCAGGTCTTGTAATTGGTAATTCTGCAACAGCTAATGGTAAATATCATAATTTTCTAATGATTTGGGTATTTTAGGAAGTGACTGGCGTAATTCCGTTTATAATGTAGTTGCCCCAAATAATGTGAAAGTTGGTTCTGATTGGATTAATGGTGGTGCTGTTATTTGGGAAAATGATGTTATGACTAGCTTGAATAGTTTAATTCCTAGTAATTCCGGTTGGTTTTTATCCGATGCTACTGGCATTAATAAAACAGGTCAAATTGTAGGGAATGGCATAATTAATGGTCAAACTCACGCTTTTTTATTAATACCTGTTTCCCAAAATTCTTCTGTTCCTGAACCAAGTTTAACTATGAGCCTTTTGGCGTTGGGTGCTGTTGGTGTTGGTGTTCTGGGCAAAGTTAAACAACAATGAAAGATGTAGGTTTAGGTTTGAGATATTGCAACAGGGGAGGTAGAACCTCCTTGACTCGTTCCCAGGTTGAACCTGGGAACGAGAAACAATTTATGAGGCACAGTTATTTTTATTATGATGAGTTAGTATAGTTCAACCAAATTTGTAATGCTTTTTGACATCGCTTTTGATGTTCCAAGTGCAAGACATTCCGGCGGGAAATGTGACTAAATCGCCTTTCTTTACTTGCACTGGTTGACCATTTACGGGTGTTACAATTACATGGCCTTCTAATAAGTAACAAATTTCTGATTCGTCGTAAGTCCAGGGAAATTCGGAGATTTCTTTTTCCCAAATAGGCCATTTAGATATGCCTAATTGGTTGAGTTGTTCTTGACTCGGTTGATGAATGACTTTAATTTCTGTTGTGCTTTGCATTTGTTTAGCTGATGTCCATTCCACACTGATCAACTAAATAACAAAGGGCGCGAAAACGCAAGCCTACTAGTTGATCGTAAAGGGGATTGAGTTTGCACATTGGGGGAATGTGGGCGATTTTGCGATCGAACAATACAATGTCACGCTCAAAGGGACATTGAGCAGGTATGGCTTTGTAGAGGAATTTGGCTAACTTGGGGTTGGAAATCTCGATTTGGTCTAGCCATTGGCGCAGGGGTTGAAGTAGGTCAAATTGACGTTGGCGGAATTGCTTATTCTTGGTGTTCTGTGGTTGTGCAACGGTGGTGCGATCGCTAATCAATATGCTATTCATAAGTTTTTCTTTTGCTTACTTGTTTTACTCATCTTTTTTACTAATATAGCGGCAAAAACTAGTTTTTGAATGAAGAAATAGATAAAAAAAATCAATCACTAGCTAAAGTTTTTGTAAAGTATAAGCAAAACTTTTTTGGTAGTTTTTGTTACTAAATCAGTGAGGAAACAAAATAGATTAAATTTTACTGTTAGAAACTAACTTTTAATCAATAAATATCTCAAGTTGCTACTTACTAACGTGGTGATAGGTAGTGGGTAGTGGGTAGTAGGTAGTAGGAATCCCATTACCCATTACCTACTACCTACTACCAATCTCTATTTAATAACTAGCAACTTGCGTTAAATAGATAAAGTATTTGCCTTGATGTAATGCTCTACTCTTGATTTCAATTGAGAATTTGCTATAAATAGCACAACTGTAAAGATTGAGAGTTAAACTTATGGGCAAATATGATGATATTTTCAACTCAGATATATTGACAGAAACTCTGAGTTCAGAGGAAGCTTATGACTATTTCCCAAAATAATCAGCCTCCCATGAGGTTAAATGCTTATCGGGGAATAGTCATTTTTGATATGGATGATTATTTGTATGTAGTCAGTTGTCAGCGCAATTTTCTTCATGAGGAAGAACCAGGAGAAATTGAGGATGAAGCTGAGGAATTAAAAGACCAGCTTTATGAATTTATTGAAAGTATAGAATTTCTTGATGAATTTGATGATAATTATTGATTACCCTCCAGCTTTTGCCTGTAATAATTCCTGGTTTTGCTGCGGGTAAGATGAGTAAGCGTTACTAAATCCATCAGCACCATTGGCGACAACACCAATTACATTTAACTTATGCAACATATTTGTAGCTTGAGTTAGTTCAGTCCGAGTAACTCTGCCAATGCGTCCTACTAATACCACACCACTGCAAAAAGATGCGGCTAAAATTGCGTCTACTATTCCTAAAACTGGAGGCGCATCTAACAATACTAAATCGTAAGATTGCTCAAAATTTGCCATTAATTCTCGCATTTTTTGCGAACTTAAAAGTTGTGCTGGATCGAGTGGAGTTGGCCCAGCAGTTAAAATGGAAATATTATTATGTTGTCGAGATACTTGAATACTAGTTTCATCTCGCAGGGAAACATCACTGGTTAATAATGTGGAAAGTCCTCGATCGTTGGGAAGATTCAGTTCTTTATGTAAACTAGGACGGCGTAAATCTGCATCAATTAATAATACTCTTTGATGCAAACGAGCGGCGCTAATTGCTAAACCTAAAGCTATAGCAGATTTACCTTCTCCAGCTAAGGCGGATGTAATAACTAGAGATTTTAAAGAACCAGCAGAATTTACTAGTTGAATGTTTTGATAAATTAAATCTAAAGACTCTCGAAACGGTTGCCAACTGATTAATTCAATAGTTGAGGAGGTTAATATTGGTTGTTGACGGAAAGGTAAGTGAATAATTGGTTCAGTTCTAATCTGAGGAGTTAATTGCGGGATGATTCCTAGTAATGGTAAATCAACTTGCTTCTTCAATTCATCAGAAGTGTGAACTGCATCATCAATCATTTCTCGGATAAAGGCAACAATACCGCCTAACATTAATCCAACTACTGCACCTAACAGCAAGTTACGCTTCATGCTAGGGCCAGTTTGTAAGCCTAATTGTGGTTCTTCTACCATTTGCCAATCGAAGCCACCTCTGGCAATTTCTAAGCTTAAGTCCTGTCGTGCTTTTAGTAGTTGTTCCAGGGTTTCTCGATTCAGTTTTACTTCTGGTTCTAGGCGATTGTATTCTGATAACATTCCGGGAAATCGCTGCAATTCTGCTTGGAGTTGCTGGGCTTTTTGGGTTAATGATTGTACTCTTGCTTGCCATCCAAGTGTATTGCTTTGTTCTTGTAAAAGTCTACTAGAAAGGTCAACGTCAAGTTTGCCTAGTTGTCCTTTTTCGAGCAAATTACTATTGGCATAATTTTGGGTAACTTGATTGTTACTGCCTTGAACTATTTGTTGTTCTTTTTGGAGTAAAGCTAATTGTCTTTGACGTTGTTCTAGTAGGTTTTGAATGACTGGATTATCATCAGTGAAACGTTGACGTTCTTTGGCTAAGTCTAGTTCTATTTTTTGAATTTCATTGAGTAATGTTTGATAGCGTGGAGATTCACTGAGGCGGGAGGAAACTACGGCATCTTGTGGCGATCGCTTAACTTGTTGTTGTAATGTTTGAAATCGAGCTAGAGCTTCTTGGTATTGAGCGCGGGCTGTGCGAAGTTCGTATTGAACATCTTTTAATGATTCAATTAATGCTTTTGCTTGCAATTCTGGTTGAATCAAGTTTTGACTTTTCCGAAATTTGTCTAAAGCGGCTTCTGTTTGGGCTGTACTTTGACGTAGTGATGGTAATTGAGCATCAATAAAAGATAGACCTTTAGTTAAACGAAGTTGTTGTTGCTCGCGGTTATAATCTTGATAAACACGCTTAATAGTTTGCAGGACGGTTTGAGTTTTTATTGGATCGTTGTCAGTATAAGTAACTTCAAATATTTTGGTGTTAACTTTATCTTCTTTTAATTGATTAACTACCAATGATTCTTTAATGTCTTTAACTTTAAGTTTTGGGTACTGAGGACGGAGTAAATCTACTGCTTTTTGGATTAATTGCGAACTTCTCATTAAGTTAAGTTGGGTGGCATAATCTATTTCCACATTGGCATCAGCAAAGTCATTTTCGGGATTTTTAGAATTTTCTTGTTTTCCTTGATAATTTGGTTCTACCAATAACTGCATAGAACTTTTATAAGTTGGTTTAGTGATTAAAGTGATGATAGTGGTAAGGGCTAAAATTACGGAAAAAACACTTAATAACCAGTAACGACGACGCATTAAAATTGCTAGCAGTTGTCCGTAACCCGGCTCGGTTTCAGCAGCAGGATTAAAGTTATTTGCGTTTACGTTTACCATATTTAACCTCAAAATAATTAAACAAATTGCGCGATCGCTTGATCTACTTTACTAAAGAAGGCTGTTTCGGAAAACTGACTTACTGCGTGATTCCGAATTGTGTGATAATCCCAAGTAATTTTCTGAGCTTCGAGTAATGCTGCTTGCAGTGCGTCTGGTGTTTGTTTATGAAAAAAAACTCCGGTTTTTCCGGGAACTTGAGTGTCTAATACGCCACCTGCACCGTAAGCAATTACAGGTGTTCCACTGGCATTTGCTTCTACAGGAACTAATCCATAATCTTCTAGGGCAGCAACAATTACGGAGCAAGCTCTCGCCATTAATTGACTGCGTTCTGCATCACTAACATGACCTAAAAATTTGACGTTTTCTAAAGCTAGGGATTCTAAATTTTCTCGTTCTGGGCCATCACCTAATATATA
This sequence comes from [Phormidium] sp. LEGE 05292, assembly GCF_015207735.1. Classification (GTDB taxonomy): domain Bacteria; phylum Cyanobacteriota; class Cyanobacteriia; order Cyanobacteriales; family Aerosakkonemataceae; genus Floridanema. The sequence continues at coordinate 46,918 of NZ_JADEWG010000016.1, forward strand.
GATAGGCCATCCTAGCCAATTAAAAGCTTCGACTATAACATCAATCCTTTTGTAACTAAGTAGACGCGCTGAAGCGAGATAGAAATTTTCTTTTTCTTCCGAAAATAGGAACTGATTAGTATTAATAGGATAGTTAATTACGATCGCTGGTTTACCATAATGTTTTTGAATTCGTTTGGCTACAATGTGTGAATTAGCAATGTAGATATCAGGTTCTTGGGCGTAGTTTAAATCTACCTGTCGCAAAAGGTCAAATATTGGTTCAATTACCGGAGCAAACAATTTATAATCTGCATACTCTCGGAGATAGGTTTGAGTATCCCAAAGAAACCTAGTGACATTGTGACAGAAGCATATATGTTTAGCTTGGGGAGATTTTTTTACTGCTTTGGCAAAGCTACTACAACTACTAATAATTAAATCGTAGTCTTGTAAATCTAATGCTCGAAATGCTGGGAAATAAAGGGGAGCTAAGAGCCGGAAGTACTTTGATGCTTGGGGAATTTTTTGTAAGAAACTGGTGTGGACTGTGCGATCGCCTAAATCAATTGTTCTTTCAGGGTCGTACAAAGATGTAAAAATATCTGCATCGGGGTAACGTTTACAAAGGAGTTCAAAAACTCGCTCTGCTCCGCCTCTTTGGGTTAAATAATCATGTACTAAAGCAACTTTCATGATTTATATAAAACTTCTCTCAATGTAAATGTCAAGCTAGAATAAAGCTAACAATGACTTGTCAGTTTTATATCTACTTTTAGATAGATATAAAATTAACTTCTGCCGTAAATATAAATAACTTTATTCTACTCTTCAATGCGGTAGTTAAAGCAATTTAATTGGTAAACTAAAATACCAATCGAGTTAACAACCTCTACGTTTCTTCTGTCTCGTTATGTAAAAACATATATGTAATTACCTCAAATTAAATATTAGGTAGATTCCGCAAATCGGCTACCAAAAAGCACGTCAGTAAACTTTATTGAGTGATACATTTTAAGTTAACTAATCTTAAATATCCTTCATCCTTTAGATAGACGTTTTAACAAAACTTCATAACTAGACTATGAAAGCGATGGTCATTCAATACTAAACAATTCAAACGAGTGCATCTAGCTTGAGAACTGGACTGTTTATTAATGGCAACATTAGCTACAAATTGCCTAAAAACTGATTTTGCAAAAGGGAAATGGAACATGACAAGTTTGAAAGTTTCTACCTTAAAAGAATTAATACCAGGCGATCGCCAAAACCTTGATTACTCTGTACCTAAGTATGTACTTAAGTGGAGACTGGGTAAGTTAGTAGTAAGTTCCCGCCAAGGTACAAATCAACCCCAATTACCAGCCTTGGAGAACCGAGAACTACTCGTCAAATGCTTACAAAACTCGCCTGTACGCCTTGTTTTACTCGATCCAGATATCAACGAGGCTCAACTAAGACTTTGGGCAGATGCCAGCGAGCAAGCTAATAAACCAGTATTTTTACGGTTGCCTTCTGCTCACGGACTACCGAGAATGCGGAATCCTATCAGTTGGGGCTTGAAACGTTTATTTGACTGGAGCGTTGCGGCTTTACTGCTAACAGCACTGACTCCACTGATGTTCGCACTGGCAATACTAATCCGCACTTACTCCCCAGGGCCAATTTTCTACACCCAATGGCGTGTGGGAGAAAGAGGTAAATTATTCCGCATCTTAAAATTCAGAACAATGATAGTAGATGCAGAAAAGTTTCATCATCAAGTAATGGCGAATCAGCAAGGTTTGCACAAATGCAAAGATGATTTTCGAGTTACGCCTTTAGGACGTTGGATGCGTAAATATAGCGTGGATGAATTGCCACAATTAGTTAATGTATTGCGGGGTGAAATGAGCTTAGTAGGGCCTCGTCCTTGGGCTTTATACGATGCTATCAGGATTAATAAAAAAGGACAAAAAAGATTAAATGCGCTACCTGGAATAACTGGAGATTGGCAGGTCACAGCGCGATCGAACTTGTTGGATTTAGAGGCTGTAAATCATTGCGATTTAGAATACTTGCGTAGCTGGTCTTTGTGGCGAGACTTAAAAATATTACCACTAACAATGCTTAAAGTCATTTCTGGTTTTGGCGCTTATTAGTTCACAACTGACCTGGTAAAATTGCATGACTCTTCAACAGCTAAGACCAATTCGTAATCTACTCAAAGCAACAAAATTTTGGCAAGAAAATTACGTGATTTTGCGAGAGTTTAAATACCTTCGGAAAATCGCATTAATAGCTCTGTTTTTTACTTTTACAGCAGCAGCTTTTGAGGGATTCGGTGTAGGGTTTCTCTTGGCTTTTTTACAAAGTTTAACCGATCCTCAAGCTAAGCCAATTCAAACAGGAATTCACTGGGTTGATGTTTGGTTTTTGGGAATAAATGCTTCAAGTATTGAGCGACTTTATCGAGTTTCCGCACTAATTTTATTAGTAACTTTGTTACGAACTGGCTTTACTTACTTGGGTCAAATTTACAGCGAAATAGCTAATCACAATTTAGCCGATCGCTTACGAAGAAGGCTTTTTGAACAATTACAATCCCTAAGCTTAAGGTACTTTGCCAAAACTCGCTCCGGGGAGTTAGTTAATAACTTAACTTCGGAAGTACACCAGATTTGTTATGCTTTTGGCATTACTTCTTTTTTAATTACTAGGAGTTCTACCTTAATAGCTTATCTGATATCAATGCTTTTACTCTCTTGGCAGCTAACAGTAATTTCAGTAATGTTGTTTGCTCTATTATCAGCAGCAATAACTATGCTGTTAGGTAGAGTAAGAGAAGCTAGTTTTGATTGGTCAAAAGCAAGTGGGTGGTATGCTTCAGTAGCACTGGAATTTATTAATGGTATTCGCACTGTTCAGGCTTTTGCTACTCAAGATTTTGAACGGGAAAGATTTTATGGTGCTAGTTCCCAGTTGAAAAAAGCTGCAATTAAAGGATTAGCTGCAAGTGCATCTGTTGAACCTTTAGCGGAAGGGGGAGCAACGGCAATTTTAGTAGGAATTTTGTTGCTGGCTTTCGCTACTTTAATTCCTCAAGGACAGCTTCAACCTGCTGGATTACTAACATTTTTATTTGTTTTATTCCGTTTAATGCCAATTATCCGGCAGATGAATGGATCGCGGGCGCAAATAAGCAGTTTTCAGGGGCCTTTAAGCAGTATTAAGGAATTGCTGAGGACTGATGATAAACCATATTTAATCGATGGTAAATTACAATTTTCGGGTTTGGAACGAGGCATTGAGTTTGTGTCAGTAGATTTCGGTTATGACGCAAATAATCTGGTACTGCACAATGTTACCTTGACAATCAAAAAGGGAACAACAACGGCATTAGTAGGAGCTTCGGGTGCAGGAAAATCTACTTTGGCAGATTTGATTCCCAGATTTTACGATCCGACAGCAGGACAAATTTTAATTGATGGGATTGATTTGCGAGAGTTTGAGATCAATTCCTTGCGTCGCAAGTTGGCGGTGGTGAGTCAGGATACATTTATTTTCAATACTTCGGTGCGAAATAATATTGCTTATGGTACAGAAAATGCTGATGAAAAAGCAATTTTAGCAGCGGCTAAATTAGCTAATGCGTTGGAATTTATTCAGGAATTACCGGAAGGTTTTGATACTCAATTAGGAGACAGAGGTGTGAGGTTGTCTGGTGGTCAACGTCAACGAATTGCGATCGCTCGTGCGTTACTCCGTGACCCAGAAATTTTGATTTTAGATGAAGCAACAAGTGCTTTAGATTCTGTTTCCGAAAGGTTGATTCAACAGTCTTTAGAAAAATTGTCTCAAGGAAGAACAGTAATTGCGATCGCTCACCGACTTTCTACAATTGTTAGAGCCGACAAAGTTGTGGTTTTAGAAGCAGGAAAAATTGTCGAACAGGGAAGATATAACGATTTACTAGAGCAACGTGGCAAACTTTGGAAATACCATCAAATGCAGCATGAATTAGGTCAGGTTGGATAAGTTTTAATTACTGAAAAGGAGGAATTAAAATGATGCGTTTGGGTTATGTGACTAGTTATGAAGTTTTCGATAATTCGGGTTGGCAAAAAGATTTATTCGGCATTCGAGGAGCAGGAGCTTTCTTAGCCAAATACCTGGAAAATCAATCAATACCTATTGATTATATTAGCCCTTTAAAACAAAACCATAACTTAGTAAATAGAGCCAAAAGAAAATTATATAGAAAGGTTTTCAACAAGTTTTATCATTGTTGGGCGGTGCCATCTATTACTAAAGATTATGCCTTACAAGTTTCGCAAAAATTGTCTAATTCTCAGGCAGAAATAATAGTATGTCCTGAAAATGCTCAACCAGTTGCTTATCTTGAATGTAAACAGCCAATTGTACTTTGGACAGATGCACCGCAAACAGCTTTAATTGATTGGTATCCAGCTTTTAGTAATCTATGCAGTGAAACTAAAAGGCATATTTATGAAATGGAAAAAGCTGCTTTCGATCGCTGTAAATTAGTGATATTTTTATCTGATTGGGCGGCTGAATCTGCTATTAAAACTTATGGAATCGATCCGGCAAAAGTGAAAGTAATTCCTTGGGGAGCCAATATAGAATGCGATCGCAACACCGAAACTATTAATAGCATAGTCGAATCAAAAGAGAGAACTCCCTGCAAATTGCTATTTATTGGCGTTGATTGGTTCAGGAAAGGTGGAGATATTGCTCTGGAAGTGGCTAAAGAATTAAATCAAAGAGGACTAAAAACAGAATTATTCGTACTCGGATGTGAACCTATAACCGATGAACCTTTGCCTAGTTTTGTAAAAGTTTTAGGATTTATTAATAAATCCATAGATGAAGGCAAAGAGCAAGTAAATAAATTATTTTGTGAATCTCATTTTTTCATTATGCCTTCAAAAGCAGATTGTTCTCCTATGGTTTTAAGTGAAGCAAACTCCTTCGGTTTACCTTGTTTAACAACCAATGTTGGTGGAATTCCTAGCATGATTAGTGATGGTTTAAATGGTAAAACTTTTGCTATAACAGCTAGTATTTCTGAATATTGCGATTACATAAATAATTTGATGGATAACTATGGTGAATACCAAAATTTAGCGCGATCATCATTTAACGAATATCAAAACCGTTTTAATTGGGAAGTAATTGGAAAACAAGCAAAAGAATTAATTTCAAATTTACTGTAATCAAATCAATTCAAGAGGGTTAATGAAAATGACGGAAACTAAATTAAAGTCACCGAAACTGTTAAGCGAAATAACCAATAGTTGCCAACTAATGCACGTTATTGTTGTAGAGCAGCAACCATCTTCGGCTCGTGGTGGACAAGAATTAAACCTATTTGAAATTTGCCGCACTCTGTCAGAAAAGGGACATAAGATCAGCTTGGTTTATGTTAAGCATGGAGATTTAGTTGAGAGGTATCAAGAATTTTGTGAACAGGTAGTTAAGGTAAATAGTTATGGCTTCGATCGCCGAAAAATTAATGACATCATTAATTTTTTACCAAGTTTCACAGATATTTGGAAAGTCACAGCAAAGGAGAATAGTGTAGTCTTTATTAATCAATACCCAGATGCTTTTTACGGTTATTTGTTAGCTTTATTCAAGCAAATACCCTTCGTTTGTTATCTACAAATTCCACCACCTGTTAACCGCGAAGAATTAAATCTTCAGAGGCGAATTGGCATCAAGGGAGTCAACCAGTTTATCGCTGTTTCTCAGCAAACAAAAAATGAATGGTTGCAGGAGTTAGGCGTAACAGAGGAAAAAATTGATGTGGTATATAACGGGACTAACTTCGAGAAATTCAAACCCGCCGAAAATCTTCCTCAATTAAGAAATTCATGGAACATTCCCGAAGATACTAGAGTCATTTCTTATGTTGGGAGATTAGATAAAGATAAGGGTTTAGAACTTTTAATAGAAGCTTTTGCTTTATTTCTGAAAAATGGCAAGAAAGCCAAACTTTTTATTGCTGGGAAGCCTCTACTTCACTTCTCAGCCGATGGAAAAGAATGTCCTTTAGCTGGCGAAGAGTATAAGCAATCTTTAAAACAAATTGCGATCGATCTAGGCGTTGAAAATTATGTAGAATTCCTCGGTCATTTAAGTAACCCTACCTCAGTTTATCAGGTTAGCGATCTAACAGTTGTACCTAGTTTATGGTCAGAACCTTTTGGCAGAGTAGTGATTGAATCAATGGCTTGTGGAACGCCTGTTGTAGGTAGTCGAATCGGAGGAATTCCAGAAATTTTAACTGGTGAATTTCAAGCTGGATTATTTGAGCCAGGTAATAAAGAGGATTTGGCAAATACTCTAAATAAAATGATTGATTGGCGAGATATAAATCCCCAATTGGGTACAAAACTTCGTGAATATACTTTAAACAAATTTAGTTTAAAGAGCATGATTGATGGGGTAGAAAAAGTACTTTTGAATGTTTTGGAAGAATGAGAGTTTTATGAATAACTATGGTCAAGTTCTTTCCATTATCGAAAGCTATCTAGGACATCGCACCTATGGAGAATTGATGCGGGAGTATTTTGGCGGAAATGGCGATTGCGCTCCGCGCAGCGCCGGAGGCGATCGCAAAGTAGATTTTTTTTGGTACAACGATGAGAAAGAGTTAACGACAAGAATAATTAACAGATTGCTGAGTTACAACTTTCCTAATCGTTGGATTCAGAAACAAAATCTCGACTTTACTCGCTTGCGCGTACAATTGGGATTTGCCTACATGAGTCGGCGGTTAACCGATCGAAAACTTAGCCAAAGAAAGTACTCAGTCCTCCATTTTCATACTCAACCTTTGGCTTTTTTAGCATTAGATTTGCTAAAAAAGTTACCTACGGCGATTACCATTGACTTTACCGCTATTCAAGCAGCTACCGAAAAAACTGACCCGAATTTCCGCTGGACTTACACTCCTAACTTTTTGTTAGAAAAAAAAGTTTTTCAGGCGGCGGCAAAACTAATAACTTTTTCGGAAGCAACTCGTAAATCTGTCATTGAAGACTACAAAATTGACGAAAATAAGGTAAAAGTTATCTACCCTGGAGTAGATCTCAATAAAATTCCTTTACCAACTAAAGTCAAACAAATTGAGCAAAAACCTTACAAAATTTTATTTATTGGCGGTCACTTTGAACGCAAGGGAGGACAAGATTTATTAGAAGTATTTCTCGCAAGATTTGGCGATCGCGCAGAGTTACATTTAGTCACCCAAACACCGATTAAATGCGAACATCCTCATGTTTATATTTACCAAGATATTAAAGCCTACACTCCAAAATGGTTAGAACTTTATCATCAAGCCGATGTGTTTGTCTTGCCAACTTATTCTGAACCTTTTGGCTGGGTTTTTATCGAAGCAATGGCGGCGGGATTACCGATTATCACCACTCGCGTTAATGCAATTCCTGAAATTGTGAGTCATGAAGAAACAGGCTTTTTAATTCAACCAGGCGATCGCACTGACTTAGCTAACAGAATTCAACAACTGATAGAAAATCGCAATTTAGGCAAAAAAATGGGTGTAAAAGGTCGTCAAATTGTCGAACAAAAATTTAACGCCCAGACTAATTTTCAAACCCTAGAATCAATTTTTCGAGAGATATCTATTGGCAAACAAACCCATGAAAATTCTGCTCACTTGTCATTACAATTTTGATACCAATGCTGGTGCTGCTGGAGTCACTTGGCGGCTAGGTCAAGAATATGAAAAACTAGGGCATCAAGTTTATTACTATTCCCTAGATGACCTGCCAAAAAAGTTACATCGTTTAGCGAAATTTGCTACTTTTCCTGAGTTTGTCACTTACAAAATCGAAAGTCTTTGTAAACAGCAAGGAATCGAGATAGTAGATGCTTCCACTGGTGACGGTTGGCTATGGGGATTATTACAAAACAATAGAAAAAAACGCCCACTTTTAGTTTCGCGTTGTCATGGTTTAGAACATATTGAACATCAAGAATATTTACAAGAAGCAGAAAAAGGAAATTTAAAATTCAGTTGGAAATATGGTCTTTATCGGGGTAGTGTACGACTTTGGGAAGTGACCAATTCTATGCGTTATTCTGACTTAGTTTTGTTGCTTAATAGCTGCGATGCTAAGTATGTAACGGAAAATTTGAAGGTGAAACCTGAACGAGTAGCTGTTGTTCCTAATGGAATTGCAGATAGATTTTTAAACTTGCCGTTTGAGTCGATACCAACAGATAATTCTGTAATTCGCATCGCTCAAATTGGTACTTACATTCCTCGCAAAGGGATTCATTACAGTGTTCCGGCATTAAATAAAATTTTGGCTCGTTATCCACAAGTTGAGGTAAGTTTTTTCGGAACAAAATGTTTTGAATGTCCCGATCCAGCGCAAGTTTATGCAGATTTTGAGCCAGGGTTGCGCGATCGCGTTAAAGTAATTCCCTATTACACCAACGAAACTCTGCCAGAACTTTTAAAAGGTCATCAAATTAAACTTTTTTCCACAATTTCTGAAGGGTTTGGCGTAGCATTAATTGAGGCAATGGCTTGCGGTTTAGCACCAATAACTACAGCCACTCCTGGGCCATTAGAAATTGTCCGGGATGGCTATGATGCGATCGTCATTCCGCCAAGAAACAGTCACGTTATTGAAGAAGCATTAGAACTATTGATTACAAATCGTTCTTTGTTAGCACAATTGCGGCGCAATGCTTATGCAACTGCACAATCTTATAGTTGGGCAAAAATTGCTCAGAAAAATCTTTCATTGTATGAACAAGCTTTTCAAGGAAAGAGCGATCGCTAATGACTAATTACCTGCCAAAAAAAAGCTTTCATATTAGTTTACAACCTGCCCAAGCTTGGACAGCAATCTTAGGCTTAGCACTGTTCACAACACTTTGTATACTGGCGCACGCAGGAGCGATTTTACGCTTAATATTTCCCGCAGTATCTTTTATAGTAGGAGTATTTTTATATCGAAAATATCCGCTTCTTTACATAGGTTTTACTTGGTGGATGTGGTTCATCACACCTTGGATTCGTCGCTTAGTAGATATCCAAAGTGGCTGGGTAGATCCTAGCCCAATTTTGTTAGCACCGCCTTTAGTTACAATCATTACATTTGCTTCTTTTTTACGCTATCTTCCCCAAAGTTATTCCCAAGGAGGATTGCCTTTTATCTTATCTTTTTTTGGGGTTAGTTACGCTTTTTTCATCGGCTTAATTCAAGCCCCGCTTACATCTGCTATACTTGCCTGTCTTAACTGGTTAACTCCGATCGTTTTCGGGTTTCATTTATTTATAAATTGGCGCAATTATCCCCAAATCCAGCAAAATATTCAACGCACTTTTTTATGGGGAGTATTAGTAACTGGAAGCTACGGAATATGGCAATATTTAGTAGCACCTGAATGGGATAAATTTTGGATTGTCAATACCGGAGCCGTTGCATTTGGTACACCTGAACCTTTAGGAATTCGGGTATTTAGTACCATGAATTCTCCTCAACCCTTTGCAGTCGTGATGATGGCAGGTTTATTACTATTATTTGATGGCAAAGGAAGTTTACGTTTTGCATCTGCCGGAGTGGGATATCTTTCCCTACTTTTATCATCAGCAAGGGCTGTTTGGTTAGGCTGGTTAGTGGCAGTTTTTATCTTAACTTCATCACTCAAAGCTAAGTTGCAAATGCGTTTAGTTATTACGCTTTTAGTAATACTAATTCTCGTATTTCCCTTAGCTAATGTCGAGCCTTTTGCTTCAGTAATTGCACCAAGAATCCAATCTTTAACTAATGCTGACGATGATATAAGTTACAACGAAAGGGCCGATCGTTACGAGACTTATTTAGGACTTGCTCTATCACAAATTATCGGTAATGGATTAGGAGGAAATGCAGCTTTAGGCCCTAATATTGATAGTGGAATTTTGGACACATTTTACTCATTTGGTTGGGTGGGTGCTATCCCTTACTTAGGCGGACTTATTTTACTAATTTTTAGCTTATTACAATATTCTGAAGTGCGTTTTGATTCTTTTATGAGTGCTGCTCGTGCAATTAGTATTGGTGTATTCGCTCAAATAGGTTTAAATGGGGTGACTGCTGGATTATTTGGTGTTGTTTTGTGGGGATTTTTAGGTATAGCTACAGGGGCTCATAAATACTACTCTGAACAAAAGAAAGTTCAAACAAAAAATTAATTATTTTTCATTGAATTACAGGGGATAATCGCCATGTTATTGAGTCAAAAAAGACAGATTATAGGAATTCATATTTTAGGAATAGTCATCATTGGATTTATTCTTGCTGTTCCAGCAATTTTCGGGCAAGTTTACGAAGCACATGACTTAATTGCCTTTCATTTAAAATGGGCGAAAAATTTTACCGAACAGTTTTGGGCCGGGGAACTTTACCCTAGATGGCTACAAAATATGAACGCAGGTTTAGGAAGTCCAACTTTTTTCTTTTATGGGCCTATTTCTTATTATTTTAGTAGTTTATTTCATCCTTTTTTCCCTAACGATCAATATGGTTGGCATCAGCTAAGTTTATCTGCTGCTTTAGCTCTCATAGCCTCTGGAATCACTGCCTATATTTGGTTAAAAGATATTACTAATAAAACTCCAGCTTTCATAGCAGCAATTCTTTATATGGCTTTGCCATATCACTGGGCAATTGATTTATACACTCGTTTTGCCTACGCAGAAACTTGGAGTTTTGTTTGGCTTCCCTTGCTGTTGTATTTCACTCGAAAAATTAGCAGAGGCTCTAAATGGGTTCTATTAGGTTTTACTATTAGCTATGCTTTGTTAACTATGACTCACCTAATAACTGTATTAATTTTCTCAATCATTCCTATTTTTTATATATTAATATTAGCTCAAAGGAAACAAAGAAAATCAGCTTTACTGTCTCTCATAGTTGCCATGCTACTTGGCATTGGTTTATCTGCAATTTACTTATTGCCTGCTATGACTACCCAAAAATATGTTTCTATGAAAACATTGATGACAGGAAGATACGCTTATGATAGTAACTTCCTGTTTTGGGGAAATAATTTCTTTAGTTCTAAATTTGTCCAATATTTAGGTTGGCAAACTGTACTTTTAGCAGCGTTAGCTTGTGCAGCTTTTTTCCTTGCCAGAAAGCATCCCGTAGCGATAATTAGAAGAGAAAGTACATATTGGCTCATCATTGCTATGAGTGCTTTTCTGATGACACTACCTTTGAGTAAACCGATATGGCAAATATTTTTTGTAATTCAAAGGATTCAGCATCCTTGGCGATTTAATACTATTTTGACAGTAGCTACTACGGCACTTTTAGCATTAGGAATTGCAGCCATACAAAAACCAATCAACATTGCTACTAAGCGAATTTTAGCGATCTCAGGTTCATTAGTTGTTATTCTTTTATTATCTGGTGCTGTAGTTGTACACATTTATACTAATCCTCAACTATTGGTTAAATACACTAAGATAGAAAAGCCAATAGACGTTAACCAAGAGTTAAGTATTAGTTTAGAAGCACCAGAATACCGCCCTCAATGGGTATCACCAGGAATTTTTGAACAGTCTAAAATTAGAGATTTGGCTAATAGCTTTGAACAAACAAAAATAGCTATTGGTGAAGGTAATTTATCAGTGGAAAAATGGCAACCAAGACATATAGTTCTGCAAAGCAGTGCTACAACTAATCTTTGGGTAAATATCCATCAATTTTACTATCCCGGTTGGACTGCCAAAATTAACGGCGAATCGCGTCTTTTGCCAGTACAACCTTCAACACCAAACGGTTTATTGAGTTTGTGGATACCGCCAGGACAGCATCAGATTAGTTTAACACTAGAAGCTGGTTTGTCAGAACGAATCGGACAAATTATTAGTGCTATTTCTTTACTAATAATTGTTCTTTTTATCTTTCGATTTCGTCAAGGTGGTATACGTTATTTGAGAACTCAAGAAAACCACAATAAAACTCGTCAACTTACTCGATTGTAGACCAGATTACTAACTATGAAAAAACCAGCTAGTATTGTTTGCTGTACACCTGCTTGGGGCGAAAATTGGCAATGGTTTGCCCCTGAACTAAGCGAATATCAACTTGATTGGCATTTCCATTATGATAAACCGCGAGGAATCTTAGAAAGATACACCAGATTATCAGGAGTTCGTACCTGTTTAGAAGCAGTTCGTTCGGCAAAGCAACATCAAGCTGATTTACTCGTTGCACACAATCCCAGACTATCATTTTGGTGCGCTTTTTTTGCCTTCTGTTTAGGCGTAAAAACTAAACATATTGCCTACTCTTTTAACTTTCATGAATTGCCTCATGGTTTAAAACGTCAACTAATGAAATTTGCTTTTAAAACAATCAATCAATTCATCGTTTATTCAAAGTTGGAAAAGCAGCTTTACAGCGACTATTTTGGGATTTCCCAAGAACTGATTGAAACGAAACTTTGGACTATGAAACCGCCGAAGTTTGAACCGCAAGAACCACTCGAAGAAGGTGATTATATCTGTGCGCTTGGTGGTAATGCACGAGACTATAGAACTTTAATGGCAGCTATGAAGAAATTGCCAGATTTAAAAATGATTATTGTGGTTAGACCTAGTAATCGAAAAAATTTAGAAATCCCTCCAAATGTCAAAGTTTTAGTTAATATTTCTGAACCTCATGCTATGAATATCCTGAAATATTCTCGGTTTATGGTGTTGCCACTCAAAGGCGCAGAAATACCCTGTGGTCATTACACTTTAGTTTCAGCGATGCACCTTGGCAAAGGATTTATTATTACTAATTCTCGTGGAGTTAGTGACTATGTAATAGAAGATTATAATGGCATTACCTGCAAACCATTTGCGCCAGATGCTTTAGCCGAAGCAATTATTAATCTATGGAATGACCCAGAAAAATGCCATAGACTTGGTGAAAATGGCAAACAGTTTGCTGAGAAATACTGTTCGGAAGATTTGAGTCGTCAGCATCTAAAAAATTTGCTTTTTGCTAATAACTCACCCTGGAAGATTTATAGTTCACCTATCGTAAATTGATGATGAAAATTCTCTTTCTTGACCAAAGTGGAAAACCTGGAGGCGCAGAATTGTGCTTGTTGGATATTGCTAAAACCTACCGAGATAACTGTCTAGTAGGGTTGTTTGCCGATGGCGCTTTTAAAGAATTGCTAGAACAACAACAAATTCCCGTTCAAGTTTTAACTAATCAGGCAATTAAGGTTAGTAAAGAAAGTAGTTTAATTCAAGGTTTAAGTAGTTTGAGTCAAATTACACCTTTGATTAGTAAAGTAATTAAAATTAGCCGGAATTATGATTTAATTTATGCTAACACGCAAAAAGCTTTAGTTGTGGGTGCGATCGCCAATCTCTTCACCAATCGCCCTCTCATTTATCACTTACATGACATCCTCTCTTTAGACCATTTTAGTAAAACTAATCGTCAGCTTGCTGTCACATTAGCTAATCGTTTCGCATCATTAGTAATAGCTAATTCCCAAGCAACCAAAACAGCATTTCTCGAAGCAGGAGGAAACCCAGAAATTACGCAAGTTGTTTATAATGGTTTTACATCTAAAAACTATGATATTGATGAATCAAAAGTTCATCAAATTAGACAAAATTTAGAAATTGAGCAACAATTTGTAATTGGACATTTTAGCCGTTTATCCCCTTGGAAAGGGCAGCATATTTTAATTGAAGCACTCACCCATTGCCCGGAAAATGTCACAGCAATTTTAGTTGGTGATGCCCTATTTGGTGAAGAAGATTATGTCCAACAATTACACAAACAAGTGGCAGAATTAGGGCTAGAAAAAAGGGTGAAATTTTTAGGTTTTCAAGCCGATATTGTACCTTTAATGAAAGCTTGCGATTTAATTACTCATACTTCGATTTCACCTGAACCTTTCGGGCGAGTAATTGTAGAAGCAATGTTATGTAGAAAACCTGTAATTGCTGCAAAAGCAGGGGGTGCGATCGAATTAGTTGAACATCAAACAACAGGTTGGTTGGTAACACCGGGAAATTCTCTTGAATTAGCTGAAATTATTAATCATTGTCGTCAGCATCCAGAGTTATGCCAAACTGTTGCCCAACAAGCCCAAATTCTTGCTAGTCAACGTTTTGAGTTGACAAAAATTAATCAACAGATTAGCCAATTATTGATCGGGGTGATGTCTTGTGATGAGGAGAGAAAGAGATTAAGAAAGGAAATTTTAACCGCAGAGCAACGCAGATGAATAAACAGAGATTAATCACCATAGCTACAATCACCTTACTTTGTATTTTAGCAGTTCCAATATGGCAGGAAATGAGATCGAACAATCTTCAAGCTGCACCAAATACGAATGTTGAAACTGCTAAAAGTGCCGATGCTTTTGTTGATAGTATGGGCGTTGTTACTCACTGGGGATATCCCGATACTCCCTACGGTTTTAAATATGAAGAAGTCAAGCAAAAATTGGTAGAATTGGGTATTCGTCATGTGCGCGATACTCTCAGTCCTCGCATTCAAGATTTAGCCGCAGTTGGAATTAAAAGTCAAGTGGGAGTTCAACCAAATGAAGGCACTCCTACTCAACTTAAAGATAATATCAAAGCTGCTAATAAACCCATTGCTGCTATTGATTCTGTAGAAGGGCCAAATGAACCAGATATTTTTTGGGAAGGTAACAAAATTACCTATCAAAATCAAGGGTTTCCTGAAGGTGTAAAAGCTTTTCAAAAAGACCTGTTTACTACTTTTAAAAATGACCCAGAAACCCAAAATATTATCATTATTGGGCCAGCAGTAGGCAAAAGTTACGGTTACGACACCGGATCGCCTTTGGGCAACAATACATTAACTAACTACGTTGACTGGGGCGCTTTTCATCCTTACCCAGGTGGCGGTAATCCTTTTAGCGCACCATTTCCTTATAACACGATTGAAAAGTACTTTTGGCACGGTAATTTTCCGGCAGTAAATATTGACGAATGGCCTTATGCTTTCGAGGTTTTGGCTCGCCCATTTGGTAACAAACCAATGGCAGCAACAGAAACAGGTTACAACACCTCTAAAAACGGTATTTCTGAGCGAATGCACGGCAAATATATACCCAGATTATATTTAGAATATTTTCGCAAAGGTATTGCTCGTACCATGAATTATGAGTTACTTGATGAGTGGAACGATCCTGATAATCGAGAAGCAAATTTTGGATTATTGCGGAATGACTTAAGTCCAAAACCTGCTTATACAGCTTTAAAAAATGTCATTAATTTGCTCAAAGACCCTGGTGCTAATTTTAAGCCCGGTTCTTTAGATTACAGCATTTCTGTTAATCCGCCTCCAGAGTACGATCGCACTCAGTACATCCATCATCTCTTACTACAAAAACAAAATGGCACCTTTTATTTAGCAATTTGGCATGAAATTTCTAACGGCGACATTAGCAGTACTCCCGTGCGAGAAATTACACCCCCAGATATCCCCGTTACTATTACTTTGAAAACGCCAATTAAAGATGTAATTAGCTATTCTCTAGACGACAATGGCAATATGTCTTCTCAACCAATATCCTCGACTTCAACTATCAATTTGAACGTACCAGATAAAGCACTAATACTTGCTCTCAATCCTCAGTAAAAGTTACCCATCTTAAACAAATGACTCACCAAAATGTTTCTTTCAGTTTTTTCCTTCCTAACCTTGATGGTGGCGGTGCAGAAAGAGCCATGTTACACTTAGCATCAGGTATCGCCAAACGTGGGATTAAAACAGATTTAATACTCGCAGAAGCTGAGGGAGAATATTTAGAAAAAGTACCCTCAGAAGTTCGATTAATTAACTTGAATTCCCGCAGTCCGGTAATCTTTTGGAAAACCCTAAATTTGCGGCATTACTTACAACAGGAACAACCTAAATTTTTACTTTCGGCTTTAGATATTCTCAGCGCCGCTACTTGGGCAAAACGTCTTTCTGGCACACCGACAAAAATAATTATGTGTGTCCAAACAAATCTTTCTCAACAATTCCAAAATGACTCTGGAATTATGAGTAAAATTAGACCTTATTTAGTCAAACAATGGTATCCTTTAGCCGATGGAATTATTGCCGCTTCTCAAGGAGTTGCTGAAGATGTCTCCCAAATTTCAGGAGTACCTGTAAAAAATATCGATGTAATTTACAATCCTGTCGTCATGCCGGAATTATTTGAAAAGGCAAAAGAACCCATCAATCATCCTTGGTTTGCATCAGGAGAACCGCCAGTGATTTTAGGAGTAGGTCGGTTAGTACCACAAAAAGATTTTCCTACTTTGATTAAAGCTTTTGCTATTGTTAGACAGCAAGTTTCGGCTAAGTTAATGATTTTGGGAGAGGGAGAAAAGCGCCATCAATTAGAAACTTTGGTGCGAGAATTAGGGTTAGAAAATGATGTGGATATGCCGGGATTTAAGGAAAATCCATATACTTATATGGCAAAGGCAAAGCTGTTTGTACTTTCTTCAGCTTGGGAAGGTTTTGGTAATGTGGTAGCGGAAGCAATGGCGGTTGGTACTCCTGTTGTTTCTACTAATTGTCCGAGTGGCCCAGCAGAGATTTTGGAAAATGGAAAGTATGGTAAGTTAGTTTCGGTGGGTGATGTTAATGCTTTGGCAAATGCTATTTTGGAGACGTTGAAAAACCCAACTAATTCGCAGTTGTTGCAGGAAAGGGCGTTAGATTTTACTGTGGATAATGTTGTGGATCAATATCTAAAGGTTTTAGGTGTTGAGTCTCAATCAAGCTATCAGCTTTCGGGTAGTTTGTTGTAATTTTTTTTTTGAACCGCAAAGGACGCAAAGAACGCGAAGGAAGAGAAGAAAGAGAAGAAAGAGAGAATATTTATTGTTGTAGGACAGGCATCTTGCCTGTCATTGTCAATCCAAAATCTCCAACCCATGCGAATTTTACATCTTTTAAATCACGTTCAAGAAATTGGCAATGGTATTGTCAATGTGGCGATCGATCTAGCCTGTCTCCAAGCGAAAGCAGGTCATCAAGTGGCTGTTGCTTCTGCGGGAGGCGAATTTGAGGTTTTGTTGGCAAAATATGGGGTGAAGCATTTTGTTTTAAATCAAGCAAGAAATCCGGTTAATTTAGTTAAGGCTGCTCAATTTTATCGGGGAATTGTGCGCGAATTTCAGCCGGATATTGTGCATACTCACATGATGACTGGAGTTGTATTAGCAAGATTATTAAAACCGGGGTTTAATTATGCTTTAGTTTCAACAGTGCATAATGAATTTCAACGCAGTGCAGTATTGATGGGTTTAGCCGATCGCGTAATTGCGATTAGTAATGCTGTAGCCCTTTCTATGGTGCGGCGTGGAATCCCTAAAAGTAAAATTTCTGTGGTTTATAATGGCACTTTGGGTAGTCCTCGCACTCGGCATATTTCTGAGTATCAACCATTAAGTTTACAACGTCCTGCGATCGCTACTGTCGCCGGAATGTATCGTCGCAAAGGAATAGCTGAACTCATTGATGCTTTTAGCAAAATTGCAGCTAACTTTCCCAAATTACATTTATATTTAGTCGGAAATGGCCCTGATAAACTAACATTTGAAACTCAGGCACAAAATACACCTTTTAGTGACCGAATTCATTTTGCAGGTTTTCAGCCTGAACCGCAAAAATATCTTCTATCTTGCGACATATTTGTGTTAGCTTCGCATCAAGAACCTTTTGGTTTGGTATTATCAGAAGCGCGAGAAGCTGGCTGTGCAATTGTGGCGACAAATGTTGATGGTATACCGGAAGCATTGGATAATGGAAAAGCTGGAATTTTAGTCCCTCCCACAGATAGTTGTGCTTTAGCAAAAGCTTTATCTGATTTGTTGAATTCGCCTGAAATTCTGCACAAATGGCAAAACCAAGCTAAAACAAATTTAGAATGGTTAAATGTTTCACGAGTGAACAGAGAAACTTTAGCGGTTTATGAAAAAGCGATCGCTAATTTCAAGTAAACTTTATAAATCCTCTGTTTTTATGAAGTTTATGTGAAACATCTAAATAAATCCTTGAATTAACTTTTGCCAACACTACAATTTTCTTAGAAAGGAAGTTATTTCAGGATGAACCAAAGTGAACTTAATAATAACCAGTTCAATAATTATTTATCTTCTTATCAGTTTATACTTTGCCAAAAACTGGTTAAAGTTTTTTAAATCTTCCTCTACGCCAACTCCAGAAAATTACTTTTTATCCTTGATTATTTTAGTTATAATTACCATTTCTTGGCCTTTGGTTATACCTTTATATCTGATTACTTCCTTAAGTTCTTTTTTTATGAAACGGCTATTTTCAGCCAAGCCTAAAAACACTTACTTTGACCAATCAATTCCAACAGTTCCCCTCACAGCGACTAATATTTATCAAAGCGAAAAAATTTAAATCTTAAGTTTCCGTCTTCCAACTTCTTCATAAATTTAGGTGGGCATAAAACCCACCTTTTTTTTGAGTTATATCAAATTTTCCTCTGGTTCCCCCCTTTGCAAGGGGGGTTAGGGGGGATCAAATGTATGGAGAAATATCCTCTTTACATTCATCAGCTAAATAAGAAAGCGCCCGAAAACGCAAACCTACTAACTGTTCATACAAAGGGTTAAGCTTACACATTGGCGGAATATGTATCACCTTATGTCCAAATAAAACAATATCCCGTTCAAAAGGACATTGAGGGGGAATCATTTTACATAAAAATCGCGCCATATAAGGGCTTTCAATTTCCATATCATCCAGGAACTTACGTACAGGTTGTAGTACTTCATTTGGAGTAATGAAAACAGGTTTACCCTTTGCAGAAAGCTGCGACTTTACTTCTAGAGTTTCTGGACTTAGTAGTGCCCTCAACGCTTCTAAAATATCTAACTTTTGACCTAATAAAGCAGTACAAAACTCTCGTAATACTCGATCTTCTGATTCTGAATAAGTACCATTAGCTAAAGCTACAATTACAGCGGTTCTGACAAAATTTTCAATTAGGGATTTATTCCCATGTAAAGCAGCGGCTAATTCTGGAGCAGAAATTGGGTGCAAAGAACCAAGATTTGTATCGGGATAAATGTTATCTTGCAGCAAATTTTCGATAACTTCTTTTTCTTCTTCATTATATTCGCCATCTGCCCAAGCCACAGTGAGGAGTCCGCGCAAACAAGCACTAAATTGTTGGTTTTGTATCCGTACTCTTCCTGCTAGTACGCGAATAATATTTACCCCTATTTCTGGGTTTTCTCGAATTAACTTAAAAATTTGTTCTTGAGTTAATACCAAACATTTACAAGCTGACAAAGTTGTTACTGAAACCGAATGGGGTTGGGGGTCAAATATAGACATTTCCCCAAAATATGCCCCTGTTTCTAACCGTGCTAATTGCAAACCTCCCAGATGAACTTGTACAACACCGGAAATTAAAATGTAAAAGAAAGAGCCAGTTCCACCTTGTTTGAAAATTGTGTGACCTGCGGGAAACTCTACTTCTGAAAAATTATTTGCGAGTCGTGATAAAACTTCTTCTCGTTCAATATCCCGAAAAATATGGATATTTTGTAAAAGTTGCAGGTTGGTTTCACTGAGCATCATAAGCAATTCCCCATTCCTAATTTAAAACATTTCGACTTATACTTAGGCTGGCTTTTTCAATTTTAAATAAAATAATTCTTCAGAAGCGCCGAAAAGCCGATTAAACTTGCGAATTCTTCGGGCAAGAAGTTGAATAATATTGATGGCAATATCAGGACTTTGCTTAATTGCTTGATAAACTTGTTGCCCAGTTAAAATTAAACATTTAGAATCTTCTACAGCAGTAGCAGAAGCCGATCGAGTTCGAGATTCAAACAAAGCCATTTCGCCAAAATAGCTACCAGGTTCTAAATAGGCAAGAGTGAAATCATCTAAATGTACCTTGACCTTACCAGAAACCAAAATATAAAGCAATTGTCCCTCATCACCTTTAGTAAAAATTGTGTGATTAACAGGAAACACCACTTCTTCTAAATTCTTGGCGAGTTCTGGTAAAAAATCATTGTGTTCAATTTCCTGAAAAATAGCCACTTCCTGAAGGAAGCGCAAACGAGTTTCTAAATTAGTCATTTGTCCTTTGTCATTTGTCATTTGTAAAATCTATTTTCATCTGTATTCATCTGTGGACGTTTGTGGAAAAAAAGACTCCAGCAAAAGCCGATAACCTAGATATACTATCTGCGTTCATCTGCGTTCATCTGCATACCCTACGGGAAGGCTACGCCTACATCTGCGTTCTCAAAAAACATTGTGCCTCCCACAAAAAAGCTAACAGTACATCTGTGTACATCTGTGTTCATCTGTGGACATCTGTGGTAAAAAAAAACTAACTTGGGAACTCCACAATAAACCATTAGCCATCAGTCAAAAAAACCAATGACTAATGACCATTTTACAAATTAACAGCGAGTTCAGGTTCTAGTAAAGCTCCCTGCATTTTGCTTAACCAATCGATTAAGCTTTGTAATTGTTTATCAGCACTTACCACACCTAAGCCTCGAATAGTTATTTTACCTGGAGTAAAGACAAAACGCGATCGCAAATTTTCCGACAAATTCGCCGCTAAAATATTCCAAGCAGGTTCCTCCATTTTAGTCTCTAAAATTACGTGCTGTTTACCATCAGGTTTAATGCGCGAAAAACCTAACTTCCGCGCCACTTGTTTAAGTTCCATCACCCTTAACAATTGTCTTGCAGCAGGGGGAACAGCGCCAAAACGATCGCTCCATTCTGCCACAATTTGATCTAACTCTTCTTTCGATTTAGCCGCTGCAACCGATCGATAAGCACTCATCTTTTGATCCAAATCTGTTATGTAATCAGATGGAATAAACGCCGTCAGCGACAAGTCAATTTGCGTATCATCAACTTGGGGAATTTCTTGACCGCGAATTTCTTGAATCGCCTCTTGTAACATTTCTGTATAGAGGTCAAAACCGATCGCATTCATTTGTCCCGACTGTTCCGCACCCAACAAATTACCAACGCCACGAATTTCCATATCGCGCATGGCTAATTGATAACCGGAACCTAATTGAGTAAACTCTTGAATAGCTCGTAAACGCTGACGCGCCGCATCAGAAAGTTGACTTTTCTTGGGATAAAATAACCAAGCGTGTGCTTGAATTCCGGCACGACCAACTCTTCCCCGCAACTGATAAAGTTGAGCTAAACCGAATTTTTGGGCATCTTCAATCAAGATAGTATTAACGCGAGGAATATCCAAACCAGACTCAATAATTGTGGTGCAAACTAAGATATCCGCTTCGCCATTGCTGAAGGTTAACATTGTGGATTCTAACTCAGATTCATCGAGTTGACCGTGTGCGATCGCAATTCGTGCACCGGGAACCATTTCCCTGATTTTTGTTGCGGTTTCTTCAATTCCTTCTATTCTGGGAACAACATAAAATATTTGTCCTCCGCGATCTATTTCTTGACGAATTGCAGTTCTCACCGCTTCAGAATCGTAAGGTGCAAGATGAGTTTTAATCGGACGACGGGAAGGAGGCGGAGTTGTAATTAAACTCATTTCTCTAATTCCCGACAGCGACATATATAAAGTTCTGGGAATAGGAGTCGCGGTCAAAGTTAACACATCAACTTGAGCTTTTAAACTCTTAATTTTCTCCTTTTGGTTAACACCAAATCGCTGTTCTTCATCCACTACCAACAAACCCAAATCTCGGTAAGCAACAGTTTTACCTAACAGTTGTTGAGTTCCCACAACTATATCCAATTCACCTGTAGCGAGACGACGAATAATATCGCGTTTTTCCTCTTCGCTGCGGAATCTATTCAACAAACCGACATTAATTGGATAAGGAGAAAACCGCTCTTTCAAAGTGTGATAATGTTGCTGAGTTAAAACCGTTGTTGGTGCTAAAACCGCGACTTGTTTACCCGCAGTCACCGCTTTAAAAATTGCCCGAATTGCAACTTCTGTTTTCCCAAAACCGACATCGCCACAAACCAAACGATCCATTGGTCGAGGAGATTCCATATCCCGTTTTACATCTTGAGTTGCCTTTAATTGATCTGGCGTTGGTTGGTAAGGGAAAGAGTCTTCCATTTCTTCTTGCCAGGGATTGTCGATCGGATAAGCAAAACCTTGCTCTTGAGCGCGTTTGGCATATAATTTTAGTAAATCAACCGCCAGCTTCTTAATTGCTTTGCGAACTTTTGACTTGGTATTTTCCCAAGCTTTCCCGGTCATTTTGTTTAATTCCGGGGGTTTATCTGTCGTACTGCGAAATCTGGACAAACCACCCAATTGATCTGCTGCTACTCTGAGCAAACCATCAGCATATTGAACTACCAAATATTCACGAGTTTCATTATTAATCGTCAGTTTTTCTAACTTGAGAAACTTGCCGATTCCGTGACTTTTATGGACTACATAATCACCCGCTTGTAACTTATTCGGGTCAACTTGTTTAGAAGCTGCACGTCGCCGCTTGCGAATATAACTTGGAGTAGCTAAAGAATGCTGACCGTAAAATTCGCGATCGGTCACAACAACCAAGCGGAAAGTCGGCAAAATAAACCCTTCCAACTCCGCCAAACCGGAATATTTCACCGCCACAGGCGTATGTTGAATTTGTAACTTTTCTATTGCTTGAAAATCGCGGGGATTCGGGACAAATTGCGCCGGACAATCATGTTCTTGCAACAGCGCAACCGATCGCGAAGGTTGCGCCGAAACAATCCAAATCGCAAAATTTCTTTCCCTTTCTTGCCTTAAAGTTTCCGCCAACTTAGCAAACTGATGCGGAGTCGCCGGAACCGAACGACTAGCCAAATTCAGCGAAGAATCTTCCGCAATTTCCGACAAATCTACCCGTTGAAACCGCGAACCATTCCCCAAACAATCCCCAAAAACACAATGTAACTTCTTAAAAACTGGTGGATTTGACCCATTCCCCAACTTCCACTGTTCCTCAACCGCATTAAACCAAACAGCATTGTGCGCCTCACACTGTTCCGGTTCATCAACAGCAATCAAAGTATTATCCGGCAAATAATCCAACAAACAAGCAGGTTCCCCAAAAGCCGAACTCAACAACCGCCAAACCTCTTCTCTCTCTTCTTCTTCCTCTTCCTTCGTGTCCTTCGTGCCTTCGTGGTTCAATTCCCCCACAACTCCCCGGTAAATCGCCGTAAAATCCGTCGGAGTCAACAACAAACGCTCAATTTTATCCAAAGAACGCTGAGTAGAAGGGTCAAACTCCCGAATCTTCTCCAAATCATCGCCAAACCACTCCAACCTTACAGGTAACTCAGCCGAAACCGGAAAAACATCAATAATATCCCCGCGCCGACTCCATTGACCCTCAGTTTCCACCAAAGAAACTCGTTCATAACCCAAAAGCGCCAACTTCCGGGAAAACTCATCCAAATCCGCGCTTTCTCCCAACTTCAGAGTCAAACAATACTCTTGAAAAACCTTCGGTGGTGGCAAATGAGGTTGAAGCGATCGCTCAGTCGCCACGATCGCCATTTTACCCGCTGACTCACCCACCGACCCATGACTAATCAAATCCGACAAAACCTGCATTTGTCCCCAAGTCATCTCCGACTCTGGCGCGTAAGGTTCGTAGGGAGAAGCTTCCGAAGTTGGGTAAAAATGCACCGTTTGCCAACCCATCGCTTCTAACTGCGCCGTCCAACGTCCCGCCTCTTCCAAAGTAGCGGTGACGACCAACAAGTTATTTTGAGCAGTTTGCGCGATCGCCGAAGCAACTAAACCCTTGGGAAGACGCGGCACACCACTCAACCTGAGATGCTGTTGTCGGTTGAGTTTGGTAAGAATTTCGTTAGTCAGTGGCGATCGGCCTAAAGCACGGATAATCGAAGAAAAGGTCATTGGATTTTGGATTTTGGATTTTGGATTTTAAATTGAAGAGTTTGCTCTACAGTGGAAGGCGGAAGGTAGGGAAAGCGATAGTTTTGATTGCGCTACCTCTAAAGAACCATTTTAAATAAGGAAACTGCATTTACTCCCAGGTCTTGAGTTTCTGGAAGTAGATTATCGTTTTAAAGGATTTAGCATTTAATTAGTGCAGCAGGGTAGAAACGATCGAACAAAAGCTGAATATAAAAGCTGAGCAAACCTTTCTGCCTTCTGTTTTGGAGCCTTTTTTTGTCTTATATTCTCAGATCCCATGTCTTTTACTACCGATTTTCTGATTATCCTACTGCTGATTATCTCTAACGGCTTTCTGGTCATGTCGGAAATGGCGATCGTTTCCTCGCGCAAGGTACGCTTGCAACAGATGGCTACCCGCGATCACAAAGCTGAATTCGCTTTGTCCTTGGCGAATGCACCCAATCAGTTTCTCCCGACGGTACAAATTGGCATTACTTTGTTGAGTATTGTTTCTGGTGCATTTGGTGAAACAACAATTTCTAGGTACGTCAGACCAATTTTAAACAGTATCCCCTTTCTCAGAGCTTACGGGGATACGATCGCTTCCGTACTTGCCGTTTTAATTATTACTTATTTAACTCTGATCGTCGGTGAATTAGTGCCTAAACGCATAGCATTAAATAGTCCCGAACCCATAGCAGCAATTGTAGCTATACCGATGCGATTTTTGGCAATGATTACTGCGCCTTTTGTCTCTTTTTTGAGTACTTCCACTCAGTTGGTATTACGACTTTTGGGAATTAGACCTTCTGAGGAACCAGAAGTAACAGAAGAAGAAATTAAAGTTTTAATTGAACAAGGTACGGAAGCGGGAACTTTTGAAGAAGCGGAACAAGACATGGTAGAAAGGGTGTTTCGTTTAGGCGATCGACCAGTTAATGCTTTCATGACACCTCGACCGGAAATTGTTTGGTTAAATATTGAAGATTCCGCAGAAGTGAATCGGGAAAAAATTACTAATGCCGAACATTCTCGCTTCCCTGTCTGCCAAAGAGAATTAGATAATGTCCTGGGTGTTTTACCAGTCACCGATCTGCTTTCTCGCTGTTTAAACTCTCAACCTTTAGATTTATCTGCATCTTTGCGCCGACCTTTGTTTGTTCCAGAAAGTACCAGAGGGTTAAAAGTTCTGGAAATGTTTAAACAGACTAGTACTCATATTGTGTTTGTGGTTGATGAATATGGAGTAATTCAAGGTTTAGTGACTCTCAATGATATTTTAGTGGAAATTGTCGGTGATATTCCTTCTGTTGATGATACCGATCAACCCTTAGCTGTGCAACGGGATGATGGTTCTTGGTTAATTGATGGAATGTTTTCTGTAGATGAATTTTTAGAAAAGTTTGAAATTGAACAATTGACTCGCGAACAAAGAGGCAGCTACAACACAATGGGTGGTTTAGTAATGGCACATTTAGGCAGAATTCCCACCGCAACCGATAAATTTGAGTGGAAAGGTTTTTGTTTTGAAGTAGTAGATATGGACGGCAACCGAGTTGATAAGATTTTGGTTATGCCGATCGATAATTCCAGCGATCGGGAATCGAGAAACTCTACAATAGAATAAGCTTGGCTTTTAACTATTGTGAAATCAAGGAGTAAATAACTTTGCAGCGAACAAAGGAGCCAGATACCAGTTTACCAAGTTATGGCAAAAGGTTCTGGCACTTTTTGCACCGGGAAAAGCTCGATCGTTTAATTTTATTTCTCGGAATTGTCCTGGCATTTAGTTCGATCGGTTTATCGTTCTTAGAACCCAATTTGTCAATTACAGATGCTTTGTGGTGGAGTATCGTTACTTTAACAACTGTTGGTTATGGTGACATTACACCCACCACATTTGGTGGTAGGTTAATTGCGATCGTCAATATGTTTTGTAGTATTGGGATCTTGGCTACCTTCAGTGCTACTATTGCCAGCATTTTAGTAGATAGAAAAATTAAAGAGGATCGAGGTATGACCAATTATAAATTTAAGAATCACATCATATTATGCGAATGGAATTACCGCGCTAAATTAATTTTAAATGAGTTGCGCTCTGACAATCAAACCAAAACAGTCCCCATAATTTTAATTGCCAATATTGACAGTAAGCCTGTTGATGATAAATATTTATATTTTATTCAAGGTCAAGTATCTGACGAAACTTTACATCGCGCTAATCTAACTGAGGCTAAAACTGTAATAATTTTAGGTGATGATAGTTTAGATAATTTGGCTCGTGATGCTAAAGTTATTCTCTCTACCTTAACCGTAGAAAGTATTAATCGTAATGCTTACACAATTGTAGAATTAGTAGACCCTGGTTATATTCAAACTTGTAAAAGAGCTAACGCCGATGAAATAATTGTCAGCAGTGAGTTAAGTAGTATGCTAATTTACCAAGCTACTATTAATCATGGTATTACTCAGGTATTTTCTGAGATATTCAGTCCTGAAGATGGTAATCAAATTTATAAAATTCCTTTGCCTAAAGAGCAAATTGGTTTGACATTCTTGGAAGTTTTTATCTATATGAAACAACACCATCAAACAACTGTAATCGCCGTGCAAAAAGACAATGAAGGAGAAGTAATTGCTAACCCCCCAACACATTATATACTTAGAGAAAATGATTATTTAATTGTCATTGCTCCTAATTAAAACGCGATCGGGATTTATTGATTTACATGATTAACAGGATTAATCTTGCTCATCATGTAAATCTGTAAATCCTGATTGTTGCCTTTTTAGAATTGCCTTGACCAGTCCTTGGGCCAACGTTCTACAATTACCTTTGTTTGGGTGAAAAATTCTACTGCGTCTCTTCCTTGTCCGTGTAAGTCACCAAAGAAACTAGCTTTCCAACCACTAAAAGGAAAGAATGCCATCGGTGCTGCTACGCCGATATTAATGCCAATATTACCTGCTTCGGCTTCATAACGGAATTTCCTGGCAGCGGCACCATTTGTGGTGAATAAACAAGCCATGTTTCCCCATTCGCCGCTGTTGACAAATGCGATCGCCTCCTCAATTGTATCTAAATGAATTAAACCTAACACAGGGCCGAAGATTTCTGTGCGAGCAATTTCTCCAGTTGGGTTAACGTTTTGCAGAATTGTTGGTTTAATAAAGTTACCTTTTTCATAACCGGAAATTTCCGGGCTTCTGCCATCAACTAATAATTTTCCTCCTTCATCAACACCAAGTTGAATTAAATTTTCAATTCTTTGTTTGCTTTCAGGAGAAATTACAGGCCCCATTTCCACATTAGGATCTAAACCGTATCCTACCACGCGCTTAGATGCGGCATTTGCGATCGCTTCTGTAAAACTATCTTTTGCTTCTCCAACTGTCACCGCCAAAGATGCCGCCAAACAACGTTGTCCCGCACAACCAAAAGCACTATCAGCCGCAATTTTTACCGTTGTTTCTATCTCCGCATCCGGTAAAACTATAATCGGATTTTTCGCCCCTCCTTGACATTGGACACGCTTCCCATTAGCAGCAGCGCGACTATAAATATATTTAGCAACTGGAGTCGAACCAACAAAACTAATTGCCCGAATCGTAGGATGATCTAAAATAGCATCTACCGCTTCTTTAGCACCGTTAACTAAATTTACCACTCCTTTTGGTAGTTGCGTTTGTTCTAACAATTGGAAAATCTTTTCCATTGTCAACGGCACTTTTTCCGAAGGTTTCACAATTACCGTATTTCCGCAAGCAATAGAATATGGTAAAAACCAAAAAGGAATCATTCCCGGAAAGTTAAAAGGGCAAATTATTGCCGTGACTCCCACAGGTTGACGAATCATGAATTCATCTATTCCCCGCGCCACATCTTCTAAGTTATATCCTTGCATTAACATCGGAATGCCACAGGCGACTTCCACATTTTCGATCGCTCTTCGCAATTCACCTTTGGCTTCAGTTAATGTTTTACCACACTCAACAGTTACGGTTTCCGCTAAATCTGAAAAACTAGCTTCTAAGAGGTTTTTTAATTTGAATAAATATTGCACTCGTTCTGTTGGTGGAGTCTGTCGCCAAAGTTTTCCCGCTGTTGCGGCAGCCGCAACAGCTGCATTTACCTCAGTTGCAGGAGACAATGGTACTGTACCCAATACTTCGGTTGTCGCAGGGTTAACTACTTGTAGGTAGTTGCTGGCGCTGGATATCTGCCATTCCCCATTAATATAGTTTTTGAGAGGCTGATTTACTGTCACGGTTAACCTTTGCTCATACTGGAAAGATTATAGCTACAGGACTTAGGCAACTGTCACACGCGATCGCATAACACAGGATATGAGTTTAGGGGCTTGACAAAACCTTGGTTCAAGGGGATTGGGGACTGGGGACTAGGGACTGGGAAAGCTTGTGGAGTAATACCAATAAAGAATCTAGAGATGTAGAGCAGGCATCTTGCCTGCTATTTTCCCAAACCTTAATTACTGGAATTCCTCAAACTACTAATTTGCAAAAAACGGGATGGAGCAACAATGAAAAAATCAATGTTTATGTTAGCAACCCTGTCAATGATTGCTCTTGTAAGTTGTTCTCAGAAACCATCTCAAGAAGCGGCAAAAGACAAAACTGATCTGTGTAAAAGTGTTGCGACTTTGCAACAAGACCTAGCAAAGCTGAATACTTTAACTCCTAATTCTACTGTGGGAGAAGTGCAAGCAGTAGAAGATCGAATCCAATTTGCGCTCGATCGATTAACCAGTGCAGCAATTGTTGAGCAAGCTGAACTACGAAATGAACTGAAACAGGCGCAAGATAATTTAGTGAAAACGATTAAAAATTTGCCTGCCAAGGAAACTTTAGGACAGGCTGCTGCTCAGATTCAGCAAGCAGCAGCAAAAGTAGAAACTGCCAGAGCCAAGCTAGCTTCTGGTGTGCAATGCCCCTAAGTTCTGCAAAAATATTCAGCCATTGATTGAATTTTCATCAGTTTGTCACTTTTCTTTGATAGAGTTGCAATTGCTTTGACAAAGATATGTTCAACTGATTAGACATCTCCAAAAAGGAATCTTAAAGGCAGGCAGGATGCCTACCCTACAAGATTTATTGGAGAGGTCTATTGAAAATTTCAGTTTTGTCTCAACTTTCAGCACAGGAAAACGTAAATTATGGCAGCATTAACGGTCTGGAAATTTGATACAGCTGACGGTGCAGATAAGGCTCTCAGCAAGCTACAAGAACTACAAAAACAGCAGCTAATTCAGGTTATTGATGCGGCGATCGTCTCTTGGCCCCAAGGTCGCAAACGTCCGAAAACCTATCAGGCATTGGACACCACAGGCGCAGGAGCATTAGGTGGTGCATTCTGGGGAATGCTGTTTGGATTCATTTTCTTTATGCCGTTCCTGGGAATGGCAATGGGAGCAGCAGTCGGTGCGCTTTCCGGTCATTTTACGGACTATGGAATTAATGACGACTTTATCAATAATGTGAAAAGCAAAGTAACAGAAGGAACTTCCGCTCTGTTCTTGCTGACGGGTCAAGTGACGATCGATAAAGTAGAAGCCGCTTTTACCCCTGAAGAACGAGGCGAATTAATTCAATCCAATCTGACCAATGAGCAGGAAGCAAAGCTAAGAGCAGACTTTGGCGCGGAAGAGTAACTCTCATATCGAATACCTAAATGTTTGCTACAGATAACTGATGGGGAGGTGG